>JBBRIE010000105.1:0-9548 GCA_038221545.1 Lysobacterales bacterium
GGCCGGTGCAACTTCCGGGAAGCAGCGCGCAAGGCGCTGAACGAGATTCGCTGCGGCGAGCCTGCGACACCGCCCAAAGAAAAAGGGCCTGCATCGCTGCAAGCCCTTGATCCAGTTGGCTGGGAGACTAGGATTCGAACCTAGATAAACAGAGTCAGAGTCTGTTGTCCTACCGTTAGACGATCTCCCAATGTCTGGCCTGACATCGAGCTCCTGCCCGAGTCAGACGAAACAAAGCCGGAACAAGTCCGGCTTTGTTTCCCGCGCAGCGATCGCATTGCGCTCGCTGCGCGGGCTCGCCATCCATGGCTCGCGCGTGCCGTTCTGACCCGGCGACGCGGGGAAAAAGATCAGCGCTTGGAGAACTGCGAGGCGCGACGCGCCTTGTGCAGGCCGACCTTCTTGCGCTCGACTTCGCGCGCATCGCGGGTCATGAACCCGGCCTTGCGCAGCGAGGGCTTGAGGTTTTCGTCGTACTCGACCAGCGCGCGCGAGATGCCGAGGCGGATCGCGCCGGCCTGCCCCGTGGTGCCGCCGCCCTCGACCGTCACGTTGACGTCGAAGCGCTCGGTCATCTGGGTCAGTTCGAGCGGCTGGCGCACGATCATGCGTGCGGTCTGGCGGCCGAAGAACTCGTCGAGCGAGCGGCCGTTGACCACGATCTTGCCGGTGCCCGAGCGCAGGAACACGCGCGCGGCGGAAGACTTGCGACGGCCGGTGCCGTAATTCTGTTGCGTAGCTGCGGTTGCCATGTGCGTCTCTTCCTCAGGCCTTGATGTCCAGCGCCTGCGGCTGCTGGGCGGAGTGCGGATGTTCGGAACCCTTGTAGACCTTGAGCTTGCGGAACATCGCGCGACCCAGCGTGTTCTTCGGCAGCATGCCCTTGACCGCGATCTCGATGACGCGCTCGGGATGCGCGGCGAGCATGTCGCCCAGCGAGAACGTCTTGAGGTTGCCCACGTAGCCGGTGAACCGGTGGTACTTCTTGTCGGCAAGCTTGTTGCCGGTCACCGCGATCTGCTCGGCATTGATGACGACCATGTAGTCGCCGGTGTCGACGTGCGGGGTGTAGATCGGCTTGTGCTTGCCGCGCAGGCGGCGCGCAAGTTCGGTAGCCAGTCGGCCCAGCGTCTTGCCGCTGGCGTCGACCAGGAACCAGTCGCGCTGCACGGTTTCGTTCTTGGCGCTGATAGTCGTGGTCATGAGTGTGTGCCCGCGCAGGGCGGGTATAGTCGGGCGAAAGACCGCGGACTATAGCTGCAGGCAGGACCCTGAAGCAAGATCCCCCGCCGATGCGCGGGCGGGGTTCCGAGCCGCGCGGGCTACCCAATGCGCTGCCGCAGCCGCTAAGCTCCCGGCTGCGCCCCGCCGTGGAGAGTTGGATGACGTCGCGCAGTGCCGCTGGCCTGATTCCCCTGCTGCTGCTTGCGTGTTCGGGCAGCGGAGCCAGCAGCGACTCCGTCATCCTCAAGGGCCAGCGCTTCAGCGTGGAAGTGGCGAATTCCCCCGAGGAGCAGGCCCGCGGCCTCATGTTCCGGGAAGAGCTCGACCCCGATGCCGGCATGTTGTTCGTGTATGCGGCACCCGAGCCGCAAGCTTTCTGGATGAAGAATACCCGGATCCCGCTCGACATCCTGTTCTTCGACAATGCCGCGCGCTACCTGGGCGCGCAGCTCAACGTGCCCACGTGCCGTGGCGATCCCTGCCCCTCTTATCCCGGGCCGGCCCCGGCACGGTACGTGCTGGAACTCAATGCAGGACGTGCCGAAGCCCTCGGCCTCGAGGTCGGGGACAGCCTCGAATTGCCGAAATCGTTGACCGAGGAGGCGCCCAGACCCTGACTGCCCGCGTGCGACGTGCTTGATCGTTGCGCTGCCACCCCCATCCAGCGGCGATATCCGGAGAAGACGATGGCCACACGCCCCACCCCTTCGCTGCAATGGCCGCAACTCGCCCGCCTCGACGACGCCAGCCTGCCGTTGTGGGAGGCCGCGCTGCTGATCGCGCGCGACGAATACCCCGACCTCAACATCGAAAGCTATCGCCGCCGCATGGCGCGAATGGGCCGCAGGGCCATGGCCGCGGTTGCGAACATCAAGGATTTCACCGAGAGCACCCGGGTCCTGAACGAGTTCGTCTACGGCGAACTTGGCCTTACGGGCAACCACGATGACTACCTCGACCCGCGCAACAGCTATCTCAACGACGTGCTCGACCGGCGCACCGGTAATCCGATTTCGCTCGCGGTCGTGCACATCGAGCTGGCGCGCCGTGCCGGCATCCCGCTCGAGGGCGTCTCGTTCCCGGGCCACTTCCTGGTGCGCCTTGCCACCGACGACGGCATCCTGGTCATCGATCCGTTCAATCGCGGCCGGCCGCTCGATGCGGACGAGCTGAAGCAGCGCGCGCGCCCGCATCTCGGCGACCAGGACCTGCCGGACAGCCAGCTGCTCGACCTGCTCGCGCCGGCGAGCAACCGCGCAATCCTCGCGCGCATGCTGCGCAACCTCAAGGGTCTCTATTCGGAGCAGGAAGACTGGCCGCGTGCGCTGCGCTGCACCGACCGGCTGATCGCGCTGGACGACACCCAGCCGCACGAGACGCGCGATCGCGGGCTCATGTACCTGAAGCTCGGTCATCTGGCGGCCGCGAGGCGCGACCTCGACACGTATCTCGCGACGCGACCCGAGTCGAACGAGGACCGCGATGCCGCTCGCCTTGCCCTGATCGAGGCGAGCGCGACGAGGGTGTCGGTACACTGAGGCCAGCTGGCGCCGAGGCCAGCTGTCGCCGCCGCTTGTTGCAGGGGCGCGCCATGCGCGGGACCGCTGTGGCTAACGTGCGCAGCGGCTGGGCGCGTGCAGCGCTGCAAGGGGCGGAGCACGTCGCGGCATGGGATATTTTCGCGAGCGAGCGGTCGCGGGCATGGCCCGCGCCTGCATCCGGGTGCGCTCGCGATCAGTTCATGGGCAGCATGTCGAAGTCCGACTTGGTCACGCCGCAGTCCGGGCAGGTCCAGGTTTCCGGCACGTCTTCCCAGCGCGTGCCCGGCGCGATGCCTTCCTCGGGCAGCCCCTGCGCCTCGGCATAGATGAAGCCGCATACCCCGCACATCCACGTGCGCCAGGGAGTTTCGGGTGCGGCGTCTTGCGCGAGGCTCATTCGGGATCCGGCGGTACGTGGTCGTGGCGGTTATTCTCGCAGCCGTGCAGGCCAATCGAAAAGCGCCATGAATCAACACGCCGCTGCGCGCTGGCAGCGCGGGCTGTATTTCGTGACCCCGGACCTCGGCGACACCACGGCCCTGCTGGATCTGGTGGATCAGGCGCTGGCGGGCGGCGCGGTGCTGCTGCAGTACCGGAGCAAGTCGCCCGACCACGACCTGCGGCGCGCGCAGGCCACGGCGTTGCGGGAACTCGCCTGCACACACTGCGTGCCGCTCGTGATCAACGATGACCTCGACCTCGCGCACGCGGTCGCCGCCGATGGCGTGCACCTGGGTCGCGGCGATGCGGATATCGCCGCGGCGCGATCGCTGCTCGGCAGCGAGGCCATCATCGGCGCCTCCTGCTACGACTCGCTCGCGCGCGCGCGCTCCGCAGCGGACGCCGGCGCGAACTACCTCGCGTTCGGCGCGATGTTCGCATCGCCCACCAAGCCGAAAGCCGCGCACGCGCCGTTGTCGCTGCTCACCGAGGCCGAGGCCTTCGGCCTGCCGCGTGTGGCGATCGGCGGCATCAACCTCGACAATGCGCACACGGTCGTCGACGCCGGCGCCGATCTCGTCGCCGTGGTGTCGGCGATTGCCGGGTCCCGTGACCCGGGCGCGCATGCCGCGCGCTTCGCTGCCCTGTTCGCAAAGGATGGTCCTTCTTCATGAGTCGCAACTCCGAACTATTCGCCCGCGCGCAGGAGCTCATGCCCGGCGGCGTCAACTCGCCCGTGCGCGCATTCAAGAGCGTGGGCGGCGAACCCTTCTTCACCGAGCGTGCGGAGGGCGCCTATCTCTGGGACGCCGACGGCAACCGCTTCATCGACTATGTCGGATCGTGGGGCCCGGCGATCGTCGGCCACGCGCATCCGGAGGTGATCCGCGCCGTCATCGAGACCGCCACGCGCGGCCTCTCGTTCGGCACGCCCTGCGCGCTCGAGGTCACCATGGCGGAAGCCATCGTGCGCATGGTGCCGAACGTCGAGATGGTGCGCATGGTCAATTCGGGGACCGAGGCGACCATGGCCGCGATCCGGCTCGCGCGCGGCGCGACCGGGCGTTCGCGCATCGTCAAGTTCGAGGGTTGCTACCACGGCCACGCCGACGCGTTCCTGGTGCGCGCGGGGTCCGGCGCGCTGACCCTCGGCGTGCCCGATTCCCCGGGCGTGCCCAAGGCACTCGCCGATCTCACCTCGACCCTGACTTACAGCGATTTCGACGCGGCGACGCGCCTGTTCGAAGAGGTCGGCAGCGAGGTCGCGGCGGTCATCATCGAGCCGATCGCAGGCAACATGAACATGATCCTGCCCGCCGAGGGATTCCTGGCCCACCTGCGTGCGCTGTGCGACGCGCACGGCGCGCTGCTGGTATTCGACGAGGTGATGACGGGCTTCCGGGTGGCGCCCGGTGGCGCCCAATCCCTGTACGGCGTGAAGCCCGACCTGTCGACGTTCGGCAAGGTGATCGGCGGCGGCATGCCGGTCGGCGCGTATGGCGGGCGCCGGGATCTCATGCGGCAAATCGCGCCAAGCGGGCCGATCTACCAGGCGGGGACGCTGAGCGGCAACCCGGTGGCAATGGCCGCAGGACTCGCGACGCTGCACCTCATCCAGCAGCCCGGCTTCCATGCGGAGCTGCATCGCAAGACGCGACTGCTGTGCGACGGGCTCGCTGCGGTTGCGATCGATGCCGGCGTACCTCTCAACTGCAACGTCGCGGCAGGCATGTTCGGGGTGTTCTTCAGCGAACAGCCTGTCACCACCTTCGCGCAGGCGATGGCGTGCGACAAGGCGGCGTTCCGCACCTTCTTCGCCTCGATGCTGCGCCAGGGGGTGTACTTCGCGCCGTCCGCGTTCGAGGCAGGCTTCATGTCGGCCGCGCATTCCGACAACGACATCGCGCGAACGCTCGACGCGGCACGCGTGGCTTTGCGTGAAGTGAAGGTGTCCGCTTGAAGCCGTCGACGCTGGCGGTGCACGCGGGCGCGCACATCGACGCGGACAGCGCGGCGGTCGCGCCGTCGATCGGGCTCAGCACCACCTTCGGACATGCGGCCGATGGCACGCGCGGCCCGGCAGGTTTCGAATACATCCGTGAGGACAACCCCAACCAGCGGCAGCTCGAGGCTGCGCTTCGCGCCCTCGAGGGCGGCGGGGCGGCACTCGCGTTCGCGTCCGGGATGGCGGCGGTCACCACGTTGCTGGACACGATCGAAAGCCCCGGTGAGATCGTGCTGCCGCTCGACGTGTACCACGGCGTCCGGCGGTACTGCCGGGAGGTAATGGTCGGGCGCGGGTTTGTGCTCCGTGAAACCGACTTCGCGGATGCTCGCGGGGTGGCCGCGTCGATCGGGGCTTCAACCCGCGTCGTCTGGTGCGAGACACCCTCGAATCCCCAACTGGTCGTCGCCGACATCGCCGCGATCGCGCAGCAGACGCATGGAAACGGCGCGTTGCTCGTGGTCGACAACACGTTCGCCACGCCGCTGCTGCAGAACCCCCTCGTGCTCGGCGCCGACGTCGTGATGCACTCGACGACGAAATACCTCGCCGGCCACAGCGATGCGCTGGGCGGTGCGCTGGTGTTCGCGCGCGACGACGAGCTTGCCGGCGGCGTGCGCGAGCGACGCACGCTCGGCGGCGCGATCGCCGCGCCCTTCAATACCTGGCTGACGCTGCGCGGGATCCGTTCGCTGGCGCCGCGCATGGAGTTCCATTGCCGCAACGCGGCGGCGCTCGCGGATTTCCTAGAACGTCAGCCGGCGATCGCGCAGGTCAACTATCCCGGCCTCGCGTCGCACCCCGGACACGCGATCGCCGCGCGCCAGATGCGCGCGTTCGGCGGCATGCTGTCAGTGCGGTGCCGGGGCGGCCGTGACGCGGCGCTGCACATTGCCTCGCGTCTGCGCATCTTCACCAATGCCACCAGCCTCGGTGGAGTCGAAAGCCTGGTCGAACACCGCCACTCGGTGGAGAGCGCCGGCAGCTCCACGCCAGACGACCTGCTGCGAGTGTCCGTCGGCGTCGAGCACATCGACGATCTCATCGCGGACTGGCAACAAGCCCTCGACTAATGCGGCATGACTGCAGCCGAGCTGCGCTTGGCTCTACAGGCAGCGGGCAGATGCGATCTCGTGTAGAGCGGAGCGCAGCTCCGCTACAGACGCTACGGCTCGAAGAAGCAGCCGAGCTTCGCTCGGCTGTACAAACAGCGGGCAGTTGCGAGAGAGACGACGGGCGGATGCGAGCTTCGCGGGGCTCTACAAACAGCGGGCGGATGCGATCTCTTGTAGAGCGGAGCGCAGCTCCGCTTCGGACGCTACGGATCGAGGAACAGATCGGGCAGGAGTGACTGGCCAGGCGAGACCGCGTAGCGATCGAAATCGGTGACGCCCGAGGCGCGGAGCACGTCCTCGTCGATGAGGAACTGGCCCGTTCCCGGACACGCGCCGGTCAGCACGGCATGAGCGGCGTCGGCAACGATGGCCGGCCTGCGGCAGCGCGCGACATCGATACCCGGGATCATCTTGAGCGCGTCGGTCGCGATGATGGTGAGCGGCCAGAGCGCGTTGATCGAGATGGCGCGCTCGCGAAATTCTTCGGCTAGGCCCAGCGTCACCAGGCTCATGCCCATCTTCGCAAGCGTGTAGCCCGTGCTCGGCCCCCACCACTTCGGCTCGAGCGAGGGCGGTGGTGCCAGCGTCAGTATGTGCGGACTCGCAGTCTCCAGCAGGTATGGCAGGCACGCCTGCGAGCACAGGAACGTGCCGCGCGCGTTGACGCCCTGCATGAGGTCGAAGCGCTTCATCGGCGTGTCAAGCGCGCCGCGCAGCCAGATGGCGCTGGCATTGTTCACGAGGATGTCGATGGCACCGAAGTGCGCATGCACCTGCGCGACCGCTGCGCGGACTTCATCCTCTTCACGGATGTCGCAACGGATCGCGAGCGCGCGGCCGCCAGCGGCTTCGACCGCAGCGGCGGCGCTGTGGATGGTGCCGGGCAGCTTGGGATTGGCGACGTCGGACTTGGCGAGGATCGCGACGTTGGCACCGTCGTGCGCGGCGCGTTCCGCGATCGCGAGGCCGATCCCGCGCGACGCGCCGGTGATGATGAGGGTGCGACCTTTCAGCGTCTGGCTCATGCCGCATTGTGGCGCGGAACTGCTCCCCTGCGCCCGCGGGAGAGGGAACAGGTGTGGTTCGCCGGCAGGGGGAAGCTCAGTGCCTGCCTTCGTTGTCGCGCCAGCGAAAGATGCGGCGGGTGACGAACCGATAGACCGGTTTGACGCTTGCGAACCAGAGTCCGCGAAACCAGGAGCGGCGGGCAAGCAGGCGCCGCTCGATGGGCGTCAGGCGTTCCGGGCAATAGGTACGCTTGTGCTTGAGCAGGTGGCGCAGGTCCTCGCGCGCGAGCAGGCGCATGCGACGCGACCGCGGGGGGCCGAAGATGGCCATCTGGAAATCCGTCAATGCCGGCGCCCCCGCAGGCGTGACCAGCCAGTTGGGCTCCTTCGCGAGGTCGTTGTGACTGACGCCCAGGCGATGCATGGAACGCAGCAATCTCCAGGCAAGGCGATAAAAGCCCATGTGCCGTGGCTGGGCTTCCTGCATCGGCGCGCCGTCGATGTAGCTGCGCACCAGCACGCGCCCGTCCCAGGACAGCACCCGCGCGAAGCCGTCGAGCGATGCGAGGCGGCGCAGCGCGCGAGCTTCACGGGAGGCGACCCAGCGCGACACGGGTCGCACCCACCACCGCGCGTATCCCACGTCCCGTTCGATCGTGCGGCCGGATCCGTCGCCGACCAGCGTCACGCTGCCGAATGCGTCGGTCTTCAGCCGCTGCCGCGGCGCGCTCGATTCAGAGTTGCGCAACCAGCGCCTCGGCCATGCGCACGGCGGAGGCACGCGCCACGCCACGCGACTCGACGGTCAACACGTGTTCGCCACGCCGTGCAATGACCTGACCCTGTCCCGAAGCCGGGGCCACGAACCCCGCAGCGACGGCTTCGTCACCCACGCCGGTGAGCTTCTCGGGCGACAGCTTGAGGGCGTATTCGAGCCCGGTCACGGCACCCTGGAAATATGCGGAACCCCGTTCGGTGCCGGATCCGAGCGCGAGCGATGCGTCGTTGAACCACATCGCGCGCAGCTCGGCGCCTTCGGCGGTGCGCCACGTGCAACCCGCCGCGCGGGGCACGCCCGGCTCGGCGGGGAGCGGTGTCGCGGTAACACTCGACGTCGACAGCAACGTGGCCACGCGCAGGTCGCCGAGACGGGTGCAGAGCCCATCCGCCGGCACGCGCGCCGGGGGCAACGCGATCTCCTGGCTGCCGTCGGCCGTCATCGCGGCCGGAGCGGAGGTGGAATCGGCGGTGCGAGGCAACTTCTTCCAATACCAACCGCCCGCAACAGCCATCGCCACTACCAATGCGATGCCGAACAATCGGGATGCCCCTGAACCCTGGCGACGCCTTCGTGCCATGCGAACCCGCCATTTCGTGGAAGGTGCGGATTATGCCCGAGCGACCGTCACGTTCCCGTGGAATGCGTCGATAGCGCGGAAAGCGCTGGGCCGTGCACTTCCCAGTTGGCACCGTCGAAGGGTTCGACGGTCATCTGGTAACGCTGCCCGGCATCGAAACAGCGCACGTTCACGTCGATACCGTCCGGGTTCGAACGCGGAATGTAGAAAGATTTGACGCCGCAGACCCGACAGAATCGATGTTGCGCGACGCCGCTGTTGAAGGTGTAGGTCGCGAGCACCTCGCTGCCCTGCATCAGGACGAATCGTTGCGCAGGCACGATCAGGTGCAGGAATCCGCTCATGCGGCAGATGGAACAGTTGCAGTCGAGCGCCGTGAACACGCGCGGCGCCGTCACGATGAATCGCACGGCGCCGCAGTGACATCCGCCGTGGAGCGAAACCGGTTCGATAACGGGCTCGAGCATCGTGGACATTATCGCGCATGCACCGGACATCGGATCCATCGCGGGGATGCGTCGATTCGATCGAGATCGGGTACAACGCTGGCCCCACTGCTTATCCTGGCTGGCGCGCCATCCAGATCGATTGTGCGCAGGCGGCAGGGGACTTCAGTAAGAGGTCATGACGTCAGGCGCGATAGACATCGTGCGGCAGGGCGAGCCTCAGCTGGCCACTGCCCTGAGCCCCGCCCAGGGCGCGTTGCCAGCCCGCTCACCCCGCAGGCTTGAGCACCACCTTGGTCCAGCCGTCCTTGCGTGCGTCGAAGTTCTTGTAGCCTTCCGGCGCCTGCGCCAGCGGCAGTTCGTGCGACACGAGGAACGACGGCGTGGCCTTGCCGGCTTCGATCAGGTTGC
>JBBRIE010000106.1:0-9545 GCA_038221545.1 Lysobacterales bacterium
CCAGCGGCAAGCGTTCCGCGGCACCTGCTGCGGCGCGACGCACCACCGGCGTCATCGCGGCCGAGCGGTCTTTCGGGATCAACACCGCGCATGCGCCAGCGGCATGCGCGGAACGCAGGCACGCGCCAAGATTGTGTGGATCGGTGACGCCGTCGAGCACCAGCAGCAAGGCATCGCTGCCGGCGTTCTCGATGAGGTCGCCTAGCTCGCGTTCGTCGAGCACCGGTTCGGCGCGGCAGCGCGCGGCGATGCCCTGGTGACGGACGTCGTGGGCGATGCGCGTGAACCCGTCCTTGCCCACGCTCTGCACGGCGATGCCGTGCCCGCGCGCGGCCTCTGCGAGTTCGAGCACGCGCGGGTTACGCGTGCCCTTTTCGATCCAGAGCTCGATGACGTGCGCCGCGCCAACTTCGAGCGCCGATTCGACCGCGTGGATGCCCAGGCGCCAGTCGTCACACATCGGCAACCACCTTGCGCCTCCTTCTCCCCGTGACAACGGGGAGAAGGTGCCCGAAGGGCGGATGAGGGGCGACGCACGACTGACCGCCCCTCATCCGGCGCTGCGCGCCACCTTCTCCCCGTAGGTACGGGGAGAAGGGAATCAGCAACCGACACGACGCCGCGCCTCATCGACGGCGTCCCACGGCCTGCTTGCGCGGCGGTGCGGAAAAATCCTGCGGGCTCGATACCGGCGCACCATCGGCAGCGACGAGCCTGAAATCGATCTTGCGGTCCTCGATGCTCGCGCGCAGCACCTGCACCCGCACGGGCTCGCCGATGCGGAACTTCAGGCCGCGGCGTTCGCCGGTCAACAGGTGCCGCTTCGGATCGAAGTGGTAGTAATCGTTCGGCAATTGCGTGATGTGCACGAGCCCCGACACGCGCGTCGGCTTGAGCTCGACGAACAACCCGAACGACGTGACCCCGGACACGACGCCATCGAATTCGGAGCCGACGTGCTTCTCCATCCATGCGCACTTGAAGCGCTCGTCCACGTCGCGCTCGGCTTCGTCGGCACGCCGCTCGTTGCGCGAGCAATGCGACGTGAGCTGCGCCATCTCGCTCACCGAATAGCGATAGTTCGCGGGCGTGCCGCGCGCGATCGCGTGGCGGATCGCGCGATGCAGCAGCAGGTCCGGATAGCGCCGGATGGGCGAGGTGAAGTGGGAATACGCGTCGAGCGCGAGCCCGAAGTGGCCACCATTCTCCGGCGCATACACGGCCATCGACTGGCTGCGCAGCACCACCGACTCGATCAGCGAGGCATCCGGGCGCTCGCGCACGCGCCGAAGCAGCTGCGCGAAATCGAGAGGCCTCACTTCCCCGAAGCCGGGCAAGCGCAGGCCGAACTCGCGCAGGTACTCGAGCAGGTCCGCGAACTTCGCCTCGGGCGGCGGCGCATGGACGCGGAACGGCGCCGGCACGTGCGTGCGCTCGATGAAGCGCGCGGCCTCGACGTTGGCCGCGATCATGCATTCCTCGATCAGCCGATGCGCGTCGTTGCGCTCGTAGGCGCCCACCGCGAGTACTTCGCCACCGGCACCCAGGCGGAACTTGAATTCGCTCGACTCGAACTCGATCGCGCCGCGCGCCGTGCGGGCCTTGGCGAGCACCTGGAACAGCTCGTGCAAACGGTCCAGTTGCGGCAGCACGTGCGTGAGCCGCGTGCGCGTCTCCGCGTCGCGATCGCCGATGGCCGCCCACACCTCCTCGTACGTGAGTCGCGCGTGCGACCGCATCACCGCGGGGTAGAACTTCGCGCGCGAAGTCCCGCCATTCATGTCGACGTGCACGTCGCAGACCATGCACAGGCGCTCGACGTCCGGGTTGAGCGAGCAGATGCCGTTCGACAACACCTCCGGCAGCATCGGCACCACGAACTCGGGGAAGTAGACCGAGGTCGCGCGCTCCTGCCCTTCGCGGTCGAGCGCGCCACCCGGCTGCACGTAGTGCGACACGTCGGCAATCGCGACCAGCAGGCGAAATCCGCCGGCGACCTTCTCGCACCACACGGCGTCGTCGAAATCGCGCGCATCGGCGCCATCGATGGTGACCAGCGGTGTCGCGCGCAGGTCGACCCGACCCTCGCGCTCCGCCTCGGTCACGAATGGCGACACGGCATTCGCTTCTTCGAGCACGTCCGGTGGCCATTCGTGCGGCAGGCCGTGGCTCTCGATCGCCATGCGCACCGTCAAGGTCGGCGACAGCCGCTCGCCGAGCACGCTCGCGATCCGACCGAGGGGCGGACGGTCGCCGGAAGGCGGCGAAGTCAGCTCGACCACCACGATCTGGCCCTGTCGCGCATTGCCGCGCAAAGCGGGCGGGATCAGCACGCTGCGGTGCATGCGCTTGTCGTCGGGCACCACCAGCGTCACGCCATCGTTGTCCTCGAAGCGTCCGACGAGGCGCGTGGTGCGTCGCTCGAGAACCTCGACGATCGCGCCTTCGCTACGGCCGCGGCGGTCGACGCCGGTGATGCTCGCAAGGACTCGATCGCCATGCAGCACGCGGCGCATCTGCCCCGGCGGCAGGAACAGGTCGTCGCCGCCCGCGTCGGTGCGCAGGAAGCCAAAGCCATCCGGATGCGCGATCACTTCGCCGGCGATGAGGTCGAGCTTCTCCGCGACGCCGTAGCCGCCGCGACGATTCATCAGCAGCTGGCCATCGCGCAGCATCGCGGCGAGTCGCCGCGACAGCGCCTCGAAGCGGTCCGGCGATTCGAGGTCGAGCGCTTCGGCCAGCCGCTGCGCGGTCATGAGTTCGCCGCTGGCGCCGAGGAACTCGATCAGCGCCTCGCGGCTCGGGATCGGCTCCGCGTACTTGCCGGCTTCACGCGCAGCGTGCGGATCGTGGAGCTCGCCCCTTGCGGCGCCGCCCCTTGCGGCGCGCCGCGGTGCGGTCTTCTCAAGTGCCGGCAGGACCGGAGCCGCGGCAGCGCCGCGCTTGGGGTTCGACTCGCCACTCACGTACGCGTGCTTCTCGCTTCGGCCCCTGCCGGGGGCTGGCGGTTTCGCGCCGGCGCGCGGCGGGGGTGACGCGGTGCGTGCCTCGCGCGGAGCGCGCGGCGAATCCTTCGGGGACGGCCCGCGACCCTTGCTGCTGCCCCGTGCCTTCGCGGGCGCGGCTGCGGCTGCGGGAGCGGGTGCGCCGGAGGTCGGCTTGCCCCGACCCATCGCCTTGGCGAGCGCCGCATCGTCGTTGACCCACGTATCGGGCAGCCACGGCGCGGCCTTCGCGGGTACGGGCTTGCGCGAGCCGCCGGGACTGCGGGCCGGCGTCGCCGGAGCGCGGGTGCGATCGCTGGCGGCTGCGCCGCCCTTCGCGGCAGGGGATCGGTGCGACTTCGCAGTCGGCTTCGCGCCCTTGGCCGGAGCCTTTGAGGTGGCGTGCCGGGGCTTCGGGGAAGCACCCTTGGGTTTGCCCGGAGGCGGTGGTCTTGGACTCATGCGCCGATGGTATCGCGCGGCGTCGGCGAGCCTGCGCCAAATGTCGCCCCAACCCGAATGGCGCGTAAACGACGCCGCGCGCTCATAGGTCCTGCAGGTCGCGGATGCGGTCGAGGTTGGTATCGAGCAGGTCGAGGCGTGCCTTGCCGTGCTCGCAGAGGTACACGAAGATCAGGTCGAGCAGGTGCTGTAGCGCAGAGTGGTACAGCAGCGGCTCGACGTGCGCGCGCTCGTCGTGCGCGGACACCAGCAGCGCGGCATGCGCGAGCGCGCGAAGCGGGTTCGCGGTGTGGCGCGTCAGGCACACCACCTTGCCGCCCCCTTCGCGCATCAGCCGCGCGAGGTGGCAGAGCGACGCCTGCCTGCCCTGCTCGGAAAACACCAGCAACGCATCGCCACTGCCCGCCGCGGCGACACTCGTGGTCGCGAGCACCGGATCGAAGTGGAAGATCGGGAACAGGCCGATCAGCTCGAGTCGCTGCGCGAAACCGCGCGCCGCCGCGCCATCGCCACCTAGCCCGACCATGAACAGATGGCGCGACTGGCCGAGGGTGCGGGCGACCGCCTCGATCGTCTTCGGCAGGTTGATAAGGCGCGTCTCCTCTTCGGCCAGCGCCTTGAATTTCCAGAGCGATTCCGACGCGGACGCGTGCCTTTCCTTGGCACGTGCCTCGACCGAGGGGCTGCCGTTGCCGTGGCTGCCGTCGCCACGCGCGATCGCTTCGCCGACCGAGTACTTGAGGTCCGGATAGCCTTTGAATCCGATCTTCTGGCTGAACTTGACCACGCTCGACTGGCTGATGCCCAGCGCATTCGCGAGCTGCTGCGAGGAACAATCGCGCAGCAACTGCGCGTTCTCGACGACGTAGTCGGCAATACGCCGCTCAACAGCTGACATCTGGTCACGCTCGGCTCGGATCCGCAGCAGCGGCGAGGGATTCGGAGCCATGCTCAGGCGTCGAGCGGCTCGAGGCCGCGGATCGAGCGGATGCCCAGGCCAGGCGCATCCGTCACCGTGATCTCGGATTCGTTGAAGATCACGCCCCCTTCGACCGGGTCGTAGGCGCACAACGATGGCCCGTCGAGGTCGACCCTGGTGATGACGCTCGACTTCGCCACTGCGAGGTGGACCGCGGCGGCGACACTGATGCTGCTCTCGAGCATGCAGCCGATCATGCACTCGACGCCGTGGATCCCGGCGATGTCGGCGATCTGGATGGCGCGCGAAAGCCCGCCGGTCTTCATGAGCTTGATGTTGATGATGTCTGCGGCTCGCATGCGGATGAGGACGATGACCTCGGCCGGACCGAAAACGCTCTCGTCAGCCATGATCGGCGTGTGCACGCGCTCGGTCACGTATTTGAGTCCGGCCAGATCCTGCGCTCTCACCGGCTGTTCGACCAGTTCCAGCCGGACACCGCCAGCCTCGAGCGATTGCAGCGCGTACACGGCCTCTTTCGGTGTCCAGCCCTGGTTGGCGTCGAGCCTGAGCAGCGCGCGCCCCGCGACCGCGGTGTAGATGGCCTTGATCCGCTCGAGGTCGACGCCGATGTCCTTGCCGACCTTGACCTTGAGCGTCTCGAAGCCGCGATCGACCGCCGCCATCGAGTCCGCGACCATCTTCTCGATGGTGTCGACGCTGATGGTGATGTCGGTGGTGATGACGGGATCACCGCCGCCCAGCATCCGGTAGAGCGGCGCGTTGTAGAGCTGGCCCCAGAGGTCGTACACCGCGATCTCGACGGCGGCCTTGGCGCTGGTGTTCTTCTCGAGGGCGCCCTGGATCAGGTGCGTGATGCGGTTGAGATTGGCGATCTCCTGGCCGATCAGGCGCGGCGCGATGAACCTGCGGATCGCCTCGACGATGGAGCCGTGCGTGTCGCCGGTGATGACGGCGGTCGCGGGCGCCCCGCCGTGGCCGACAAGGCCAGTGTCGGTGTGCACCGTGACCACGATGTCCTCGACCGTTTCGACCGTGCGCAACGCGGTCTTGAAAGGCGCCTTCAGCGGCACCCGCAGCATGGCGAACCTGATCTCGGTGATTTTCATCGTCTGGGCTTCGTGGGGGTCGAGTGCGTGCGCGGACTCAGCGCCGGATGCGCTGCACGCTGGTGATGCGGTCGATCGTCCACTCGGTTTCCCCGGCCATGAGCGGCGCCAGCGGCGTGACCGCGACGCCGTTGAGCAGCACGTGCCGAAGGGCGCCATCCCGGCCGCGATAACTGATGCCGGTGGTGTCGTGGATGACGTACGGCAGTCCTTCTTCGTGCCCGATCACCATCATCACGTGGCCGGGGATGTACACGAGGTCGCCGACGTCGAGTGTGCGCAGCACCGCCAGCCGTTCCGCGTGGCCCATGCGCTCGTCGAACGCGATGCGGTTGAACGCGGTGCTCACGGCCTGGTCGCCCGTGTTGCGTGGCAGCGTCACGCCGAAGCTCCGGTAGACCTCGGACACGAACCCGCTGCAGTCGCGCGCGTTGTAGGAATGACCCCATCCGTAGCGCTCGCCCAGGAACTTGAAGCCCTGGTGCAGCAGCGCCGCGCGCGTCAACGGCAGGTAGCCGATGGCGACGTCCGCGCGCAGCGGCAACAGCGCGGGCGCGAATGCGAGCGCACCCTCCGTACCGCGGACCGGAAGTTCGACCACGTGCGCGGTGTATGGATGCTGGCCGTTCACGGACCGGTCGCGGGGCCACTTGTCGAGCAGCGGCACCCGCACCCCCATCTCGAGCCGAAGCTCGGAGACCTGCGGCAGCTCCGGCGTATACGTGGTGCGCACGTCCGCGCCGGTCACGACCACGTACGGCGACTTCCGCGCATAGCCGAACACCTGCTGCGGTGACCCGATCGCGACGGCTTGCCGGTCGATCCATGCCTCGTAGAGGTCGCTGACGACGAACCACCATGCGCCGTCGCGACTCGCGTGCACGATCGCGACCGGAGTGCCAGGGAACAGAGCGCTTTCCTGGAAGCGGTCGATGTCCGTGTTCCCCGGCGCGTTGAACACGCGTCGCGCCGTGGGGAAAGTGCGCAGGTCCGCGCGTTGCGTGACCAGGCCGAAACGCGTGGGCTGTCGCTCCGGAATCTCGTCGAGCGCGAGGGCCGCACGCAGTCCTGCGACGGCTGTCGCGGTGATCTCGGCTCCTTCCGTGTCGAACAGGGGCGACGACGGCGGTGCCGAGAGTCCCTCGATCCAGGCGCGGACCCGCGCACCGTCGAGCTCGGGCGGTAACCTTTCGATGCCGTTGACCGACGGGTCGTTGGCATGCAGACGCGCGTTCCGTGCAGCGATGCCGGTGGCATCGATCACCAGCGCGGCGGCATCGGGCCGCTTGCGCACCCAGTAGTCCGCATCGAGATGCACCGGCTCGACGCCGATGACGTCGTGCGCGGCGACGCGGGGCGTGGGAGCAGTCGCGGGCTCGCGCACGTTGCCTGTGCAGGCGCAAAGCGCGAATACCAGGAGCGACGCGGCGAGGGTTCCCGGACGAAGGTGCATGGTCGTATTCACACTGCTGCAGTGAAGTTAAGGAAAGCACGTGCGCCATGGCGACGCGCATCGGGCCGCCGAAGACGGCACGCCTTCAGAATACATGCTTCGCGTATATTTCATAGACGAATAAATTATTGACCATCTTGCGGACGCGTGCTACATAGATGGCGTCCAGCCGCGTCGTGGGGGAATGCAGTCGCTGTGAGACCCGTAGTCCTCCCGATCCCCCGCACCGGCCCGCGCCGGCGCTCCGTTGCCGCGTCGGTGCTGGCCACCCTCTTCAGGGTTCTGGCCGCGCTCGCGATCGCCGGCCACTGCGTGGCTGCGGAGACTGTCATCGATCCCGTTGCAGGGATCGTCAAACTCGTGGACTCGGGTCGCTTCAAGGCCGCGCACAAGGCCATCGACGGCGAGCTTGCGCAACCGGATGTCGACGCCCCGGTGCGGACCGCGCTCGAGTTCGAGCGCGAACGGATGCGGCGCATCCGCATCGACTTCCCGTATCGCCGCGAGCAGGTCAGGGAACAGGTGCGCAAGCAGGTGCCGGATCTCCGCGACGAGGAGTTCGACGCATGGGACCGCGACGGCCTGTTCGAGCATCAGGTGATCGACGGCGAGTACTGGTACTTCGATCGCGCCGCGTCCAACCTGTTCCACTTGAGTTCCGCTGCACTCGCGCGCCGTAATCCGTCGCTCACGCCGTTGCGCGGGGGGCCGATGGAGGCGCGCCACCCGCATCACGCAGAAGTCCTCGCCGCCGCGCGCGCGACCGGCCGCCGGAGCGTCGCGCCACGACGCGTGCGGATCGACTACTCGATCTCGGTGGACGCGGACGCGGTTCCGGCCGGCAAGCGGATCCGCGCGTGGCTGCCTTACCCGCGCGTGATCCCCGGGCAGCAGGAAGGCATCCGCTACGTCGCCAGCACCCCCGCGATCCATCGGCTCGCGCCGAGCTCGGCGCTCCAGCGGACGGTGTACCTCGAGCGGGATGCGCGCGCGGGCGAGCCGACGAAGTTCTCCGTGACCTACGAATTGACCGTGTTCGCGCAGCACCATTCGATCGACGCGGACAAGGTGCTGGCGACGCCGGCGCTGCCGGCGCTTCGCGCCCACCTCGGCGAGCGGCTGCCGCACATCGCGTTCACGCCGGAAATCCGGCAGTTCTCGCGCAACATCGTGGGGGACGAAAAGAATCCGTACCGCATCGCGCAGAAGCTGTTCGCGGCGGTCGACCGTATCCCGTGGGCCGGTGCGCGCGAGTATTCGACGATCTCGAACATCAGCAACTACGCGCTCAAGGCGGGCCACGCCGATTGCGGCCAGCAGACCCTCCTGCTGATTACGCTGCTTCGCCTCAACGGCATCCCCGCACGCTGGCAGTCGGGCTGGATCTATTCCGACGGCGACTACGACTCGATGCACGACTGGGGCTGGCTCTATCTCGCGCCCTACGGTTGGGTGCCGATGGACGTCACCTTCGGTCGGCTCGAAGGCGACGCGGACGGGGCCGGTTTCTATCTCGGTGGCCTCGACGCATACCGCGTCGCGTTCAACGACGACTACGGCCGCGAGTTCGTGCCGCCGAAGACGCATTTCCGGTCGGAAACGGTGGATCTCCAGCGGGGCGAGGTCGAGTGGGACGGCGGCAATCTCTACTTCGACCAATGGGACTACACATTTCGATGGCAAATCCTGTCGTCGAGGCAATGACCGGGCGGGCGCCCGCGCGCGCAGCACCACCAAAGGCAGCGCTGCCGCTCGACAGGAGTGGTGCGGACTCCCACGAAAGACCGACGTCGCACCGGCGGCGCGCCGTCATTGACACGTCGACGGTGCGTGGCTATCGTGCGCGGCCTTGCGGCGTAAGCCTGCAGGCGATTTGCCCAGGTGGCGGAATTGGTAGACGCACTAGCTTCAGGTGCTAGCGGGGCGACCCGTGGAGGTTCGAGTCCTCTCCTGGGCACCAACACAACGAAAGCCGCAACGGAAGTTGCGGCTTTTTTTGTGTCCGCTTGCCTGGCAAAGCCGCCTCCCGCGCTGCTGTAGAGCCGAGCGAAGCCCGGATTGAGGTCCGATCGCGCAACAATCGGCACGCAGCGGAGCTGCACTCCGCTCTACAGGAGCCAGTCGGCCCTTGCGCGCTTCAGTACAACGCGTGGACCAACAGCCCAATGGCCATGGCGATCATCGACAGCCAGGTAAGCAGTGTGCCGTAGAAGCGGCCGAAGGAATATCCCGAACGGCTCGACAGGCCCATGGCGTGCAGCAGGCGCCCGACCAGCAGCATGCCGCCCATCACGTAAAGCCAGAGCGCCGGCACGCCGAGCAGTTCCAGCGCGAGCAGTTCAAGCAGCGCGATCGGGACGTACTCGGTCGCGTTCGCATGGGCGCGGATGCGCTGCTGCACGGGTTCGAGCGCGCCATCGCCCAGTCCGAGTTTGTGCAGGCGGCGCATCGCGACCACCCGATAGGCGAGCGCCAGCAGCAGCAGGACATGCAGCGCGATGAAGATCGCGGTGATTTTCGGCATCGGCACGGTGTATCTCCCCTGCGGCAATCACCTGAATTCTAAATCAGCCCGCGACGCCACGGACCAGTGATCG
>JBBRIE010000107.1:0-9456 GCA_038221545.1 Lysobacterales bacterium
CAAGCAGCCGGCGATGTGCAGCCTGAAGGTGCGACTCGCAGAGGTGGGCGAAGTGGATGCGCGCCTGGTGGCCTGGATGCGGCAGGCGTACGACCAGGCGGGGTAGGAAGAATCAGTTGCGACGCTGGCTCGCGGTCTGACTTCATGCTTCCCCTTCGGCGAGGGGCCGAACGATGCAGGTGCTGGCGCGAAGTCGGAACATCTCCCCAACCGCTCCCCCGGAGGGGACGGGCCACAAGCATTTCGCCTTTGCGTCGCTCCCACACCCCAGACAGGGTGGCGAGCCGGCCGCAGCATCTTGAGCAGCAGGGTCATCGACGTTCTACTTTCCGTCGATCCACCAGGGTCTTGAATGTCACGACTCCGCGTCATCAGCTTGACCGCACTTGCCATGCTCGCCTTTGCGGCGAACTCGATCCTGTGCCGCATCGCACTCGAACGCACGGCGATCGATCCCGCGAGCTTCACGGCCATCCGCCTGATCTCGGGCGCGGCGATGCTCTGGCTCGTGGTGCGGATGCGCGGGGATGCAACACGGTTGGCGGGCAGCTGGCCTTCGGCGCTCGCACTGTTCGTGTACGCCGGGGGCTTCTCGTTCGCCTACGTCAGGCTCAGCGCCGCGACCGGCGCGTTGCTGCTCTTCGGCACGGTGCAGATGACGATGATGGGCCACGGCATTTGGTCGGGCGAACGCCTGGGTATGCGGCAAGCGTGCGGATACCTCCTTGCACTTGGCGGACTCGTCGGCTTGCTCCTGCCCGGATTGACGGCGCCGCCCGCGCTCGCAGCGGCATTGATGGTGGGTGCCGGCGTTGCGTGGGGCGTCTATTCGTTGCGCGGCAAGGGGCAGGGCGACGCGACCGGAGTGACGGCAGGCAACTTCCTGCGCACCGTGCCTTTGGCGTTGGCGCTCGTGCTCGTGTTGCGCGATCACCTCACCCTGGATTCTGTGGGCGTCGGCTACGCGATCCTGTCCGGTGCGCTGACGTCGGGCATCGGCTATGTCATCTGGTACTCGGCGCTCAACGTGCTCAAGGCAACGACCGCCGCGACCGTGCAGCTCAGCGGTCCTTTGATCGTGGCGCTCGGTGGCAGCGTCTTCCTCGCCGAACCGCTGACGCTGCGCTGGGCGCTCGCGTCCGTCGCGATCCTCGGCGGCATCGCGTTGGTGATCCTGCAACGCTCGCGGTCCTGATCAACGACTCGAAATCTCTGCGCTGGAAACGAACGACCCTCCACTGGAAGTTTTCGCAGCGGGCAGCCTCGCTCCCTCCATGCTGGTCTGCACGGGCAAGTTTGCGGCGACCCGGATCGCGACTGCGTCGCCCAGGCATGCAGACTCATGACGCAGCGGATTCGAAGCCGTGGCTGAAGAGGCGGTCGTAACCTTCTGCCAGCAGGGTCACGGTGTAGACCGGTTGTGCGTTGTCGGCGTTGGAGAACGACAGCGCTGTCAATGCGTTGCACGCAATACCGGACCCATGGAGGTCACGCGCCGGTCTGTGGAGCGCTATCGCGCGATAGCCTCGCGGGCGGTTTCGATGTCTCGACCCGGGGTTCCCGGGTCCGGCGCAGCGGGTGAGGCCCGCGTCGCCGGTACCGCCGTCATGGCGCTGGTCGTCCACATGCCGGCCTGGCCTTCGAGCGAAACGATGGCGAAGTTGCCCCATTGGCGCGCGGGCGAGCGCGTGCGGGCTTCGAAGTGCGTGCCATCGACGAGGTCAACGCGCACGGGCGTGCCCGTGGCATGCAGTTGGTTCCAGCGGTCGGCGCTTTCGTAGTCCATGCCTCGATCGTAGGCATCGGCGTCTCATGGAACGCGAAGCGCGCTTTTCGAACCTGCATCCTGCTGCGGATCAGGCGACGGCTTTCTCGACCGATGCCGTGGGAGCGGCGAGGAGATAGCGCGGCAGGTCAATCGTGAATACGCAGCCCGATCCAGGCAAATCGCGCACACTCAGCAAGCCTCCATTGGCCTCGACGCTGCGACGGGCGATCGACAGCCCGAGCCCGACCCCGGATCTGTCGGCGCCGCCCTGCACGAAGGGACTGAACATGGATTCGGCCAGACCCGCCGGCAGCCCTCCACAATTGTCTTCCACGTCGATCCGGATTCGACCCCCTGCGGCGTAGGCGTTCAATGTCACTTCGCTGTGCCGGTGCGTGAATTTGAAGGCGTTTTGCAGGAGGTTGCCGGTCGCTGCCAGCAACAGATCCCGGTCGCCTGTCAGGGCGAGTTTGCGGTCTACATCCGCCACGATCAGCACGCAGTGCCGGACTTCCGCTTCAAGCGTTGCGGTCAACTTGATCTCGGCGATGAAGGCGGCAAGCGGAAACAGCTCGGTTTCCAGCGTCTGGCCTGCCGACATCCGCGCTTCCGCGAGGGAGCGATCGATGAGATTGCGCAGGTTGACCAGGCTGTGGTCCAGCACCTGCCCGGTGGCGCCCGTGAGGCCAACACTGCCGCTCTTGATCATCGCCAGCGCGAGCGTGGCGGTAGTCAGTTGATTGCGCAGTTCGTGGGCGAACACTCCCAACCGCTCATTCAGGTCGAGGACCTGCCTCTCGGCGACGACCGTATCTCGCTGGTATCCGAATTCCTTGACCGCGGTCGCCATGGCGTTGTCGAGGCACCGGTTGAGCGTCCGGAACTCATCCGTGTTTACAGGCGCGTTTCGTTCGAACGCAAGGTCGGTGACGGACTGGCAGAGATCGCCATAGTCGTGCACCACTTCTTCGACCGTGTAGCCGTGAAGCAGCATTTCCCGGCCGTGCAGCGTCGCCGACTCGCCAATGTCCGACAGTGCCGGATAGCCGTCCGCGGGTCCGGAGATCTCGAGGCTGCGCTTCGAATCGTCGGCCTGTTCCACCCGCAGCGTCTTGATGAGCTGATCCAGGAACGTGGAGATGCCGTATTCCAGTTCCCGTTCGCGAGCGCCGGGCGAGCGTGAATCGACCTTGTCGCGACATCGCGCAATGAGGTCCGCTTTATTCGCGGCGAGGAATTCGTGGAGCACAACGTCCACCATACTCTGTATCAACTGCTACAACCCAGGCGCCCGGGACGCGTTCATAAAATCGGTCTGCTGCCGAACCAGGCGGGTGCGCGCGCTGCAAGCAAGCGCCCTCGGAGTGCCCGTGGCATCCCGTCACGGCGCGGTCATCTGACGGGTTGCTCGGCGGCATGACGCTACTCTCGGGGCATGAACCCTCCTGATCGGGACCCCCTGACGACCCGCACGGGCGATGGCCTGCTCGGCAAGGTGGTCGACGTGAAGCCGAAACTCCGGGGCTGGCTGCACGCCGCGGCGTGGCCGCTCGCGTTTCTCGGGTTCCTCGTCATGATTGTCGTCGCCGATTCGATCAAGGTGCGCGCTGGCGTCGCCATCTTCATGGTCAGCGCCCTGCTCCTGTTCGGCACGAGCGCCTTCTATCACACGGTCAACTGGTCGGAGGCGAACAAGGCGCGCTGGCGCCGGGTCGACCACGCCAACATCTTCGTGCTGATCGCGGGTTCCTACACGCCGTTCGCATTGCTGCTGCTGGACAGGCGCAACGCGTGGATGCTGCTGTCGGTGGTCTGGGGCGGTGCATTGCTCGGCGCGCTGATGCGCGTTTTCTGGGTGAGTGCGCCGCGCTGGATCTACGTGCCGATTTATGTCGCGCTCGGCTGGGCGGCGATGTTCTGGATCGACGACTTCCATGCGGCGGGTGGCGCGGGCGTAGTCACGCTGCTGCTGGTGGGCGGGGTGCTCTACACGCTCGGCGCGCTCGTCTACGGATTCAGGCGACCCGACCCGTGGCCGCGGTGGTTCGGCTTCCACGAGGTGTTCCACCTGCTGACGATCCTCGCCTTCGTCGTCCACTACGTCGGCGTATCGCTGATCGCATATCGTCAGCACTGACGGATGAATTGCCGGAATCGCCCCGAACTTGCACACGCGTCGCCCGGCGACGCGAAGCACCATGGGACCGGCGTGAACGCGAGTAGGCTGCAATTGCCTCCGGGGGCTTGGGCAACCGTGCTGGACGGCCTGGCCGCGCATTTCCCGAAGATCGGTCGGGAGCGGTGGCTGGATCGCATGACACGCGGTCGCGTACTGGACGCAAGCGGCGCGCCGGTCGATGCAGATACTCCCTACCGGGTGGGCGCAGAGATCCGCTACTGGCGGGAAGTCGAGCGTGAAGCACGCGTCGCCGCTGAAGAATCGGTACTCCACGTCGACGCGCACCTGGTCGTGGCCGACAAGCCGCACGGGTTGCCGGTGGTCCCTGCCGGTGGAGCTGTGGACGAAACGCTGCTGGCAAGGCTGGTGCGGCGCCTGGGCAATCCACAGCTCGTGCCGCTGCATCGGATCGATCGGGACACCGCGGGCCTCGTGCTTTTTTCGGCGGATCCTGCATCTCGCGCCCGGTACCACGCACTGTTCCGCGAGCGACGCATTGCGAAGCGGTACGAGGCGCTGGCGCCTGCATTGCCGTCGATCGATTTCCCGCATGTGCGGCGAAGTCGCATCCTGCGCGGCGAGCCGTTTTTCCGCATGCGGGAAATGGACGGCGAGGCGAACAGCGAAACGCGCATCGAAGTCATGGCACGCGGCGCAGCATTCTGGCGCTACGCGCTGTTCCCGGTCAGTGGCAGGAAGCACCAGTTGCGCGTGCACATGGCCGCGCTCGGTGCGCCCATCCTCGGCGAACCTCTCTACCCGAATGTGCGAGTTTCAGGTGGGGTCCCACTACAATTGCTGGCGAAGTCGCTCGCGTTCGACGATCCGGTCGACGGCAGGCCGCGCTGTTTCGAAAGCGCGTTCGAACTGTCCCGTAGTGGTGCCACGCGGTCACCGCGATCACCTCCGCCAGGGGCAGGCGAATGACGGCACTCGTGATCGCAACTGCACTGGGCTTCGCACTCATTGCATTGCTCATTGGGCTGGCCATCCATCGCGTCGTGTGCCGCAACGATAGACGCCCGGCAGACACCAGCTCCGGCACGGCCGCGTCAGCAGGGTCGTCCTCCGGCGAGGCGTGCAGTGATTCCGGAACCGGCGCCTGCGATGGTGGCGGCGACTGACGGGAATTGCGGCGACTCGCAGCCTCTCAGCCAGTCGGTGCCGGGACGTCCTGCGATTGCCGGGGGCGATTGCGCCGCGCCCCCTTGTCGAGATACATCGCGCGATCGGCGGCTTCCACCCACTCACGAAGGTCGAGAGCACCGTCGGGCGCTGCGGCGAGCCCGATGCTGATCGCGCAGCGAAGGCCGGGGAATCGCGGGAAGTCGAGGGCTTCAACCGCCGCACGGATGCGATCCGCGGCGACCTGCGCGTCCGAGAGTCCATTCGGCAGCGCGACGGCGAATTCGTCGCCACCGAGCCTGCCCGCGTGACTTCCATCCGGCATCACGCGCCGGATGACTTCCGCGATGCCGCGCAGCACGTCGTCGCCGGTCGCGTGCCCGTAGCGGTCGTTGATCTCCTTGAAGCGATCGACGTCGACCAGCATCAGCGCAGCGGGCTGCTCGCCGGACTGGTGGCGGGACAGCAGCGCCTCGGCTTCTGCCTGCCAGTGGCCCCGGCTGTCGAGGCCGGTCAACGAATCGAGTCGCGCGATCTCGTCCAGCGTCAGGTTCTGCTGCTGCACCTTGCGCACCAGCTGGTAGCTGCTGAGACTGACGGCGAGCGTGTGGATGACCATGATCGGCAGGCTCGCCAGGATCACGGAGGTACTGGTTTCGGGGTCGAAGGCGAAGCCCGTGAGCAGGCCGACCACGAGCACCGCGAGAAGCGTGCCGGGAATCGCGCGCAGCCAAAGCCCGCGGATGCCGGAGTTGACCTTGTCCGCGGTGACCACGGTCAGCAGGATCACCGACGGCAACAGGTTGAAGTGCATCATCGGCACCCACGATCCGGCAAACATCGAGTCCAGCACGAAGTTGCGCAGTTCCGCGCGGAACGGGTCGCGACTGCGCTGTGCCAGTAAATAGGCGACGTGCGGCCATACGAGGCAAGTGGCCACCATCCACGCCCAGGATGCCCAGCCGGAATCCAGCTCGCGCATGACGGCGATGAGCGGCAAGGCCGCGAAACCCATGCCAAGCACGCGGAAACGGTAGGTGCGCTGCGGCAGCGACTGCAGGCGCGTGGCGGAGGTCGGCACGCGGGCTGGGAGTGCTGCCTTGGGCACGTCGGAAACCATCGGCATAGGGTACGCGGAAGGATAGGGCGGAACGCACGCGATCCGCAGCATCGAAATCCTGATTCGTCGGTGATCGCACCCTGTCGCGCGCGTGCCGCGCGACATCGTTCATCCGGCGTCGATTATCTTTCCAACATCTTCTGGTGATACAGGGAGCGAGCCATGGCAACCGGTTGGGCAGGCGACGGCGCCGTTCAGGACCAGATCGACGCCACCGTCAAGGATGCGATCGAACGCGCGCGCAGCAAGTTGCCGCGAGGTCCGGGGCGATCCCGCTGCGAGGAGTGCGAGCAGCCCATTCCAGCGGCGCGGCGCAAGGCGCTGCCCGGCGTGCGCCTGTGCGTATGCTGCCAGCAGGCGCACGACGCCGAGCAGGGCGACGCGACTGGCTACAACCGCCGCGGCAGCAAGGACAGCCAGTTGCGCTGACCTGTCGCACCCGACGTCATCGGGTTGCGTCGACCCGGACGTACCGCGCGGAGTCGCCCTGTGCGGAAAGCGACTCGAGCGCCAGAACCTTGCCCCCGCTGGCGCGTACAAAATGGATTCGCTGGTTTGAATCTGCGTCGATGGCGAACAGGTCTTCGCCGAGCGGCTGCAACAACAATGGCGGCCGCCGCCCGCGACGCAGGAACAGTTCGCCGCCCTGCTTCACGATGCTGACGGGACCGTACCCGCCAACGTAGTCGGTGAACTTCCCGCATTCGGGTGCGCTCACCCGCAACCTGATTTGGATTCGAGCCGCGGATCCCCACATACAAGCCCTGTCAACCGGAGCACGTGCATGGTCCCGTTCTCGATCCTCGATCTCGCGCCGGTGACGGAAGGCAGCACCGCGTCCCGTACTTTTGCGAATACGCTCGATCTCGCACGTGCCGCGGAACGACTCGGCTACCACCGATACTGGCTGGCCGAACACCACAACATGCCCGGGATTGCCAGCGCCGCGACGGCAGTGCTCATCGGCTTCGTCGCCGGAGGCACCAGTGCGATCCGGGTCGGCGCCGGGGGCATCATGTTGCCGAACCATGCGCCGCTGCAGGTCGCGGAGCAGTTCGGAACGCTCGCGTCGCTCTACCCGGGCCGCATCGACCTCGGCCTCGGGCGCGCGCCGGGCACCGACCAGGCAGCGGCGCGGGCACTCCGCCGCCATTACGCGAATGCCGACGAATTCCCGGCCGACGTGGTGGAACTGTTGCGCTATTTCGAACCCGCCGAACGCGATCAGGCGGTCCAGGCGGTACCGGGCGCCGGTGTAGAAGTCGAGACGTGGATACTCGGATCTTCGCTGTTCGGAGCGCATCTCGCGGCGGTGCTCGGTCTTCCGTATGCGTTCGCCTCGCACTTCGCGCCGGACGCACTCGACGACGCCGTGGCGGTCTATCGGCGCGAGTTCCGCGCGTCGGCGCGGCTGTCGTCCCCGCACGTCATGCTCGCGCTCAACGTGGTGGCGGCCGCGACAGACGCCGAGGCCGGTCGACTCTTCACCACGCAGCAGCAGGCGTTCGTCAACCTGCGCCGGGGCCGACCGGGACTCGTGCCGCCGCCGCTGCCGGAAGGCACGTCGATCGCATCCTGGTGTTTGCCGGAGGAGAAGGCGGGCATCGACCGGGCGCTTGCCTGCGCCGTAGTGGGCGATCCGGCGAAGGTGGGCCGAGGCATCGCCGATTTCGTGGAACGACACCGCCCGGACGAATTGCTGCTGACCGCCAACATTTTCGACCACGCCGCGAGGGTGCGGTCCTTCGAGCTCGCGATGGGTGCCCGCTCGTCCACCTGACCGGTGCACGGCACCGGGCGCCGTCGGACTGAACGCGAAAAGCGCGCGGCTTGCGGCGCGAGGCGACAGACGGCTAGAATGCGCGACGGCTGATGCGGGGTGGAGCAGTCTGGCAGCTCGTCGGGCTCATAACCCGAAGGTCGCAGGTTCAAATCCTGCCCCCGCTACCAACGATCTTGGGAGGCCTCCGTCGTGAGGCCTTTTTTGTTGGGCTCCCGGAGCCCGATCGTCGGTATCGCAAGGACCGCGAACGCTTGACATCCGTGTTTTTCAGGATGGGCCGTTGGCCCATTTTTTTTTGCCGCAATTTGCGGCGGGTAGTGAGAGTCGCACCGCACAGATGAAAGAACAACGCATCATGGAGTTGCTGGCGCCGGCGATCGCCGCGCTCGAGCTCGAGTGCCTCGGGATCGAGTTCGCGCCGCACGCGAACAACAGCCTGCTGCGCGTGTATATAGACGCGCACGAGCGGCTGGTGACGGTCGACGATTGCGAGCGCGCAAGCCGCGAGATCGCGGCCGTGCTCGACGTCGAGGATCCGATCCAGAGCCGGTACACGCTGGAAGTCTCGTCGCCGGGCCTGGATCGCCCGCTGTTCACGGCTGCGCAGGTGGCGCGCCATGTCGGCGAGATGGCGAAGATCACGTTTGCGCTGCCGCAGGATGGCCGTCGCCGCGCGCAGGGACGGATCGAAACGGTCGAGGGCGAGCGCATCACGCTTGATGTCGACGGCAATCCCATGCTCGTCGACTTCGGCAACGTGGCCAAGGCGCGGCTGGTGCCGGATTTCTCGGAGATCCTGCCGGGGGCGACCAACAAGCCCGGCGGCAAGCCGACCGGCAAGCCCGCCGCAAAGCCCGGCACAGGCGCGCGCAGGCAACCGCAGCGTGCCGTCCGCAAAGAACCGAACAACCGGGTGCGGGAACCACGCGCTCCGAAGGAGTCTTGAGATGAGCAAAGAAATGTTGCTGGTGGTGGACGCTGTCGCCAACGAAAAGGGCGTATCCAGGGCGGTCATCATCGACGCGCTGGAAGCGGCGCTCGCCTCCGCCGCGAAGAAGCGCTACGAGGAGCTGGACGTGGTGATCCGCGTCCAGATCGACTCGCACAGCGGCGAGTACGAGACATTCCGCCGCTGGGAAATCGTGGCCGACGACGTGGTGATGGAATCCCCGGATCGCCAGTTGCGCCTGATGGACGCCATCGACGAGAAGGCGGATGCCGAAGTCGGCGAGTTCGTGGAGGAGCCTATCGCCAACGCGGAATTCGGTCGCATCCAGGCCCAGGCCGCGAAGCAGGTGATCGTGCTGCGGGTGCGCGAAGCGGAGCGCGCCCAGGTCGCGGAGGACTACAAGGATCGCGTCGGCGAACTCGTCACCGGCGTGGTGAAGCGGGTCGAGCGCGGCAGCATCTACCTAGACCTCGGCGGCAACGCGGAGGCATTCGTGCCGCGCGAGCGTTCGATCCCGCGCGAGACCGTGCGA
>JBBRIE010000108.1:0-9406 GCA_038221545.1 Lysobacterales bacterium
GATCGAATGGGACGAGGCGATGGACCTTGCCACGTCGTGGCTGAAGCCGATCCGTGAGCGCAACCCCGACGAGCTCGCCTTCTTCACCGGCCGCGACCAGTCGCAGGCCCTGACCGGCTGGTGGGCGCAGCAGTTCGGCACGGTCAACTACGCGGCGCATGGCGGCTTCTGCTCGGTCAACATGGCGGCCGGCGGGCTCTATTCGATCGGCGGCAGTTTCTGGGAATTCGGCGAGCCGGACTGGGCGCACACGAAGTACCTGATGCTGTGGGGTGTCGCCGAGGACCACGACTCCAACCCGATCAAGCTCGGCCTCGGCCAGCTCAAGGCGCGCGGCGCCAAGATCGTCGCGAGCAACCCGCTCCGCACCGGCTACGGTGCGATCGCCGACGAGTGGGTGCCGATCCGACCCGGCACCGACGGGCTGCTGGCGCTGGCACTGGTGCACGAACTGCTGCGCAACGACCGCGTCGATCTCGAGTACCTCGTGCGCTACACCAATGCGCACTGGCTGGTGATCCGCGCGCCAGGCACGGCCGACGATGGCCTGTTCGTGCGCGATGCCGAAGGCCGCCCGCTCTGCGCGGTTGGCAGGACTACGCATGACGCGGTGCGATTCGCGTTCGCCGGTGCACCCGAAATCTCGCCCGCGATCGTCGGCGAATACACACTGCCCGACGGCCGCATCGCGGTGCCTGTGTTCCATCTCATCGCCGAGCGCTACCTTGATCCAGCGTGCTCGCCCGACGCCGTGGCCGAGCGCTGCGGCGTCTCCGCGGACACGATCCGGCGGCTCGCGGGCGAGCTCGCCAGCGTCGCGTTCGACCAGGCGATCTCGCTGCCCATCGCGTGGACCGACGCGCACGGCCGCGAGCACGCGGAGATGCGCGGCCGGCCGGTCGCGATGCACGCGATGCGCGGCATCAGCGCGCACAGCAACGGCTTCCACACCTGCCGTGCGCTGCACCTGCTGCAACTGATCCTCGGCGCAGTCGACACGCCGGGCTCGTTCCGCTTCCAGCCGCCGTATCCGAAGCCGATCCCGCCGCCGAACCGACCCGGGAAGTCGCGCGATGCGCTGGGCCGGCTCGACGCGATGCCGCTCGGCTTCGTGCATTCGCCGGCGGACCTGCTGGTGACGGACGACGGCACGCCTCGCCGCATCGACCACGCCTTCTCGTGGGCCTACCCGTTCGCCGCGCACGGCATGCTGCACACCGTCATCCGCAACGCCTGCGCGCGCGATCCATACCCCATCGACACGCTGTTCCTGTTCATGGCCAACATGAGCTGGAACTCGTCGATGGCCACGAACGACACGCAGGGCTGGCTGACCGAACGCGACGAGGCGACCGGCGAATACCGGATCCCGCACATCATCTATTCCGACGCGTTCGATTCCGAGATGGTGGCGTTCGCGGACCTGGTGCTGCCGGACACCACCTACCTCGAGCGCTACGACGCGATCTCGCTGCTGGACCGCCCGATCTCCGACGCGGACGGTGCCGCCGACGCGATCCGCCAGCCGGTGTTCGCCCCGGATCGCGACGTGCGCGCGTTCCAGTCGGTGCTGCTGGATCTCGGTGCGCGACTCGGCCTGCCCGGCATGGTGCATGCCGATGGATCGCCCGCGTACCGCGACTTCGCGGATTTCATGGTGCGGCACGAGCGCGCGCCGGGCATCGGCCTGCTCGCCGGCTGGCGCGGCGCCGAGGGCGAGGCGGAAGGTCGCGGCGCGCCCAATCCCGCGCAGCTGGATCGCTATGCGGAGAACGATTGCTTCTGGCACGCGGCGCTACCCGCTGCCGCGCGCTACTACAAGATGGCGAATCGCGGATACCTCGACTGGGCCGCGACGATGGGGTTCCTGCCGGCGGGCTCCGACGCGATCGCGCTGCAGCTCTACTCGGAACCCTTGCAGAAGTTCCGGCTGGCCGCGCAGGGACACGGGGCGTTGCAGCCGCCCGACGCCCTGCGGGCGCGCGTGGCGACGCATTTTGATCCGTTGCCGTTCTGGTACGAGCCGTTCGAGGGAGCGGAGCTTGCAGCGCTGGGGGATCCCGACCCGGCGACTAGGCTCGACGCATCCTGCGCTCGCCAGGTCGCACCCGGCCATGGGCATCCTGTCCATGACGTTCGGCGGGTCGCGCCAGTGGCGCGACAGGTCCGGCCTTACCCACTCTCCGCGATCACCCAGCGCCCGATGTTCATGTACCACTCGTGGGGCTCGCAGAACGCGTGGCTGCGGCAGATCGCCACGCGCAATTTTCTCTACGTGCACCCCGCGACAGCGCGGTCGCTCGGCCTGGCGGACGGCGACGAGGCCATGCTCGAATCGCACTGGGGCGCGGTGCAGGTGCCAGTGGCGTTTGTCGACAACGTCGAGCCGAACACCGTGTGGACATGGAACGCGATCGGCAAGCGCGCGGGGGCGTGGGCGCTCGACCGCGATTCCCCGGAAGTGCGCCGGGGCTTTATGCTCAACGCGCTGATCGCGGACGTGCTGCCACGCACGCCGCTGGCCAACGCCGATCCGGTCACCGGGCAGGCTGCCTGGTTCGACCTGCGCGTGCGCCTGCGTCCGCTGACCGGGCCGGAGCGCGCGCAGGACGACGCGGATCGGCGCACCATAGTTGCGTCGGAAAAGGGGGCGTGATTCAAGTGAAACTGGACTGGTACTACGACTTCATCTCGCCGTTCGCCTACCTGCAGCTCGAACGCATCCGCCAGAAGCATCCGGCGCTGCCGTTCCGCCCGATTCCCCTGCTGTTCGGCGCATTGCTCTCGCACTACCGCCAGATGGGCCCGGCGGAAATCGGCGCGAAGCGGCGCGTCACCTACGAGTCGGTGGTCTGGCGCGCGCAGTCCGACGGCATTCCGCTCCGCTTCCCGCCCCGCCACCCGTTCAACCCGGTCCCCGCGCTGCGGCTCGCGATCGTGGGCGGGGGTGGCGTGGATTTCGTGCAAGCCATCTTCCGCCACATCTGGCGCGACGGCGGCACGCTCGACACCGAGGAAGAAGTGACGGCCTTCGCGGCCACCCGCGGCCTGCAGCGCCCGATCGAGGCGATGCGCAGCGAGCTGGTCAAATCGACCCTGCGCAATGGCGGCGCGCATGCGCTCGCGGCAGGCGTGTTCGGCGTACCGTCCTTCGTCGCGAACGGACGCGTGTTCTGGGGCGATGACGCGACGCCGATGCTGCTGGACTACCTGCACGACCCGGTCGCGTTCGACACGCCGGAAATGCTGCGCGTGGCGACGCTGCCGATCGGCGTCGAGCGCATCCGCTAGCCACGCATGACGTCCCTGCCGCCGCCCACTAGCCGCAAACTCGGACTCGTCATCGACCTTGACACCTGTGTCGGCTGCCATGCGTGCGCGGTCGCGTGCAAACAGTGGAACGACGGCGGTGCGGCGGGGCCGCTCGCGGACATCGATCCCCAGGGCGCAGAGCCGGATGGCGTCTGGTTCAACCGCGTGCACAGCTACACCGTCGATCGCGCTGCGGGCAGCTTGCATTCCGGCAGCACCTGCAGCAGCGGCGCAAGTCATGATGGCGGCCACGCGTCGATCAACGCGACGGGCGGCGCTGCTGCGGTGAATCCGCAAACCGCGTCGCGCACGCCCATGACCGTGCACTTCCCGCGTTCGTGCCTGCATTGCGAGACGCCGGCCTGCGTGACCGTCTGCCCCACGGGCGCGAGCTACAAGCGCGCCGATGACGGCATCGTGCTGGTCGACGCGGAGAAATGCATTGGTTGCCAGCTGTGCGCGTGGGCCTGTCCCTACGGCGCGCGCGAGGTCGGACCGGTGCTGCGCACCATGCAGAAGTGCACGCTCTGCGTCGATCGCATCTACGACGAACGCCTGCCAGTCCGCGAGCGCGAGCCCGCGTGCGTGCAGGCGTGTCCCACGCGCGCGCGGCATTTCGGCGATCTCGGCGACCCGGCTTCCGCGGTGTCGCAACTCGTCGCCGAACGCGGCGGTTACGCGCTCGCGCCGGAACTCGGCTACGCGCCGGTCAACCGCTACCTGCCGCCGCGCGCGCGCCGCGATGGCACGGGTTCCGGGGCTGCGGTGCCACGGCTCGACGCTGCATCCACGACCCGTCCAACCCAGGACGAGCCGCCTTACGACATCTCGAGCCTGCCTCCGATCCTGCGTTGGCTCGAGCGCGCGCTCACCCGCTGACGCGGCCGCCGGCACCCACCCGACACATGCGACCTGCCTTTTCCGTCATTTTCTTCAGCGTGCTGTCCGGCGCGGGTTACGGCCTGCTCGCCTGCGCAGCGCTCGCCGCGCTGATCGGGCCGCAGTGCGTCCCGCCCGACTGCTCGCGAACCGTCCCGCCGCTCGATGTGCAGGCGCCCTTCCTCGCGGCCGTGGTGTTGGTGGCATTGGCGCTGGTAATCGCGGGTCTCGGCGCTTCGACCACGCATCTCGGCCGGCCCGAACGCGCGTGGCGCGCGTTCTCGCAGTGGCGGAGCTCGTGGCTATCGCGCGAGGGCGTCAGCGCCGTGGCGTCGCTGGTGGCGGCCACCGCATTCGTGGCCCTGCTGTGGATCGGCGGCACCGGACTCGCGACGCAGCTGGCGGCGGTCGCGAGCGCGCTGCTCGCAGCGGTCACGGTGTTCTGCACGGCGCGGATCTATACCTCGCTGCCGCCGATCCCCGCCTGGCGCGGGCCGCTGGTGCTGCCCGGATTCTTCCTGTTCGCCGCAACTACCGGACTCGCGCTCTGGGTGGCGTCGACGCGCATCCTGATCGGCAGCGCCCCCCCGTTCGCCTCGATGTCACTGCTCGTGTTCGCACTCGCGGCGGCCGCGATCAAGTGGCGCTACTGGCGCGAGGTCGATGCGATAGCGATGCCCGGCACGGCGCGGATGACGGGCCTCGACCAAATCGGCGAGGCGCGCAGTTTCGAGGCGCCGCACACCGAAGCCAATTACCTGACCCGTGAGATGGGCTTTCGCTTCGCACGGCGGCACGCCCGCGTGCTGCGTGCCGCCGTGCTCGCCGCGCTGGTCGCGGTGGCGGCGATCGCGGTGCTGGCGCTGCTCCAGCCGGGATTTTCCCCCGTGGCGCCCGACTCGCCATTTCCCGCCACTCGCGGCGACGATGCGCTCGCGGCGGTGGGTGCGGCGCTGCTGGTGATCGCGGCATTGCTCTCGCTCATGGCCGCCGGGGTGGAACGCTGGCTGTTCTTCGCCGAGGCACGCCATATGGTCATGGCCTACTACGAAGGTTGAGCGGGCGCGTGCCGGGTCGCAGGCGGCTGCGACTCTCCGGGGATGCAGGCGCCCTCAAGGCCACGCATGCCGCTTGAAACCGCACACCATGAGGGCGTACACAGGATCCGTCGCGTGTTCCGACCGACCGACGGCCTTGCTTCCACTCCTCTTGGCGCTGCGGCGCGGAGGATCGATATGGAATGGCTCGACACCGAGGCGCAGATCCTCGACAAGTTGCAGGTGCTGCTGTTCAACGGCGGCCACCCGCTCCAGGGCGGCTATGTCTCCGGTTACGTGAGCCTGTTCGTCAACGCCTACAAGCTGGGCTCGCCGAAGGGCGAGCACATCTTCGAGGTGATGCGCGAGCGGGGGGCGATGGAGAACCACCACGCCGAGATCAACGCACCGGCGTCGTGCAAGGCCTGGTCGCACTGGTGGGCGCTGATGGACGACGGCGTGCGCCGACAGATGCTCACGCTCGGACCGCGCGGGCCCTACGAGGATTTCGCCGCACCGCGCCGGTAATCACCACCGTCCGCGCTGACCACGGATGACGGCGGTCGCGATTCGCGCCACGATCCGGGCATGGCAACCGGGTCCTCGCGTGTAGCGGTAGTGGGCGGCGGCCCGGCCGGCCTCATGGCCGCCGAGGTCGCGCGGGCAGGGGGCCTGCGCGTGGATGTGTTCGATGCCATGGGCTCGGTGGGGCGCAAGTTCCTGATCGCGGGCAAGGGCGGGCTCAATCTCACGCACTCGGAACGTCACGACAGGTTCCTTGCGCGGTACGGCTCGCGGCGCGGCGAAGCCGCGCGCTGGCTAGATGCATTCGATGCGAGCGCCGTGCGCGCCTGGGCGCGTGGACTGGGAGTGGAGACTTTCATCGGTAGTTCCGGTCGCGTGTTTCCGACCGACCTCAAGGCCGCGCCGTTGTTGCGGGGCTGGGTGCGACGGTTGCGCGAAGATGGCGTGCGCTTCCACGTGCACCACCGCTGGCTCGGCTGGAACGACGCTGGCGCATTGCGATTTGCGACGCCGGCGGGCGAGAGCACGGTCGAGGCCGATGCGGTCGTGCTCGCGCTCGGCGGCGGCAGTTACGCCCGGCTTGGATCGGATGGTGCGTGGCTGTCGGTGCTTGCGGCGCGTGGCATCGACGTCGCGCCACTGCGACCGTCGAACTGCGGATTCGACGTGGACTGGAGCACGCACTTCGCGCAGCGGCACCAGGGCCAGCCGTTGAAGTCCGTGGTCGCGAGCCATGTCGACGCCGATGGCAAGGCCACGGCCCTCCGCGGCGAGTGCATCGTTGCCGACACAGGTATCGAGGGCGGCCTGGTGTATGCGCTGTCGGCGGCGTTGCGCGACGACATCGCGCGACGCGGGTCCGCGACGCTGCATTTCGACCTGGCACCGGATCGGACGCAGGAGCGGCTCGCGGACGATCTCGCGCGTCCGCGTGGACATCATTCGCTCGCCAAGCACCTCAAGCGCTGCGCGGGCATCGAGGGTGTCAAGGTCGGACTGCTGCACGAAGTCCTCGCTCGCGAGGACTTCATCCAGGCGGGCAAGCTCGCGGGCGCAATCAAATCGCTGCCGATCCGGCTGGTGCGGACGCGGCCCGTCGACGAGGCGATCAGCACCGCGGGCGGCGTGTCGTTCGAAGCGCTCGACGAGCACCTCATGCTGCGTGCGCTGCCGGGTACGTTCTGCGCCGGCGAGATGCTTGACTGGGAGGCACCGACGGGCGGCTACCTGCTCACCGCCTGCCTGGCGAGCGGGCGCGCGGCGGGACTCGGGGCGGTCGACTGGCTGCATACGCGGCGTCCTGGCTGACGCAGCGGGTTCGAATCGGACGATCCCCCCACCCCGCATCGATGGGCATCCGAAAGGCACTTGACAGGTGATATTACTTACATAATATTACGTTCATCATAGTTTCTGGCGCTACCGATGCGAGTCCAGCAGAAAGAGGCAACGCGCCAGCGGATCGTCGATTCGGCGATCAAGGCCGTGCGCAAGCGGGGCCTCGATGCACCGTCCGTCAGTGAAGTCATGGGCGCGGCGGGGCTCACGGTCGGCGGCTTCTACGCGCACTTCGGTTCGAAGGATGCGCTGATGCTGGCGGCGCTGGAGCAGGCCTTCAGCGAGCGGCACGCGAACTGGGAAACGCACATGCCGGACGTACCGGCCGCCGAGCGCCGCGCGCTCGCGGGCCGGACCTACCTCTCGCGCCAGCACCGTGACGCCCAGGTGGAATGCTGTCCCTTGCCCGCGATCCTGTCCGAGTTGCCGCACCAGTCCGCGGACATGCGCGACGCGCTGGCGCGCCACCTCGAGGTCTGCGTCAAGCAGATGGTGGACACGCGCAAGCCGGCGGAACGGTCTGCCGCGCTCACCGATCTCGCGCTGATGATTGGCGGGCTGACGCTCGCTCGCGCACTCGGCAGCACCCCGCTTTCCGATGAAGTCCTGGCCGCCGCGAGGACGGCGATCCGTTGATCCGCACGCAGCACTGACGAGGAACGACATGAACGCCTTCACCCCGATCCGCGCATCCACGCAAGTCCTCGGCACGCTCGCACCGAGGTTCACCGCGGGCCTCGCGCGCCACCTCATGATGACCCCGCAGGTACACGCGCCGCGCGAGTGGGAACTCGCCGCGTTGCAGGGCGCCGAACGCATTACCTTCCGCTTCGGCCTCTCCGGCTTGCGCTGGGGCACGAGCGGACCCGTCGTGCTCCTGATGCATGGCTGGCAGGGACGGCCGACGCAGTTCCGCCACCTGATCGCCCCGCTGGTCGCGAACGGCAGGCAGGTGATCGCCCTCGAGGCGCCGGGCCATGGCCAGTCGCCCGGCCCCGACAGCAACGTCTACCTGTTCGCACAGGCGCTGCTGGAGGCAGCCGCGGAGTTGCGCGACGTCGAGTCCGTGGTAGGTCACTCGATGGGTGGCAGCGCCGCGCTGATCGCATTGTCGGAGCGCCGCTTCGCCGAGCGCGCGGTGGTGATCGGAAGTCCCGCCTCACTCGAGCGGATGATCGCGCGCTTCGCCGACCGCATCGCCCTGCCATCCGTGGCGCGCCGCTCGCTGTCCGAGCTCGTCGACCGGCATGTCGGGGTGAGCGCGGCGAGCCTCGACAGCGCCCGTCTCGCGCCCCGCCTGATGCTGCCTGGCCTCGTCGTGCACGACCATGACGACGAAAGCGTGCCCTTCAAGGAAGGCGAGACGATCGCCCGCCAGTGGACGGGCGCGCGCTTCCTCGCGACGCACCGGCTGGGCCATCGACAGGTGCTCGCGGATCCGTCGGTGGTCGAGGCGATCACGGCGTTCCTCGTCGGCGGCGAGGCGGTGCACCTGGCACACGCGGCATGAGCGACGCCGGCACGGACGGCCCCGGGACACGCGATGCGGCGTGGTTCATGCGCATCGGCGAGGGACATTTCCCGGCGCTGCTCGGGATCGAGATCAGCGAAGTCGGTGACCGCAGCGTGCACGCCTCGATGGCGGTGCACGATCGGCTGCTCGCGCCGAACGGATTCCTGCACGCGGGCGCGGTGGTGACGCTCGCGGACACCGCAGCGGGTTACGGCTGCGTCGCCCACCTGCCTGCCGGCGCGAAGAACTTCACCGCCATCGAACTCAAGTCGAACTTCCTCGGCACCGCGCATGCCGGTCGCATCACGGCGCACGCGACCGCGGCGCACCTCGGCCGCACCACGCAGGTCTGGGACTTGGCAGTGCGCGGCGAAGACGCTCGCACGATCGCGCTGTTCCGCTGCACGCAGCTCATCGTCCGCTGAGGCCCGCCGCCCGCGATCACCACCGCGGCACCCGCAATCGACGACAATGCGCGTCCTTTTGCCGGCAGCCCCCGATTCGATGAAGACCCCCAGTGGATTGCAGCCGCTCATAGACGAGGGCGTGATCGACGCCGTGCTGCGCCCGCTCAAGAGCGGCAAGGAAGCGGCCGTCTACGTGGTGCGCTGGGGCGACGAGATCGGTTGCGCCAAGGTCTACAAGGACATGGCGCAGCGCAGCTTCCAGGCGCGCGTGCAGTACCAGGAAGGCCGCAAGGCGCGCGGCAGCCGACAGTCGCGCGCCATCAACAAGGGCTCGAAGTTCGGTCGTCGCGAACTCGAATCCGAGTGGAAGAACACCGAGGTCGACGCGCTCTATC
>JBBRIE010000109.1:0-9402 GCA_038221545.1 Lysobacterales bacterium
GCTCGTCGCGATCCGCGGCGACGACGCGGACCCTTTCAGCCGCGGCCACATCTGCCCGAAGGGCAACGCGATCCTCGACCTCGAATCCGATCCCGACCGGTTGCGGCGGCCGCTGCGCAGGCACGGCGACGCGTGGCACGAGATCGGCTGGGACGAGGCCTTCGCGTTCGCGGGGGAGAGGCTCGCTGCGATCCAGCGCGAGCATGGCGCCAACGCGGTGGGCGCGTATCTCGGCAATCCGACGGTGCACCACTTCGGCCATATCGCCTACCTGCCCACGTTGCTGCGGGCGTTGCGGTCACAAAACGTGTACTCCGCGTCGTCGGTCGACCAGTGGCCGCACCAGTTCGTGAACTGGCTGATGTTCGGACACCAGTTCCTGCTGCCGATCCCGGACATCGACCGCTGCGACTATTTCCTGATGCTGGGGGCGAATCCGGTCGCCTCGAACGGCAGCCTCATGACCGCCCCGGGCATCGCCAAACGACTCAAGGCGCTGACCGCGCGCGGCCGGTTGGTGGTCGTGGATCCACGGCACACGGAGACCGCCGGGATCGCGAGCGAGCACATCTTCATCCGGCCCGGCAGCGATGCCTGGCTGCTCGTCGCGCTGGTGCAGGAACTCGCGCGCGTCAGTGCGCCGAGGCTGGATGCCTACGCCGGCAGGATCGCGGGCTGGGACGCGGCGCTCGCGGCGATCCTCGCGATCGACACATCGGCGCTCACGGAGCGCACCGGCATCGACTGCGAACGCGTGCGCCGCCTCGCGGCCGACCTGCATGCGGCGCCGCGCGCGGCGGTGTACGGGCGCATCGGCGTGTCGACGCAGCGCCACGGCACCCTCTGCCAATGGCTGATGCAGATCCTCAATCTATACACCGGCAACCTCGATCGCGAAGGCGGCGTGTTGCCCAACGACCCAGTCATGCCGATCACCGGGCCCGGCACGTTGCCCGGCCATCGCGCGCGCTGGTCGAGCCGCGTGCGCGGCCTGCCCGAGTTCGCGGGCGAACTGCCCGTCGCGGTGCTCGCCGAGGAAATCCTGACGCCGGGTCCGGGGCAGGTACGCGCACTGCTGACGTGCGCGGGCAACCCGGTGCTGTCGACCCCGAACGGTCGCGTGCTCGAAGGCGCACTGTCGTCGCTCGAGTTCATGCTGTCGATCGACGTCTGCATCAACGAGACCACGCGCTTCGCGGACCTGATTCTGCCACCGGCCTCGCCACTCACGCAGCATCACTACGACAACGTGTTCAACGCGTTCGCCGTGCGGTACGTCGCCCGGCTCAACATGCCGTTCATGCCGGTGCCGCAAGGCCAGCGCGCCGACTGGCAAATCGTCGACGGCCTCGGCGCCGCGTTCTGCCGCGAGGCCGGCAAGCCCTGGACCGCGTTGCCCGAACCACGCGCGATGATCGCGGCGGGCCTCGCGCGCGGCGACAGCGGGCTGACACTGGAAGCGCTCGAAGCCGCCCCGCACGGGCTCGACCTCGGTCCATTGCGACCTTCGCTGTTGCGCAGGCTCGAGACCGCGAGCGGCATGATCGAGTGCGCGCCGGCATTGATGTTGGAGGCGCTGGCGACTCTGGCAGGAGAAGGGTTTGCGACGAGTGCGAGTGAGGCGCGCGCCGAGGGGTTCCTGTTACTCATTGGCCGGCGTGAACTGCGCAGCAACAATTCCTGGATGCACAACGCGCCGCGCCTGATCAAGGGCAAGCCGCGCCACCACCTGCTGGTGCACACCGACGATCTCGCCGCGCGGGGCATTGGCGATGGCGACCGCGTACGCGTGCGTTCCGCATCCGGCGAGATCGAGGTCGAGGTCCGGCGTAGCGACGACGTGATGCCGGGCGTCGCCTGCCTGCCGCATGGCTTCGGCCACCGCCGCGGCGGCACGCGGCAGTCGCGCGCAATGCACGTGGACGGCGCCAGTTACAACGACCTCACCGCGTCGACCGCGCTCGATGCGCCCTCCGGCAACGCGGCGCTGAGCGGCGTGCCGATCTGGATCGAGGCAATCTCATGAACCGCTTCGCACGTGCCGCCGCTCACGGGGCCTACTTGGCGCTGGTCGCCTGCGCGGTTCTTGTGGCAGGTATGGCGCTCGCACACCCCGGCTCGGCGATCGAGGTCGCGCAAGACGGCCGCACGTACCTGGTCGACACCGGTGGCGGCGTGTTCGTGGTCGAACGCGACGGCACGCTCGGCCGCCGTAAAGGGCCGGCGCTGCACTGGTTCGCGCTGGATGAGTCTTCGCGCCTCGCCAATACACGCTGGCCAGCAATTGCGGGCGGCGAGATCGTGTCGGTCGGGCGTGAGCCGACGCTCGTGTTCTCGAGCGACTTCCCGGTCGCGATCGGCAGCGATGGCGCGCTGTACTACCCTTTTTTCGAGGGCGGTAGCCGGTGGCGGATCGTGCGGGTCGCGCCTTCAGGCGCACGTTCGATACGTGCCAACCCGCAGACGAAGCTGCGGGCGGATGGCAGCATGAGCTGGATCAACGGGATGGCAAGCGCTGCGCAGGGCGCGCTGTACTTCACGCACGATGCGTCGATCCACAGGATCAGCGCGGCTGGCGTCGTGACCACCGTGGCTGACAATGTGCGCGTGCCGGGCTGCAAGCGGATTCCCGGTGTCGAGGTACAGTCGGGACCGTATCTCCGCGGTCTCGACGTTGCCCCCAACGGCACGGTGTTCGTGGCCGCCTCGGGCTGCGGCGCGTTGCTGATGGTCGATCTTGAGGGTCGCGTCAGGCCGGTGTTGCGTTCGAGACCTCCCTATTCGCCCACGGCGGTGTCGGTATCGAACGGCGAGATCTTCGTACTGGAGTACCTGCACACCGATTCCGATGACCGCGAGGAATGGTTGCCGCGCGTTCGCAGGATCGGCCGCGACGGGAATGTCGCCACCCTCGTTTCGGGGACCCGCTGATCGCGGCTTGCCGCCGCGACCAGCGCTCGATCCCTACGGTCAGCGAAGGTTCTCGAGGTTCAGCACCGCCGACAGCACCGACCCGAGCACCGAGAAGCCCCCGCTGGTCCGGCGGCCGTAGCGGCTGCGTGAGTAGTAACCGTCTTCGTAGCCACGACTGAAGCCCTGGCGGAAGTAGTGGTTGTAGTCATCCTGGCTCACGTAATAGCCGCTGTAACCGTAGTTGGCGTCCTGGTACGCGTACGAATCACGGTAGTTGTAGCGCCAGTCGTCCTCGCGATCGGCACGGCCTGCGGCGAAGCCTTCCTCGTATCCGACGTTGACCGCCTGGCGCAGCAGGTCCGCGCCGTATCGGTTCACCTGGTAGTACCTGCCGCCACGCAGGTAGCGATAGCTTGGCGCCGTGTAAAAGTACGGGTCGTTGTTGTAGTCGAAGCGCCGGCTCTGCAGGGTCGCGTGCTGCTGGTGCAGGCGATCGTAGTAGCGCTGCTGGTAGCGGTACTGCGCAGTGCGGTTCTGCTCGCGCAGGCCCTGCGAGTACTGGCGCGACGCAAGCTGCTGCTGGTTGAGGCGGCGCTGGTACTGCGAGACGCGCTGCTGCTGTTGCGTGATCAGCGACCGTTGCTGCTCGCGCGAGAGGCGTTGCTGCTGGCGTTGCTGCTGCTGGACCTGGCGTTGCGCCTGCTGCTGCTGGCGTTGCTGCTGCTGCCGCGCCTGCTGCTGGGCCTGCTGTTGACGCTGCTGCTGGGCTTGCTGCCGGGCCTGCTGTTGCTGCTCCTGCCCCATCGCTGCGCGCTGCTGCGAAGTCGTGCGCTGGTCGCGCGACTGTTGCGCCTGCTCCATACGTCGCTGCTGCAACTGCTGCTGCGAGTTCTGCAGCTGCTCCAGTTGCTCGCGCGTGATCTGTCGGCCCTGGCGCTTCTGCGCCTGTTGCTGCGCCTGTTGCTGCGCCTGTTGCTGCGCCTGTTGCTGCGCCTGCTGCTGCGCCTGCTGCTGGGCCTGCTGCTGGGCCTGCTGCTGGGCCTGCTGCTGGGCCTGTTGCTGGGCCTGCTGCTGGGCCTGCTGCTGGGCCTGCTGCTGCTGCGCCTGCTGTTGCTGCGCGGCCCGCTGCTGTGTGTAGTCGTCCGGATTGGCATCGCGGGCCTCGTCACCCTTGCGAACGCGATCACCGCGAGCTTCCTGCCGCGCCTCGCGCTGCTGCTCACGTTCTTCCTTGCGCTGCTCCTTGTCCCCGTTCCCCTGCGCATGCGCAGGCGCGATCACGGTCACAGCCATCAGTGCGCCGATGACCGATGCAAGGACGTTCCGATTGAATCTGACTCCGTTCATGGTCATCTCGCTGGTAGGTCGACAATGTGCACATCAGGCGCCTTTCGCGCTGTATGCCCGATGATTCGAACGAATCGGGAGGCCGCTGGTTCAGCGAGCTGCCGTTCCCGTTCATCCGGCCGACAGTCGAGTGGCGTTGACGGCCGAAAAGGAGTCTCATTCGCGGGTCGACGCGTTGGGGGAACGCCGTGGCACTTCGGGGAAGCTGGATTGCGTGGCTGGCGCTGGGTCTCATCGCAGCGGGATCTGCGCCGATGCATGCCGCGAGCAAGCAGGAACTGCGCGCGCGCTGCCTGTCCGCGATCGACGAGAGCGGCGCGCGCACCGGCGATGGCAAGTTCAGGGAATCGGCGATCGACCTTGCCGCAAGCGGCTTCCTGTTCCAATTCGACGAGCCCGGTGGCGGCACGTTCTTCTGCCAGATCTGCGATGACACGACCCCTGCGATCGAATGCGGCGCGGTGGGCCTCACACTCAACCATCGGCCGGCCGGTGGCGAATCGACGGCACTGCCCGCCGAGCTCGACCGCAAGTGCGCATGGCACCTGCACCGCGAAGTCGGCGACCGCGCGGGCCGGGAGAAGATCCAGCATGCGCTCCTCGCGCGCATTGCCGTGGTGCCTGCGCATACCGACACGCGCTGGGTCTATCGCATGACGCTCGACGGCGAATCGTATCGTTGCGTCGTGCGCAGGACCGACGGCAGCTTCCGCGTCGAACAGCAGGCGGGCGAGGATTGGCGCGCGCTCGCCGCAGGCATCTTCTTCTGAAGGAGTGGACCCATGCTCACCCTCGCCATCGCACTGCTCGCGCTGACCGCACCGTCGTCGCAAGCCGAACGCTGCGCACATTCCGATCACGACGCGAGCTCCTCGATGATCTGCGTCAACCGCATCGGACATTGCACCGTCGTGTCGGTCGACGGCCACGAAACCACGCCGCTCAATGACGAGGCAACCGCGGCCCGCGTGCACGCCGTCAAGCATGGCGAGGACGTGTGCTGGCAGGTGGCGCAACCTGTGTCGACCCAGCTCCGGGTCAGCGCGAAGGGCGGCGGCCTGTTCCCTTCGTTCGTCGGCAACATCGAGCAGCTCAAGGTCAATGTGTATGCGCTCGACGACTACGACGCCGATGTCGACAGTCGCCTCGATTCGCTCAACGGCGTCGAGACCGTTGCCGATGGCGACCCGGACGGCACCTGGCAGTTGCGCGCCGAGCGCCCGCTGCCGGCAGGCGAATACGTGATCGTGTTCCGCGTCTTCGGCGTCGGCAACTGGGACAAGCAGGCCGTGCTGCTCAGGCTCGATCCCGCGCTGGCGCCGGCCCCCGCGAGGTAGCGTGCGGCGCGTTCCCGGCGTAGCTTCCGCGCCGCCAGCGTCGCGGATTCAGTACGAAGTCAGGTCGAGCCGCACGTGCCCCTCGCCGTCGACGCCAACGCGGTAAAGGTTGCCGTAGTCGCCGTCGCCGAGCGGGGCGACCTCGCAGTTGCAGAGCGCGGCCACGAGGTCGGGCACGGTGTTGCTGTGGCCGACCACGAGCACCGTTCCTCCTGCGTGACGATTCCGCAACTGCGCTGCGAACTCCGCCGCCGGTAGTCCGCCAGCGTATGTCGTCACGACAATGCCCGCGGCGCTTGCCGAAGGCTGCGCGGTCTGCTGCGTACGCGTGAACGCGGTCGAGTAGGCGGCGGCGAGCGGCTGGCCGTCGAGCAGCGTCGCCAGCGCGGCGGCGCGGGCCCGGCCGGCTTGCGTGAGCATGGGATCGCGCGGATCGTCGTCAGCCTTTTCCGCATGCCGAACGACGACGAACGTCACGCCCGGCGTCGGCTGCGGGCGCTGCGCGCCACAGGCGACGAGCAGCAGCAGGACCGACACGGCGGTAAAGAGGTACCGGGAATTCATCGACTTTCTCCGCTGGCAAGCGTGGGCTCAATAGGGCAGCACGTCGCCGTCGTGGCGACGCATGCCGAAGCGCTTGTAGGTCCACTGGTACTGCTCGGGTCGCAAGCGCACCGCGCGCTCGATCGCTGCGTTGAGCGCGGTGGTGGAGATGACCGGATCGGCGTCGGCAACCAGGGCTCCGATCGACTCGATGTGGATGTCGAAACCACCCGAGTCCGGCAATCGTTCCGCCCATGCGAGCAGCACGGGCGCCTGCGACTTGTGCGCGAGGCGACCCAGCAGCGTCATGGTCTTGGCGGGTTTGCCGAAGAACGTTCCCCACGCACCCTCGCCGCTCTTCGGCCGCTGGTCGGGCAGGATGCCGACCATGCGCCCCTCCTTGAGTCGCCGGAAGAGGGTTCGCACGCCGGCCGGATCGGCGCGCACCGGCTCCGCGCCGAACGCGCCGCGGGCGGTGCGCAGGAACGCGTCGAACTCCGGGCGTTGCGGGACGCGATAAAGGATCACCATCGGCGCCTGGCGGGAAAGCCAGAGGTTGAGCAGTTCCCAGCTACCGAGATGGGGCGCGGCGACGAGCAATCCCCGGTTTCGCGCAAGGGCGTCTGCGAGGTACTCATGGCCATGGACCGCCCGCACCAGGCCCAGCGCCTCCGCAGGGGCACCCCAGAGTTTCGGCAGCTCGGTCAGGCTCATCGCCGTCTGGCGCAGGGATTCGTGCACGAACCGGCGGCGCGCGTCCGCGTCGAGTTCGGGGAAGACGAGTTCGACATTGCGCGTCGCCACGCGTGCCTCGCGCGTTCCGAGCAGGCGCGCGAGCCCTGCGAACGGAATCGCGAGCGCATGCAGCCACGACAGCGGGAGCGCGCTGCCAAGCCGGACGAGCCCGTGCACAATGCGCACTCGCAGATTCATGCCGGCATTGTAGGCAGGAGACGGGAATGTCCTTCGCGCGATTGCATCCATGCCGCCGCGCACCCCCCGGCAGGCTGCCCCGGCGGGTTTCCCGATGCGCGTCCTGATCCAGCGGGTTGCGCGCGCCACGGTGCGCGTCGACGGCGAAGTAGTGAGTGGGATCGGCCCCGGGCTGCTCGCACTGGTGGGCATCGAACCGCCGGACGATGAAGCCTGTTGCGCGCGCGCGGTCGAGAGGCTGCTGGCCTATCGCGTCTTCGCGGACGAGGCGGGGCGGATGAACCGTTCGTTGCGCGATGTCGGCGGCGGGCTGCTGCTGGTCTCGCAGTTCACGCTCGCTGCGGACACCCGCTCTGGCCTGCGTCCGGGGTTTTCCACGGCTGCCGCGCCGGCCTTGGCGGAGGAGTTGTTCGCGGCACTGGTCGCCCTTGCCCGCGCCCGCTGGACGAACGTCGCGACGGGGCGCTTCGGCGCGCACATGCAGGTGGAACTCGTGAACGATGGACCGGTCACTTTCCTGCTGGAAATCCAGGCGCTTTGATCGCGCAGGGTTTGAATGTCGATGTTTCGACCCCAGTTCTCCGCGTGCGCGGAGTTGGCGGGCGTCCGGTTTAGCGGTCTTTTCGCGTGGTTGCTGCAAGAGGTCCGGCCCCCGCTGCCGGCCCGATCCTCCCCGCTGGCAGGCGTCCGGCCCGATCGGTCGGACAACGAGGCATTGACAGTCCGCCTAAACTGGCGGACTCGCATCAGGATTATCGATTCATGGCCGCCCTTCCAGAGAAAAAGCTGCAGCAGGTTTCCGACATCAAGCTCTTGATCGTGAAGGGCAAGGAGCAGGGGTACCTGACGTTTGCCGAGGTCAACGACCACCTGCCCGACGACATCGTCGATCCGGAGCAGATCGAAGACATCATCGGCATGATCAACGACATGGGCATCGCGGTGCACGAGGAAGCGCCCGACGCCGAGACGTTGCTGCTGCAGGATGGCGCCACTGCCACCGACGACGAGACGGTGACGGAAGAGGCGGTCGCGGCCTTGTCCTCGGTCGAGGAGATGGGCCGCACCACCGACCCGGTCCGCATGTACATGCGCGAGATGGGCACGGTCGAACTCTTGACCCGCGAGGGCGAGATCGCGATCGCGAAGCGCATCGAGGAAGGCCTGAGCCAGGTGCAGCAGGCGCTGGCGCAGTTCCCGTGGTCGATGAAGATCCTGCTCGAGGAGTACGAGCAGCACCTCGACGGCAAGAAGCGCATGAGCGAGTTCCTGGTCGGCTTCACCGACATCGAGCCGCCCCCGCCGCCGCCGCCGAAGGTGATCAGCGAGGATGCCGCCGACGGCGACGACGCCGAGGCCGAGGAGGAGACCGCGGTCGACACCGGTCCGGATCCCGCGGAAGTGGCGCGCCGGATGAACCTCATCCGCGATTTCTACGACAAGTTCCAGAAGACCGACGCGAAGTACGGCCATCCGGATCGCAAGACGCTCAAGGTCCGCAAGGACATGGGCGAGGAATTCATGAAGCTCAAGCTGCCGGCGATCATGATCGACGGCATGGTGAAGAAGCTGCGCGAGGTGGTGAACGCCATCCGCAGCCACGAGCGCAACATCATGGATATCGCCGTGCGCCACGGCAAGATGCCACGCAAGGATTTCCTGCGCGACTTCCCGGGCAACGAGTCGAACCTGCGCTGGATCGAGAACGAGGGCCGCCGCAAGACCAAGTACGCGTCGACGCTCAAGCTGCTGCGCGACGTCATCGTCAGCGAGCAGGAGAAGCTCATCGGCCAGGAGCGCGTGCTGCACCTGCCGCTGGTCGAGATCAAGGAGATCAACCGCGCGATGTCGATCGGCGAGGCCAAGGCCCGCCGCGCGAAGAAGGAAATGGTCGAGGCCAACCTGCGCCTCGTCATCTCGATCGCCAAGAAGTACACGAACCGCGGCCTGCAGTTCCTCGACCTCATCCAGGAAGGCAACATCGGCCTGATGAAGGCCGTCGACAAGTTCGAATACCGGCGCGGCTACAAGTTCTCGACCTACGCGACGTGGTGGATCCGCCAGGCGATCACGCGTTCGATCGCCGACCAGGCGCGCACCATCCGCATCCCGGTGCACATGATCGAGACGATCAACAAGCTCAACCGCATTTCGCGGCAGATGCTGCAGGAGATGGGTCGCGAGCCGACGCCGGAAGAGCTCGCGGTGAAGATGGAGATGCCCGAGGACAAGATCCGCAAGGTGCTGAAAATCGCCAAGGAGCCGATCTCGATGGAGACGCCCATCGGCGACGACGAGGATTCGCATCTCGGCGATTTCATCGAGGACT
>JBBRIE010000110.1:0-9364 GCA_038221545.1 Lysobacterales bacterium
CGTTCCCGCAGGTCAGTGGGCGAGGTTTCGCCATGCTGGAGACGGCCGGCATCAGCGTGCAATCCGGATTGATGCAAGCCCTCGCGCGGGAACAGAACAGGGGGTTCCTGTCGAGGGTGGAGCGGGGCCGGCCGTGGGTCCGGGTCAAGCTCGCGATGAGCCTCGATGGCCGCACCGCGCTGGCGAACGGCGATTCGCACTGGATTTCGTCGGCGCCGTCTCGCCGGGACAACCACCGCTGGCGCGCGCGCAGCAGTGCATTGCTGACCGCGAGCGGCACAGTGCTGGCGGACAACCCGAATCTCACGGTGCGCCTCGGTGACGACACCGATTTCGAGTCCCCGCTGCGCGTGGTCCTCGATCCAGGTCTTGCGATCCCCGAACGCTCGCACTTGCTCGACCGCTCCGCGCCGACGCTGGTGGTCCACGACGACGACGCGCGAGTCTCGGAACATCTTCGCGCGCAGGATCGCTTCGTGGTGGCAAGCGCGGGCGGTGGGCTGGACCTCGCCGCGGTGCTCGCGATGCTCGCGCAACGAGGCGTCAACGAGGTGCAGACCGAAGCGGGCGCGACCCTGGCCGGCGCGTTGCTCGCGCAGGACCTGGTCGACGAGGTCCTGCTCTACGTGGCGCCGTTCGTATTGGGCGAGAAGGGCCGGCCGCTGTTTGCCGGCATCGGGCTTTCCTCCCTGACGGACCGGAAGGTTTTCTCGTGGTTCGACCAGCGTCGCGTCGGCGACGACTGGCGCGTCGTGTTGCGGCCTTCGCGATGACAGCCGCGGGCGCGACGTTTCCCGACCATTTTTCCGCGCAGGCGTCCCTGTACGCCGCGTGGCGGCCGCACTATCCCGCGGCGTTGTTCGAGGCGATCGCTCTCCATTTGCCGCGGCCGCCGTTGCGTTCGTGGGAACCTGGATGCGGAAGCGGCCAGGCGACGTTCGACCTTGCCGATCGCTTCGGGTCGGTGTTCGCGACCGACCCGAGCACAGCGCAGGTCGAAGCGCACCCGGCAGGGCGGCGAGCCGATCCTCGGATCACGCTGGCGGTCGAACCCGCCGAAAATTGTTCGCTGCCCGACGGCAGCGTCCAGCTCATCGCCGTCGGCCAGGCGCTGCACTGGTTCGACCGGCCCGCGTTCTTCGCCGAATGCACGCGCGTGCTCTCACCCGGCGGCGTACTCGCGGCGTGGTGCTACCAGGATTTCGTACCGCCCGCCGTCGTCGACACTGGAATCGGCGAATTCCGCGACGCCATCGAGTTGCACTGGCCCGCGCAGCGCCTCGACGTCGATGCGGCCTACGCAGGGTACGCGTGGCCGTTCCAGCCGCTGCGGGGTTGCGATTTCGAAATGCATGCGGACTGGACACTGCCGCATCTTCTCGGTTATCTCTCCAGCCTGTCGGCCACCGCACGCGCGATGCGTGTCGAGGGCTCCGATCCGGTAGCCCGCCATGCGGGCCGACTGGCCGAGGCATGGGGCGACGCGGAGGTTCCGCGGCGCATCGCATGGCCGGCCAAACTGACCATGTGCAGGAAGGAATGAGAACCCGATGTTCACCGGATTGATCCAGGGTGTGGGCTACATCGTCGCGAGCGAGCGGCGCAACGGCGACGTGCGTCTGCGCGTCGCCATCGGCACCTTGCCTTTCGCGGACGTCTCGCTCGGGGAGAGCATCGCCGTCAACGGCGTATGCCTTTCGGTGGTGGCGTTCGATCGCCAGCATTTCGACGCGGACGTTTCGCGCGAGACGCTCGACGTCAGCACACTCGGCCAGCTGCGCGAAGGCGCGGCGATCAACCTGGAGCGGGCCCTGCGCGCAAGCGACCGCCTCGGTGGCCACTGGCTGCTCGGGCACGTCGACGGCGTCGGCAGCCTGCTGGATCGCGCGCCGGATGCGCGGGGCGAACGCTGGCGCCTGCGGATGCCGCGGACACTCGCGCGCTTCGTCGCATGCAAGGGATCGATCGCGGTCGACGGCGTGAGCCTTACCGTGAACGAGATCGGTGACAACTGGTTCGAAGTCATGCTGGTGCCGCATACCCTGCTGCAGACCACTTTCGGCCAGGTGCCGATCGGCACCGCCCTCAACATCGAGGTCGATCTGGTCGCCCGTTACGTCGAGCGGCTGATGACCGCGCCGCGCGAATGACGGGTGTGCAACGCGGGCTTCCGCGCTGATGGGCTTCGCAAACGTCCCCCGATTGCTCGAGGCCATCGCGGCCGGCGGCATGGTGGTGCTCGTGGACGACGAGGATCGCGAGAACGAAGGCGACCTGGTCATGGCAGCCGACTGCGTGCGGCCCGAGGACATCAACTTCATGGCGCGCGAGGCGCGTGGGCTCATCTGCCTGGCACTGCCCGCGGAGCGTTGCCGTGAACTCCACCTGCCGCCGATGGTTCGCCGCAATCGCAGCCGCCATGGCACCGCATTCACCGTGTCCATCGAAGCCGCGACCGGAGTCACCACCGGCATTTCCGCGCACGACCGCGCGCATACGATCCGCACGGCGGTGGCCGAGGGCGCGCGACCGCGCGACCTGCACCAGCCGGGACATGTGTTTCCGCTTGCGGCGCGTCCGGGCGGTGTGCTGGCGAGGCCGGGCCACACGGAGGCGGCCGTCGACATGGCCCGGCTCGCGGGCCGCGTGCCGGCCGGCGTGATCGTGGAGATTCTCGGCGAGGATGGCCGCATGGCGCGCCGGCCGGAACTCGAGCGATTCGCGCAGGCGCGGGGCTTGCTCCTGGGATCGATCGCGGACCTGATCGCACACCGCAGGTCCACGGAAGCACCCGTGGCGCACTGTTACAGTGACGGGTCAAGCCCCCGACCCGGAATTCCCGACCGCATGAGCGGCATTGCAGGATTCGAAGCTTCCGTGGAACTCCCGGACGCCGCACGCTTCGCGGTGGTGGCGGCGCGTTTCAACGGTGCGATCGTCGAGCGGTTGCTCGCGGGTGCCGGCACCGCGTTCGCCAGCCGCGGCGTCGCCGACACGGCGGTGGAGGTGTTCCACGTGCCCGGCGCGTGGGAGCTGCCACTCGCGGCGGCCCATCTCGCGCGCAGCCAGCGGTTCCACGGCATGGTCGCACTCGGGTGCGTGGTGCGGGGCGACACCCGGCACTTCGAACACATCGCCGACGGCTGCGCGCAGGGTTTGATGCAGGTCCAGGTCGAGACCGGCGTGCCGATCGGCAATGCCGTGCTTGCGGTCGAGCGGATCGAGGACGCGGAAACGCGCGCCGCGCCCGGCGAGGGCAACAAGGGCTACCAGGCCACGCTGGCCGCGATCGAGGCGGCGGCGCTGGTGGCGCGCATCAAGTGAAGCCCGTGCGTACCGATGGCGTGGACCCGGCCGCCCGCGGCCGGGCGCGACGCCGTGCACTGCAGGCCATTTACGCCTGGCAACTTTCCGGCACGCCGATCGACCAGGTCATCGAACAGTTTGCCGACGAACAGCAGATGGAGATCGCCGACGTCGGCTATTTCGAGGCCCTGGTGCGGGGCGTCGCCGCACAATGCGCCGATCTCGACGGTTCGCTGCAGCCGTGGCTCGACCGCGACATCGCCGCCATCGATCCGATCGAACGCGCGGTGCTCCGGCTCGGCACCTTCGAACTCCGCCATCGCGCCGACGTGCCGTATAGGGTAATCATCAACGAAGCCGTCGACATCGCGAAGCGCTTCGGCGCGATGCACGGACATACGTTTGTCAACGGCGTGCTCGACCGCGTCGCCGCGCACTCGCGCGCCGCGGAGTACCGCCGCTGAGGCGAGGCGCGCCTGGCGGGGGCGACGACGCGCCGCGATCGCGCTGGCGGTCGCGCGAGATCGTGGAAGGGTCGCCGTGACCGGCGAGTTCGCACTCATCCATCGCATCGCCCGACTCGCCGCGCGAGCGCCATCACCCGACGTGGTGCTCGGCATCGGCGACGATGCGGCCGTGCTGCAGCTGCCGCGTGGATCGCAGCTCGTGGCCGCCGTCGACACGCTCGTCGAAGGCGTGCATTTCCCGATCGGAACGGCCGCCGCCGACGTAGGCTGGAAGGCCGTCGCCGTCAACGTATCGGACCTCGCCGCGATGGGGGCGCGGCCGCGATGGGCCCTGCTGTCCGTCACCTCGCCGGACCCGCGTGCTGCGCTGGCGCTGGCGCGCGGCGCCATGGCCTGTGCCCGTCGATACGGTGCCACGCTGGTCGGCGGGGACACCACCCGCGGGCCGGCGGGCGCGAGCGTCACGCTGCTGGGTACGGTGCCGCGGGGACGCGCGGTGACTCGCGCCGGCGCGCGCGCAGGAGACGATATCTGGATTGCAGGTGTACTCGGCGACGCAACGGCTGGACTCGCTTGTGCGCAGCGACGCCTGCATCCGTCCGCACGCGATCGCGCCAGTTTCCTGCGCGCGCTGGACAGGCCCAACCCACCACTCGCGCTGGGACTGGCCCTGCGCGCGGTCGCCAGCGCCATGATCGACGTGTCGGACGGCGTGCTGGCGGACCTTGGCCATGTTCTGGATGCCTCGTCGCTCGGGGCGACGCTGGGCGCTGGCCCGCTCCCCGCGTCGCGCGCCCTGCTGCGCGCCGTCCCGGACGTGGGCGCACGCTTCGCGATGCAGTGCCGCGGCGACGACTACACCTTGCTGTTCACCGCGTCGCCGCGGTATGCGCGTCGCATCGAGACGATCGCGCAACGCGCCGGCCTGCCGGCAACACGCATCGGTTCCACGCATGCGCTCAGGGGGCTGTGGCGCGAAGGACCCGGCCTCCGGCCGACGCGGCTGGTGGCCGCAGGATTCGACCACTTCCGCTGACACGCAGCGTTCGCCACGTTGATCTCAGTCGGGCAGCAACTTGCCTGGATTGAGGATGCCGCGAGGATCGAACTGGCGCTTGATCGCGCGCATGAGCTCGAGCGTGAGCGGGTCGATCGCCCGCGCCATGAAGCCGCGCTTGGCAATGCCGATGCCGTGTTCGCCGGAGAGCGTGCCGCCCAATGCGAGGACCACGTCGAACAACTGGTCCAGCGCATGCGTGGCCGCGACCTGCTGCGCCGGGTCGCCATGGGCGGGAAGCAGGTTCACGTGCAGGTTGCCATTGCCGGCGTGGCCGAACGTGACGATGCGGACGCCGCTCGATGCCGCGATGCGTTCGACGCCCGCGACGAGCGCCGGCAGGTTCGCCACGGGGACCACCACGTCCTCGTTGATCTTGTCGGGTGATAGCGAACGCAGTGCCGGGGACAGGGCGCGTCGGGCGGACCAGAGCGCCGCGACGGCCGCCGCATCCCCGGCCTCCACCCATTCGAGCAGACCATCGCCGCGCGCGGCCGTCGCGACCGAATGCACCGCGGCCGCGAGCGAAGCCTGCGGACCATCGACCTCGATCATCAGCATCGCGCCGGCCTCGGGGATGGCGACTCCCCGTGCACGCAACAGGCGCAAGGCGGCCGCGTCGACGAACTCGAGCGCACACGGCGTCTGCGGCTGCGCCATGATGCGCGCGACCGCGTGCGCGCAGGCCTCGACCGAATCGAACAGCGCGCGCAGCGTCACCAGTCCATCGGGCAGCGGGACCAGGCGCAGGGTCGCTTCCGTGATCACTGCGAGCGTGCCTTCGGAGCCGACCAGGAGCCGCGTCAGGTCGTAGCCGGTCGAGCCCTTCGTGGTCGCGCCACCACACACGATCGGATCGCCCCGCCCGGTCACGGCGCGCAAGCCCAGCGTGTTGTCGCGCGTCGCTCCATACTTCACCGCGCGCGGCCCGCCGGCGTTGCACGCAAGATTGCCGCCGATCGTGCAATAGGCCTGGCTGGTGGGGTCGGGCGGCCAAAACATCCCGTGCGCACGTGCGGCGAATTGCAGGTCGCCGTTGAGAACCCCGGGTTCGACCACCGCCACGCGATTGTAAGGGTCGATCGAGAGGATGCGGCGCATGCGCTCGCACGACAGCACGACTCCGCCTGCGACCGGCACGGTCGCGCCCGTGGTGTTGGTGCCGCGGCCGCGTGCTGTCAAGGGCACGCCGAAGTCTGCGCAGAGTGCGACGATGCGCTGCACCTGCGCTGCATCCGAGGGCAGCGCGACGACGTCCGGCATTGCCTGTCGACGCGAATTGTCGAAGGCGTAGGACAGACGCTCGGCAGGCTCGAACAGGATCGCGTCGGCCGGCATGAACGCGCGCAGCCGGGCGCCGAAGCGCTCCATGTCAGGCGCACCGCCCGTGGCTTCGCCGGCAGCCGGTCCTTCAGCCATCGACCCGGAACGCATCGCGCAGCCAGTCGACCGGACCGTCCACTCCCGCCAGCGCGACCACGTCGAAGCGGCAGGGATGGTCGGCGAGGCGAGGGTGCCGCGAGAGGTACCAGCGCGCTGCCGCGATCAGGCGGCGTTGCTTGCCCGCGTCCACGGAAGCCGCGGCTCCACCAAAGCGCGAGCTCGCGCGCAAGCGGACCTCGACGAACACGACGCAGTCGCCGTCACGGGCGACGATGTCGATCTCGCCGAACCGGCAGCGCACATTGCGTTCGACCAGCACCAGTCCAGCGCCTTCGAGGAAACGCGTCGCCAATACCTCGGCCGCCGAGCCGCGCAGCGCGCGCGACCCGACCCGCAAGCCTTCGTCACTGGGCGAGCAACGCACCTTCGGTCGCCCTCGGCTGACCTTCGACGAACCTGAGCCATGCCGGCAGCCGCCTGATCCGTCCGGCGGAGTCGACGGTCAATTGTCCGTTCGCCCCGCTGAGATAGGCGTCGGGGTGTTCGCGAAGCCCGCCGAGATAAGGCACCAGCCGGTACGCATCGAGGCCCAGCGCGAACAATCGCGGAGCCGCCTCGGCGCTGGGCAGTTCCTGCTTGAGCGACGAACGGGCGGGCAGGCCGGTCGCGAGGTCCGCGAGCCACGGCGCGTCGCTGAATTCGACCCCTTCGAGATCGCGATCGAGGGTGCGGTTCGGAGAGCCTGAGTAGATATGCGACGTCGCGAACCACGGGTGCATGGGCAGACCACGCTCGCGCCACTGCGCGAGCAACAGGCGTGCCTGCTGCGGACGCAGGGCGAGCACTATCGAATCGAACGGCAGTGCACCTGCGCCGTCGAGTACGGATGCGTAGTCGACGCCGGTCGGCAGTTCGATTCGCGCCGCGGGCTTCGTCGCGTCGAGTTCGAGATGCGCGATCAGCATTGCCCCGGCGCGCTGGCTCCATTCCTCGTTGTTGAGGATGACGAGCGGCGCGCGCAGGTTCCGATTAGTGAGGCGTTGCGCGATCGCGGCGCCTTCCTCTTCCGGCGCCAGACCGAACACATGGCTGCCCGGTGGCGGCGGCTCGTCCTTGTCCCCGGCATTGAGGGCGAGCACCGGCACCGGCAGCCGCGGCTGGGCGAACACCGCTGCGACCTGGTCGCGCGGCAGCGGGCCGATCACCCGTTGCGCCCCACGTGTCACCGCATCCACGTACGCTTCCACCGCGCTGCCCGGCGTGAGCCCCGAGTCGAGCACGTCCAGGCTCACGCGCGCGCCGGACGCGGCGAAGTGGGCCGCGAGGACGCCGTCGCGCACTGCGCGACCGGCCGCCGCGAACGGGCCGGTGAGCGGCACGAGCAGCGCCAGCCGCTCGACCCGGGTGGCACCTTCACCCTGCCAGTCGCCACCGCCGCCGGGCAGGAGGCTGTCGACGGCGCGGGTCGGCTGTGGCAATCGCCGCACGGGAGTCGAGCCGAGCGAACGCAGCGCCTGTTCGAGATAGGGGCGCAGCGGGTCGTCTGTTGCGACTTCGTTGAACAGGCGCTGCAGTTCGGGCGCGGGCAGCTTCGCCAGCAACGCGACCAGGTCGCGATCATTGGCGCTTTGCTGGGCGGCGTCCAGCAGCGGCGCGATCTCGATGTGCACGCGCGCGGCAGCCAGCGGCTCGCCCCGCGCTGCCAACGTCCGTGCGCGCAGCTCGAGTTGCCGCGCGCGCGCTCCGGGCTGGCGGGCTTCCGGCATCAGTTGCAGGCGCGCCCATGCGGCTTCGACGTCGTTGCGGGCCAGCGACTGCTCGGCCAGCAAAAGGTCCAACCGCAGCGACTGCGTCCCGGTCAGCCGGTTGCGCTTGATGGTCTCGACGATGCGGTCGACTCCGTTCCAGTCGCCTTCCTCGCGCAGGCTCTCCGCGGCCCGCAACAGGAGTGCCGCGCGGTTCTGGCGGTCGTCATCGGCCATGCGCTCGTATTCCGCGGCCGCCGCGCGGAAATCACCCGCTTCGGCCAGCGTGCGCGCCTGGCCCTCGTCGAATTCGCCGATCTCGGCGGGCGGGGCGGTCGCGCAGCCCGCCAGCGCGCACAGCGCGAGGAGCACCGCGATCTTCACCGCGTCGTGCACGCGGCCCCTCGATGCAGCAAGCAGATTCATCTACGGCAAGGCCTCGCACGACGAAAGTGCGATCATAACTTGCGCGCTGGCCATGCTGGCCCGCGGTTCCGGTGGGTATTGGCGATGACGCAGAGCGGCGGCACCTTGTGGATCGTGGCGACGCCCATCGGCAACCTCGGCGACGCTTCCCCGCGTTCGCTTGAGGTGCTGCGCCGCGTCGACGCGATCGCAGCCGAGGACACGCGCCACACCGCGCAACTGCTGGCCCACTTCGGCATCCGCGGTGAACTCGTGAGTTGCCACGATCACAACGAGTCCGAGCAGGTCGCACCGTTGCTTGCGCGCCTGCGCGCCGGCCGTGACGTCGCGCTGGTGAGCGATGCCGGCACGCCGTTGCTGAGCGACCCGGGCTTCCGGCTCGTGCATGCGGCGCGCGCCGAAGGCTTCGCGGTGCGCCCGGTGCCCGGGGCGTGCGCTGCGATCGCCGCGCTGAGCGTGGCCGGGATTGCATGCGATCGATTCATCTTCGAGGGATTCCTGCCGCAGCGCGCGGCGGCGCGAGTCGCCGCGATGGAAAAGTTGCGGGATGAAACACGGACGCTCGTGTTCTATGAGTCCAGGCACCGGATCGACGCGATGCTGGTCGATGCCGCCGCGGTCTTCGGCGCGGACCGGCGCGCGGCGCTGGCGCGCGAGCTGACCAAGCTGCACGAGACGGTGCTCGACGGAAGCCTCGCGGAGCTCGCCGATCGCGTGGCGCGGGATCCGGAACAACGACTGGGGGAGTGCGTCGTCGTGGTCGCGGGCGCGCCTGCCTCCATCGACAGCGCGCAGCGCGAAGGGCAGCGCGTGATGCAATTGCTGCTCGCGGAAGTCGCGCCTTCGCGCGCCGCGCGGCTCGCGGCAGCGATCACCGGCGCGTCGCGCCGCGAGTTGTACGCGCTGCTGCCGACGCCGGAAGAGCCAGGGGACAATTGAGCAGCGGCCAGTCAGGCAAAGGCGGTTAGACTCTCCGTCGA
>JBBRIE010000111.1:0-9249 GCA_038221545.1 Lysobacterales bacterium
CCCTCGGCACCGCGCAGAACTTCGCGGTGCTGGGAGGCTCCACCGTGACCAACACGGGTACAAGCGCGATCACGGGCGACGTGGGTGTCTCCCCGGGTACGGCGGTCACCGGCTTTCCCCCGGGCGTGATCATCGGCGGGGTGATACATGCTGCCGACGCAGTGGCGGGACAGGCGCAAACCGATTTGACTACGGCGTACAACGCCGTTGCCGGTACTGCCTGCAACGTCGATCTCACCGGGCAGAATCTCGGCGGACTCACGCTGACTCCGGGGGTCTACTGTTTCTCGACATCGGCGCAATTGACCGGAACCCTCACGCTCGATTTCCAGGGCAACGCGAATGCGTTGTTTCTCTTCAAGATCGGCAGCACCCTGACCAGTGCAAGCGGCGCGCGCGTCGTCCTGATCAACAGCGGAGGCTCGACCTGTCCATCCAATCTGTTCTGGCAGGTTGGCTCGTCCGCGACGCTCGGCACGGGCAGTTCGTTCGCCGGCAATATCCTCGCGCTCAGCAGCATCACGCTGACCACCGGCGCGCAGCTGTCGGGCCGGGCGCTGGCGCGCAACGGCGCCGTCACCCTGGACACCAACTCGGTCACCCGCTGCGGCGCGGCGGGCCAATGCCCGAGCATCGTGGTCAATCCGGCGACGCTGCCGAGCGGCTCCATCGGGATCGCGTACAACCAGATCGTCTCCGGCAGCGGCGGCATGGCGCCGTATTCCTATTCCGTCTCCAGCGGCACCTTGCCCACCGGCCTGACGCTCAATCCGGCAACGGGAGCCCTCACTGGATCGCCCACGACGATCGGAACCTTCAACTTCTCGATCACGGCGGTGGACGCGAACGGATGCCTCGGCACGCGCGCCTACTCGATCAGCATCGCCGCGGTGGGATGTCCGGTGATAACGCTGAGTCCGATTGCATTGCCGCCTGGCCTCGCGGGAACCCCGTACAGCCAGACCATCACGGCCTCGGGTGGCGCCGCCCCCTACACCTACGCGGTGAGCGCTGGCGCGTTGCCGAATGGACTTACCCTCAATCCCGCGACCGGCGCGCTCACAGGAACGCCGATCACAAGCGGGATATTCAGCTTCACGATCAGTGCGACAGACTCCAACGGATGCGTCGGCGCCACGAACGGCATGTCGATCACGATCGGACTTGGCGCACCCATGGGGGTGCCGTCGCTCGGTGTCATGGGTCTCGCGCTGCTTGCTCTTTTCCTCGCGGCCGCCGGAATGCTGGCGGTCAACCGGCCGAGCTGACGCCATTTCCACCAGGCAGCCCCGCTTCGTCGGGGTTGCCTGGTGTTCGGACCCGCGCGATCACGCACGCGCCACGGCGCGTACCGCCGCCACGGCCTGGTCAACTTCCTCGGGCGTATTGACCAGGCTGGGCGCAAGCCGCACGTACTGCACCGCGTAGGGCGACGTGCTCGCGATGACCTTGCGTTCCAGCAGCGCCTTGACCACGTCGGCGGGTGCCTTGCCGTCAACCTCGAACGACACGATCCCCGCCGACAACGCGGCTTCGGCAGGCGTGTGCAGCTTCAGTCCGGGAATCTTCGACAACTCGCGTTTGCACTGGTCGTTCATGCCGGCGATGCGTTCCGCGACGCGGCGCCTGCCCATCTGCGTGTGCATGCGGAAGGCGGTCCCCATCGCCCACTGGTGCTCGTACGCGTGGAAACCGCCAGGGGCGACCCGATCCGCGGTGTTGGGGGAGGCGAGCGGCTCGCCCTTCGCCCATGCCTCGTACGTCTCTTCGCTGGAGAACGAGGGGATGGTGGGACGCAGCAGCGCCCAGCCAGCGGCGTTCGCCCAGAGCAATCCTGTGCCGCGCGGCGCGAACATCCACTTGTGCGTGCCGGCTGCAAAGAAATCGCAACCCATCTCCGCGATGGTTTCGTCGACGGCGCCGATACCGTGCACGCCGTCCACCACCAGCAGCACTTTTCGGTGCTCGGCGCGTTCGCGGTTGATCTCGGCGAGCGCGGCAGCGATAGCGCGGATCGACAGCCGAATGCCGCTGCTCGAGTGCACCCAGGTGACGCCGAGCACGCGCGTCGCGGGACGGATGCCGGCGCGGATGCTGGCGACGATCGCGTCGGTCGTCGCGTCCGCGGAGTCCTCGAAAAGGACAATCTTGCGCAGGCTCGCCCCATTGCGCTCGCAGGCAAGTCGCGCGGCCTCGTGGTGAGAATAGTGGTCGTGCGTCGTGAGCAGGACCTCGTCGCCCGCACCCAGCGCCAGGCCGTTGTAGATCAGCGTGAGCCCGGTGGTGGTGTTGCCGGTCAGCGCGATTTCCTCGGCGCGTCCGCCAAGGTAGGCGGCGATGTCTTCGCGCACCTTGAGCGGCAGGTTCTGCTGCGGCGAGCCGAACAGGCCGTGTTCCACCTCCAGGAACGGATTGCGGTCGATGGCGTCGCGGAACTGCTCGATCGCGCGGCGCACGGGCTCGGGATGGGAGGCGATGAAGAAGCTGGCGAAATGCAGGTAATCCGGCGTCAACCGGAACTGCCCCCGCACGCGCGCCCAATCGTCCAGCTGCACAACTGGCGCGGCCGATTCGGCGGCCTGCAGCGCCGCGAGCAGAGTGGTGGGCAACAGCGTCGCGGTGGCGGCGACACTATTGGCGGACAGGAACGCGCGACGGGAAACCGGCATCGTCTTCTCCCCAGCGACAGACGGGCGTGGCGCGCGGAGCTTATACCCATGGGCACCGATCGCGGGCATGCTGCCGGCGTTGCTAACGAATCCGGTTCCGTGAGGGCATCCTCGACACGCAGCGCCGCGATTTCGCGCATGAAGGTAGGCATCGCCGCGAGTCATGCCAGCGTCGTGAGCATGCCAACCCCGTACAGGACCCCGATCAACACCCGCATGGATTCGATGTCGTTCGCGGCGGCTGCGAAGCAGAAGAACACGAGTCCCCCACAACGCCAGCAAGCGCAGCACGGGTCCGCCGGTCGTGAGTCCCGCCACCCTGCCGCGCGCCGCGGATCGCGCCGCGGATCGCGCCGCCAACATTGTCGAGGTCACCTGCCAGGCGAACAGCGCGACCAGCATCGCCAACGCCAGGGGTCCGGCACGCAGTGCGTCACCCGTCGACACCGTGCTGATCAACCAGAAGAAACCGACGCATGCGGAAGCGATGCCAGCGAGGACCACGCTGGCGACCCATCCCAGGGGCCCTCCTGCAGCGAGCACCGATGCGGCCATGCGCGGCTCGCGCTCGTGCTGATTGCGTAATACCTGCAGCACGAACGCGTGCTCGGCATCGGCGTCCACTTCGCGGTGCCACTCTCGAGAGCCCAGCCAGATCGCGAACAGGTCGCACCGCCACGCGGTCAGGACGGCGACCACGAGGAACGCCACCAGCACCACCGGCGACCAGTGCAGCCACTACAAGGTCGTACAGCGAGTAAGCAAGGAACCCGAGGCGTGCCAGCAGCTTGCTCGTCCATGCCAGATGCATGCGAGCAACCGGCTCTCGAGCAGGCGTACGACGCGGCCTACCACGGCGACGATGCCGCAGCGATGGAAGGGACTCGACGTCAACGGCCGGCATGGGCAAGATACCGCTCATCGAGGCCGCCATGAGCGGCGACACAGCGCTGGTTGAATTGCTGCTGGCCCACTGCGCGAGGACCGACCTGCGCGACAGGTTCTTCGAGAAGACCGCGACTGAACTCGCGACGTCGGATGCAGTGAAGGCCGCCTTGTCCGCAGCGCGTCCAGGGTCCTGCGCCACGCCTTGACGTCAGTCCGGTCCGTCGGCGCTGTTCATCCCGCGTCGATCGTTGCGGTGACACCCGGCGGATTCGTGGCCGCGACGTGGGCATCCGGATGCACCAACGGAAACCACATGTCGAAGCACACGCCCTTGCCGGGCGCAGTCGCAAGTGCGATCCGACCGGCGAGCGCCTGCGTCACCAGGTTGTAGACGATGTGCATGCCGAGCCCCGTGCCGCCGAGCTCGCGACGGGTCGTGAAGAAGGGTTCGAACACGCGACCCGCGACTTGCGCGTCCATGCCGACGCCGTCGTCTCCGTAGCGAAGGTGCAGCAGGTTCGCCTCCACTTTGGCGAGGATCCGAATGGTGCCGGCCACGCCTTCCGGGAAAGCGTGCGCCACCGAGTTCATCACCAGGTTCGCGACCACCTGGTACAGCGCATCCGGACGGCTGACCATGCGCAGGTGCGAAGCGCATTCGATGTGCACCGCGTGGCCCCTGGTCTTCAGCGTCGGGTGCAGGGACTGCAGGATGCCGTCAAGGTAGTCGCGAACGTCGACTGACCTGATGCTGATCGTCGACTGGTCCACCGCCACCTGCTTGAAACTCTTCACCAGGTTCGCGGCCCGCACGAGGTTGCTCTGCGTCATCGCACCCGCGGTCTCCACGGGCCCGAGCAACGCATCCACGTCTGCCGGAGGCATCTGCAGCGCCAGCGCGCGCGCGATGACGGAGAGCTGGTCGCGCAGGAACGAGATCGCGGTGAGGCCGACGCCCAGGGGCGTGTTCACCTCGTGCGCAACGCCCGCGACGAGGCGCCCGAGCGAAGCCATCTTCTCGGATTCGATCAGCTCGTCCTGCGTGCGCTGCAGTGCGCCGATCGCGGCCGTCAACTGCTGGTTCGCGCCTTCGAGCTCGCGACGTTCCTCCTGCAACTCGAGGGTGCGCTCCTGCACGCGCGCGTCGAGATCGCGGGTGAGGTCGAGCAGGGCGGTCTCGGTCGCCTTGATCCTGGAGATGTCCTTCTGCGTGCCGGAGATCCGCAGTGGATTGCCGGCCTCATCGCGGGCGACGATCATGCCGCGCGCGAGCTTCCACTTCCAAACACCGGCGCGCGAACGCAACCGGTAGGTCGCCTCGAAAAACTCGGTGCGACCGGCCAGGTGGTCCTCGATCGCGGACATGTAGGCCGGCAGGTCGTCCGCGTGCACGTAGCCGGAAAGTCCTGCCACGCCGGGCATCGCGACCGCGACATCGATTCCGCGATGCGGGTCGGTGGGAACGGGCGTCAGTACCCCGGACTGCATGTTCCATTCGAACAGGCGATCGCCGCTGCCCCAGATCGCGTTGCGATAGCGTTCCTCGGCTTCGGCCAATCGCGCCTGCTGGGCGCGCAGGTCCGTCACGTCGCGCATCGTACCGGTCGACGCAGGTTCGCCTCGGAAGATCACGGCACCTGCGCTTACCTCGAACAGGCGGGAGCTGCCGTCCTTCTTCAACAGATGAACCTCGAACTCCTGCAAATCCATCGAGCCGCCTTCGCGCGCCGCGAGGCGGCGTTGCTGCGCCGGCAGGTCGGCTGGATCGATTCTTTGCAGGTAGCTGGTGCCGATCAGCTCGGCCGAAGTGAAATCCAGCGTCCGCGCAAGCGCCTCGTTGCAGAATGCGATCATGCCGTGCTGCATGAGGAAAACCCCGTCACGGCAGTTCTGCACCAGCGACCGGTACAGGCGTTCGGATTGCTCGAGCGCCTCCTGTGCCGCGACCGCTGCGCCGATGTCGGCAAGCGTGCCCTCGTAGAACAGCACCTTGCCGTCCGCACCGTGCACGGCGTGCGCGCTCTCGCTGACCCAGAACGTGGTGCCGTCGCGTCGGCGCAGCAACGAGTGCACGCGCGAAATCCGGCCATCCTGCTTGAGCGTCCTGTGCACCCACGCGGCGTGCGCTGGATCCGCATACACGCTCGCAACGTCGCTGCGGCGTTCGGCCATCAGTTGTTCCGGTGAGTCGTAGCCGAGCATGGCGACCAGCGACGGATTCACGTCGACGTAGCCGCGGCCGGCCGGCCAGCGCCGATACACGCCGATCTCGGCTTCATCGAACAACGAGCGGAAACTCTCCAGTTCGCGCGCTAGGGACAGCGCCTGGTCGTCGTAGCGACGGATATCCTGGAACAAAGCGAACGCGTACTGCTCGCCGTCCTGTTCGAGGATCTCGCAACTCATCAGCGCGTCGTAAAAGCTGCCGTCCCGCGCTCGCACCGCGAGCGGCTCGCGCACCAGCGTCCCGCGCTGGGCCAGCATGTCGAACATCACCTGGCGGGCACGTTCATCACGCCAGAGGCCGAGGTCCATGGCGCTGCGGCCGATGGCGTCGGCGCGCGCAATCCCGATCAGCCGTTCAAAGGTTGCGTTGACGTCGATGATGCACTGGTCGCCAAGTCGGCTCACCACCACGATCGTGTCCGGATCGACGAACAACTGCGCGAGGCGACCCATCGGAACCCCACGGGGTGCCGGGTCGTTCGTGGCGGACATCGCGCGGGTTGCGCTCATCCGCGCAGTCTAGACCCCGGTGCTGCCGGCTGCGCCTGCCACGGTGTCTGGCCAGGGGGATGCATGCCCGTCGCATCGCGCCGGTGCAGGAGCAAACACGGCGGCCGGACAAGAAAAAGGCCCATCCGGGCCCTTTTCCCACGCTGTGGAAGCATTCCGTCAGCGATGGCGGCGGCCGTGGTGCCGGCCGTGACCGCGATTGCCGCCCCAGTAACCGTAGCCGCGACCGTGGCCGTAGCCGCGACCGTACCCATAGCGGTAGCCCGGAGCGCGATAGCCGATGCTGATGCCCACGCCACCGTTGTAGCCACCGTAGTAAGGCGCGTAGCCATAGCCACCCGCCGGATAGACATAGCCATGGCGATAGGCAGGGCGAACGACGTATCCGCGGTCGTAGGAGTCGTAGCCGCGGTCGTAGGAGTCGTAGCCGCGATCGTAGGAGTCGTATCCGCGATCGTAATAGCCGTAGCCGCGATCGTAATAGCCGCCATCGTTGTAACCGGCCGAACGCGAGTAACCACTGCCATCGCGATATGCGTCCTCGGTCACCGCGTAGCCCAGCGCTGCGCCCGCAGCCGTCGCGGCGGCCCGACCACTGCCGTGGCCGAACTGGTTGCCGATCACTCCGCCGACGATGGCACCCAGGATCGGAGCTGCGGAGCTCCGGCGTGCCTCGCGATACGCAGGCCTTTCGTAGTAAACGCGGTCCGAGCGCTCATAGCGTTCATTCGAATTCGCGTCGAGGTCGTAATCCGCGTCAACGAACGCGCCGCTGTCGTAACCGTCACGGTCATATGCTTCGTTGGCGTATCCGTCCTGGGCCGCGGCGAAACCCGAGGCCGAAGCAACGGCGAACACAATCGCCATGCCGATTAGTCGTTTCATGAGCTGCAGTCTCCGGGCGCCCGAATGGCGCGAAACGCATGATGGAGCCTAAACTGGCGGCTCCGGCTGAACGCCCTCACGTTTTCGTCACGTCGTTTAGCCGGGCGACAGTATTGATTCAGAGACGTGACAGAGGTGCGTCGCTTTGCGGTACCACGCACCTGCGACGCCAGCCTGGCCGACGCCATCACGCGATGCGGGCATCCTCGACCTCGAGGAGGCGCGCTGAGACCTCACGGCACGCCGGCAACTCGAGAGGAGTCGCCTGAATCCCGTCAGCGGGACAGTTCGGTGAGCAGCACGTACCAGTGATCGAGGTCGCCTTCGATCGCGGCGACCGGCACGCGTTCGTCGAGCCCGTGGGCGAAGTCGTCGGAGGGCTTCATGAAGATGCCGGAGACGCCGTAGCTCGGGATTCCCGCCGCGCGGAAGTGCAGGCTGTCAGTCGCTCCGGAAGACATCTGCGGGATGATCGGCAAGCCCGGAAAGCGGCGATCGACGGCTTTTCGGACTGCCAGCAAGACGTCGTCCCGCAACGGCGAGGCGTCGCTCGACACCGGGTCATCGAGCGTGGCCACGACGGCTTGCGGATTGCCGATCACACTTGCGAGCTCGGCGCCCACGTTTGCCACTGGCACTCCGGGGAAGATGCGGCAATTCACCGTCGCCATGGCCCGCTGTGGCAACGCGTTTTCGGCGTGCCCGGCCAGGAGCTGCGTGGCGACGCAGGTGGTTCGCACGTTGCCGACATACTCTGCGTGACCGCTGATGGTCGCGGCGGCCGTCGCGTCGTTCGGGTCGTCTGCGAACCGCCGCATGGCGCTGCCGAGCGTGCCGTCGGTCTGTTCGCCAGTCTTGCGGAAGAATTCGCGGGTCAGCTCGTTGTGCTGCGGAGCGAACTGATGGGCAGCGAGCTTCTGCAGCGCCCCTGACAGTTCGTAGATGGCGTTGTCGGCTCGTGGGCGGCTGCTGTGCCCACCCGGGTTCGTGATCGTGATGGTGTAGCTGGCGTAGGTCTTCTCGGCGGCCTGGAGGTTGAATGCCAGTGCGCGTCCGTCTTCGGCGAGGATGCCGCCTCCGCCGTCCCCGTTGAGGACCAGATCGGCATCGGAAAACTGGCTGCTGAGTTTGCGCGTGGTCAGCATCTCGGTTTCCTCGTCGCCCGACAGCACGAGCACCAGGTCGCGATTCGGCACGAATTTCTCGGACTTCAATCGCAGCTGCGTCGCGACGATCATCGACAGGTCGAACTTGTTGTCGAGTACCCCGCGACCAAACAGGTAGCCGCCTTCGGTGACCATCGTGAACGGGTCGCGGGTCCAGTCTTCCGGTTTCGCTTCCACGACGTCCATGTGCGCGGAGATGAGGAGGGGCCGCTTCCCGCCCGTGCCGCGGTAGCGCGCGACCAGTGCGGCCGTCCCGCCGTAGGCCTGGACCTCGACATCCGCGTCGGCGAATCCTCCGGACTCGAGCAGCCCGGCGATATAGGCCGCGTACGCCGGCACGCGGCCCTGGCCCTCCACCGTGCGATATCCGATCGATGTCGCGAGAATCTCGGTCGCCGTGGCCACCGTTTGAGGTGGCACTTCGACGTCCGCGGCGTGAACGCCCGTGGCAGACAGGAGCAGCCACGCGGCCACGAGTCTCTGGATCATCGAACCATCCCCCCTGGACCACTGCAATGCGGCCGAGCGCTCTCCCCGTGAGCGTTAAAGCGTGCGCAGGCAGCGCTCATGCGAGGAGTGACCCGATGCGGAAGCCTGCGAGATAGACGCCCAGTGCCGTGCCCATGCTGGTAAGGAAGAACACCAGCAGCGTCCGTGCGACCCGGTTTCGCCACCAGCCGCGCCATCCGGTCAGGTCATCGCGCAATCCGGCGAAATCCCCGACGCGCGGCTTGCGCGCCCACAATTCGACGGCTGCACTGACCATGCCGGAGGCGAGCGCAGGGTGCAGCGGCGTGATCGGCGATGCGACGAACGCCGCCACCACGCTGAGCGGGTGCCCGCGCGCCACCATGCAGCCCAAGGCGCCGCCGACGCCGGTCGCGAGCACCCAGATGGTGAGCGCT
>JBBRIE010000112.1:0-9229 GCA_038221545.1 Lysobacterales bacterium
GTCATTACGGCGAATTTCTCGAACGCCGGTTCGTTCAAGTCGAACAAGGCCATCAACGGTCAGGCTCTGGTACTGACACCAATTTTCAACACCGGGTCCACCCAGTGGAACTGCACGGCCAGCACCGTCACGGCGCGTTTCCGTCCGTCGATCTGCCGCTAAGCCCAACCGTTGCATGTGACACGAGCCCCGGTCCGCCGGGGCTTTTTCTTTTGGGACGCAGTGAATTGCGGTAGATTCCGGTGGTCTGCGTCATCAGAGCCTGGGCATGAATACCGCAGTTGCACCCAACGTGGCTGGATTACCCGGGATCGCCCGGAGGTTGGTGCTCGACGGCGTGCTGACGGACGCTGCCGCGCGCAACGCCGTGGAGGCGTCCAACAAACAGCGCCAGCCGCTGATCCTGATGCTCTCGCAAACCGAGGGCGTGACTTCGGCCATGGTCGCCGGCGCCGCCTCGATCGAATTCGGCATGCCGCTGCTCGACGTGCGCGCGATCGACGTCCGACAGGCGCCATTGCGCCTCGTCAACGAAGCACTCATCCACCAGCACCGCGCGGTACCGCTGTTCAAGCGCGGCAACCGGTTGTTCGTGGGCGTTGCGGATCCAACCAACCTGCGCGCACTCGACGAAATCAAGTTCCAGACCAACCTCACCGTTGAACCCATCCTCGTCGCGTACGACGTGCTCGGCAAGTTCATCGAACAGGCCCTCGCGGGCGTGGACCAGCTCAATGCGGCCACCGACGAGGAAGGGCTTGAGAACCTCGATCTGACCGTAGGCGACGACGATTCGCTGGAGGCGGCGGTCACCGGCGTCGACGCAACCGGCGACGACACTCCGGTGGTCAAGTTCGTCAACAAGGTGCTGCTCGACGCGATCCGCCGCGGCGCGTCGGACATCCATTTCGAACCTTACGAGTCGGTGTTCCGCGTGCGCATGCGCCTCGATGGCATGTTGCGCCAGGCGACCACCGCGCCGGTCAAGCTCACCCAACGCATTTCGTCGCGCCTCAAGGTGATGGCGGACCTCGACATCGCCGAGCGCCGGGTACCCCAGGACGGCCGCATCAAGCTCAACCTCTCGAAGACCAAGTCGATCGACTTCCGCGTCAGCAGCTGCCCGACGCTGTTCGGCGAGAAGATCGTGTTGCGCATACTCGACGCGTCGGCGGCCAAGCTCGGCATCGACAAGCTCGGCTACGAGGAGGAACAAAAGAAGCTGTTCCTCGACGCGATTGCCAAGCCCTACGGCATGGTGCTGGTGACCGGCCCCACCGGCTCGGGCAAGACCGTCTCCCTGTACACCGGGCTCAACATCCTCAACACCGACGAGCGCAACATCTCGACGGTCGAGGATCCGGTGGAAATCCGTGTCGCGGGCATCAACCAGGTGCAGCAGAACGCGAAGCGCGGCATGACCTTCGCCGCGGCGCTGCGCTCATTCCTGCGCCAGGATCCGGACGTCATCATGGTCGGCGAGATCCGCGATCTCGAGACGGCGGAGATCGCGATCAAGGCCGCCCAGACCGGCCACATGGTGCTTTCGACACTGCACACCAACGACGCGCCGCAGACCATCGCGCGCCTGATGAACATGGGCATCGCGCCCTACAACATCACGTCATCCGTCACGCTGGTAATCGCGCAACGCCTCGCCCGGCGCCTGCACGACTGCAAGAAGCCCCTGCACCTGCCGCGCGAAGCGCTGCTTGCCGAAGGTTTCACCGAGGAAGACATCCAGGACATCAAGCTGTTCGAGGCCGTCGGGTGCTCGAGCTGCAACGACGGCTACAAGGGCCGCGTCGGCATTTACCAGGTGATGCCGATGAGCGACGAGATCGCCAAGATCATCCTGTCGGGAGGCGGAGCGATCGCGATCGCGGAGGCCTCGTTGCGCATGGGAATTCCCGACCTCCGCAGATCCGCTCTCAAGAAAGCGCGCGACGGCATGACCAGCCTCGCCGAAATCAACCGCGTCACCAAGGACTAAGCCATGGCTACCGTCGCCTCCCGAGCCGCTGCCAACTCTCGTGCCACCGGCACCGCGCGTGCGCAGGTCAGCCAGCTGCAGAGTTTCACGTGGGTCGGCAAGGACAAGCGTGGCGTCACCATCAAGGGGGAGTCACTTGGCAAGAACGCTAACCTCATACGCGCCGAGCTGCGCAAGCAGGGCATCGTTCCTTCCAAGGTCGACGTCAAGAAGACGGGGGGCCTGTTCAAGAAGGCAGGCTCGCGCATCACTGCGCGCGAAGTCGCCATCTTCAGCCGCCAGATGGCAACGATGTTGCAGTCGGGTGTGCCGATGGTCCAGTCGTTCGACATCATCGCCGGCGGCCAGAAGAACGTGCGCATGAGTCAACTGCTGACGACGATCAAGACCGACATTGAGGGCGGCTCGAGCCTTGCCGAGGCGCTGGGCAAGCATCCTGTGGTGTTCGACGAGCTGTACAGGAACCTGGTGCGTGCGGGTGAAACCGCGGGTGTGCTCGATACCGTTCTCGACACAGTCGCGACCTACAAGGAAAATATCGAGAATCTCAAGGGCAAGATCAAGAAGGCGCTGTTTTATCCAGCCGCGGTGATTGCGGTCGCCATCCTCGTGAGCGCCATCCTGCTCATCTTCGTCGTGCCCCAGTTCGAGGCCCTCTTCGCGGGCTTCGGCGCCGAACTCCCGGCCTTCACCCAGATCATCGTCGCCGCGTCGCGGTTTGCCGTTGGCTACTGGTGGTTGATCCTCCTGATCGTCGGTGGCTCGATCACGGCCTTCGTCATGGCGATCAAGCGCTCTCCGGCGTTCGCTCATTTGATGGAGCGTTTGCTACTGAAACTTCCCGTGATCGGTCAGATCATGCACAACTCGGCCATCGCGCGCTTCGCGCGCACGCTCGCGGTGACCTTCCGTGCCGGCGTACCGCTGGTCGAGGCCCTGGAATCGGTTGCAGGCGCTACCGGCAGTGTGGTCTACGGCAAGGCAGTCCGCCGCATCCGCGAGGATGTGTCCGTCGGCTACCAGCTCAACATGGCGATGAAACAGGTCGACCTGTTCCCCAACATGGTGGTGCAGATGATCGCGATCGGCGAAGAGGCGGGCGCTCTCGACGCCATGCTTCTCAAGGTCGCTGATTTCTACGAGACGGAAGTCAACAATTCGGTCGATGCGCTGTCGAGCCTGCTCGAGCCTTTCATCATGGTCATCATCGGCACTCTCGTGGGCGGCATGGTGATCGGCATGTACCTGCCGATCTTCAAGATCGCCGCAGTCATCTGACGGGTACCCGTGAGCGGTTTGCAGGCTTTGTTCGCCGCGACCCCCGCGGTGTTGATCGGCGCTTGCGCGTTGCTGGGACTGCTCATCGGCAGCTTTCTCAACGTGGTGATCCTGCGCCTGCCCCCGCGCCTGCAGCGCGACTGGGAATCGCAGAGCCGCGAGATCCTCGGACTGGATGCGCCAACCGGGCCGGTGAACGCGATCGGCACGGGCACGGGCACGGCCTCGAACCCCGACAGCGAAGCGGCGGGCGCGGACGTACCGCCCTCACTCCCGCCTCCGGACCTCGTGTTCGCGCGTTCGCGCTGCCCGCAATGCGGCCACGCGCTCGCGGCATGGGAAAACATCCCGCTGGTGAGCTATGCGCTGCTGCGAGGTCGATGCCGCGCGTGCCGGTCGCCGATTTCATGGCAGTACCCCCTGGTGGAGGCACTGACCGGCGTCGCGGTCGCGCTTTGCGCCTGGCAGTTCGGTTTCTCGGCGCAGCTGGCCGTGACGTTGATCGTCGTCGCGGCACTGGTCGCGCTGTCCGGCATCGACCTGCGCACGCAGTTGTTGCCCGACCAGATAACGCTGCCCTTGCTCTGGTTCGCGCTGCTTGCGTCGGTCGTGGGTTGGACGCTGCCGCCTGCCCAGGCAATCGTGGGGGCGGCAGTGGGCTACCTCAGCCTCTGGAGCGTGTACTGGCTGTTCAAGCTCATGACCGGCAAGGAAGGCATGGGCTACGGGGATTTCAAGCTGCTGGCGGCGCTCGGCGCGCTGGTGGGCGCGCAGGGCATCATCCCGATCGTGCTGGTCGCCTCCTTCGTCGGGGCCTTCGTGGGCATCGCGCAGATCCTGCTCCAGGGCCGCGATCGCGCGACACCCATTCCCTTCGGACCGTATCTCGCGACGGCCGGGCTTTTCCAGATCCTGTTCGGGAGCGCGCTCGCGGCGGGATGGAACACCTGGCTCGGGCTCGGATGAGCGCATCGGGCATGCGGGTCGGGCTGACCGGTGGGGTCGCATCCGGCAAGAGTGCGGTGGCCGGGCGATTGATCGCGCGGGGCGTGACCGTGATCGACGCGGACCACGTCGCGCGGGAACTGACGGAGCCCGGCACCGCGACCTTCGACGAGATCGTCCGCACCTTCGGCCCACGCATGCGCATGCCCAACGGCGGGCTCGATCGCCGTGCGATGCGCGAACTCGTTTTCGACGACCCGGGGGCGCGCCGCCGCCTTGAAGGGATTCTGCATCCCCGCATCCGCATACTGCTTGAGCAGCGCAGCGCAGGGACAGTCGCGCCCTATGTGGTGATCGCCGTGCCGCTGCTCGCGGAAGTCGGACGCTATGCGTGGCTGGATGCGGTCGTGGTGGTCGACGTGCCGCGGGAGATGCAGCGCGCCAGACTGCTGGTCCGCGACGGCGTCGACGCTGCGCTCGCGGACCGCATGCTGGACGCGCAGGCCACGCGCGAGCAGCGCCTGGCCATCGCAGACTACGTGATCGACAACTCGGGCAGCCTGGCCGAACTCGACGCCGCGGTCGACGTCCTGCATGCGCGGCTGAGCGAGCGAGCGGCGCGCTGCAATCACACGCCGCGGATGCCGGCCACGCCGAACGCGCCCAGCGCGCGCACCTGATCGAGGTCGTGGCGGCCGACACCGCCGAGCGCGAACACCGGCAGCGGACAGTCTCGCGCCAGCGACTCGAATGCTGCATCGCCCAACGGGACGGCGCCGGGATGCGTCGGGGTCACGCGCAGCGGCGACAACGTGACGTAGTCGAGGCCAAGCCGCGCGGCGACTGCGAGCTCACGCGCGTCGTGGCACGACGCTCCGACCAGTTTCGAGGCGGGTAACGGCCGCGCGTCGCAGCGGCGCAGGGCCGAAGCGGTCAGGTGCAGGCCATCCGCGGCGGACGCCTCGAGCGCCGATGACTCGTCGTTGACCAGCCAGCGCGCGCCGGCGGCGCGGCAGCGATCGCCCAGCAGGTGGGCGGCCCGACGACCCAGCAGCGGATCGACCCCGGGCAGGCGCAACTGCACCAGCCTGACCCCACCGCGCAGGCGCAAATCCAGCGCACGCAGCCACTCCGGCAACTGGCGTTCGTTCACGAGTCCGGGCGTGATCCACATGATTTCGTGCAAGCGCAATGCAGAACGGATAGGCGCGTCCGCGGGCGGCATGCAGACCGAGTGGAGCGCGTCGACGTCCACCCATCGCAGCGCCTGGCCCTGTCGCCCCGACGGGCAGCCGGCGCGAATATCCACGCGCCAGGCGTCGAGTACCAGCACGCGCCCGGGCTCGTGCAGGCGTACGCGGTGGACTCGGCAGCGAGGCTCGGCATCGACACCGAGTTCCTCCATCAATTCCCGGCGCAGGGCAGCTGGTGCGTTTTCGCCGTGTTCCACCTTGCCGCCCGGAAACTCCCACAGGCCCGGATGCTCTCCGTGTTCCGCGCGCTGCGCCAGCAGCACCCGCCCCGCCTCGTCGCCGATGATCGCGGCGACGACAGGGAGCTCGGGTAGGGGCTCAGGCAATCTGGCCGTGGCAGACCTTGAACTTCTTGCCGGATCCACAGGGGCAGGGTTCATTGCGACCGACTTTCGGTGCGCCGCGGACCGACGGTGCGCCGGCCGCGAGGCGCGCCTCGTCGGCCCGTACGTCGAGCGCCTCGTCGACCACGCCGTAGTCGCCGGGCGACTCGTGCTGGAATTGCATGCTGCGTTGCTGCTGTTCGAGAGCGCGCTGCTGCTCCTCCTCGAGCGCCCGCACTTCGTCCTCGGTCTGGAAGTGCACGCGCGCGAGCATCTTGATGAACTCGCCCTTGAAGCGCTCGATCATCGACGCGAACATCTCGAACGACTCGCGCTTGTACTCCTGTTCCGGCTTCTTCTGCGCGAAGCCGCGCAGGTGGATGCCCTGCCGCAGGTAGTCCATGCTGGCGAGGTGGTCCTTCCATTGCTGGTCGAGTACCCGCAGCATCAGCACGCGCTCGGCGGCGCGCATCAGTTCCGCACCGTACCGCTCCTCCTTGTCGGCGAAGTGCTTGTCGAGCGCGGCGACCGAGCCCTCGCGCAATGCACGCCAGTCGGGCTCCGCGCTCGCGGAAAGGAACTGCTGCGGATCGACCTGCACGCCAAAGTCGGCCTCGAACGCGCGCTTGAGGCCGTCGATGTCCCACTGCTCGTCCACGCTCTCCGCCGGCACATAGGCCCCCAACAGCGCTTCGGCCGCGTCGTGGCGGATGTCGGCCACGTTGCTGGCGACGTCGGTGGCCTCGAGCAGCTCGTCGCGCTGCTGGTAGATCACCTTGCGCTGGTCGTTGGCGACATTGTCGTACTCGAGCAGGTGCTTGCGGATGTCGAAGTTGTGGGCCTCGACCTTGCGCTGCGCGTTCTCGATCTGCTTGCTGATCGAACGATGCTCGAGCGCGTCGTCCTCCTGCATGCCGAAGATCTTCATCCACTTGCCGACCCAGTCGCCGGCGAAGATGCGCATGAGGTTGTCCTCAAGCGAGATGTAGAAGCGGCTGGAGCCGGCGTCACCCTGGCGTCCGGAGCGGCCACGCAGCTGGTTGTCGATCCGGCGCGATTCATGCCGCTCGGTACCGACGATGTGCAGGCCGCCCGATTGCAGTACTTCTTCGTGCCGGATTTTCCACGCTGCGCGAACGGCACTGACCTCGGACGCGGCCGGCGCGTCGCCAAGCGCGGTTATCTCCACCTCGGGATTGCCCCCGAGCACGATGTCTGTGCCGCGGCCCGCCATGTTGGTGGCGATGGTCACCTGGCCTGGGCGTCCGGCCTGCGCGACGATGTGCGCCTCCCGCTCGTGCTGCTTGGCGTTCAGCACCTCGTGCGGGACGCCTTCCTTCGTCAACAGCTCGGCGAGGAATTCCGAGACCTCGATGGACGTGGTGCCGACCAGCACCGGTTGCTTGCGCGCGTAGCAGTCCTTGATGTCTTCGAGGATCGCCTTGTACTTCGAGTCCTTCTTGAGAAAAACGAGGTCCGGGTGGTCCTTGCGCACCATCGGCCGATGGGTCGGGATCACGGTGACTTCTAGCCCGTAGATCGTCTGGAACTCGTACGCCTCGGTGTCGGCGGTGCCGGTCATGCCCGCGAGCTTCTTGTACAGGCGAAAGTAGTTCTGGAAAGTGATCGACGCGAGTGTCTGGTTCTCGCGCTGGATCGGCACGCCTTCCTTCGACTCCACCGCCTGGTGCAGGCCGTCGGACCAGCGCCGGCCCGAAAGCGTGCGCCCGGTGAACTCGTCCACGATGATGACCTCGCCATCACGCACGATGTAGTCGACATCGCGCTGGTACAGGTGGTGGGCACGCAACGCCGCATTGAGGTGGTGGACCGCGGCGAGGTTCTCGGAGTCGTAGAGGCTGGCTTCGGCGCCGACGATGCCGGCTGCCCGAAGCAGTTCCTCGGCATGCTGCATCCCGGCTTCCGACAGGTGCACCTGCTTCTGCTTCTCGTCGACCCAGAAGTCGCCCTCGCCTTCCTCGCTGCCCTGCTTGATGAGATCGGGCACGATGCGGTTCACCCGCACGTACAGTTGGGGCGACTCGTCGCTCGGCCCGGAGATGATCAACGGCGTCCGCGCTTCGTCGATCAGGATCGAGTCCACCTCGTCGACGATCGCGAAGTTCTGGCCGCGCTGGAACCGCTCCTCGATCGCCATCGCCATGTTGTCGCGGAGGTAGTCGAAGCCGAATTCGTTGTTGGTGCCGTAGGTGATGTCGGCGGCATAGGCGGCACGCTTGTCGTCCGGGCGCATGCCCGGCACCACCACGCCCACCGTGAGCCCGAGGAAGGTGTACAGCTTGCCCATCCAGCCCGCGTCGCGTCTCGCCAGGTAATCGTTGACGGTGACGAGGTGCACGCCCTTGCCCGTGAGGGCATTGAGATAGATCGGCAGCGTCGCGACCAGCGTCTTGCCCTCGCCCGTGCGCATTTCCGCGATCTTGCCGTCGTGCAGGACCATGCCGCCGATCAACTGCACGTCGTAGGGGCGCATGCCAAGCGCGCGTCGCGAGCCTTCCCGGGCAACGGCAAAGGCCTCGGGCAGCAACGAGTCGAGGGCCTGGCCTTCGGCCAGTCGCTGCTTGAACTCTGCGGTCTTGGCCTTGAGTCCGGCATCGTCGAGCGCCTGCATCGCGGGCTCGAGGCCGTTGATCTGCGCGACGTGGCGCTGGTATTGCCGCAGCAGGCGCTCGTTGCGACTGCCGAACACGCTGGTCATCAATTTGTTGAACATGGATTCACTTCGATCGCGGCAAGGGGCCGGCGCGGGGCGCGGCGATGGATCGGCGACTACGCCGAACGCACGAAACAAAAAGCGTGGGGCCGGAGCCGCCACGCTTCAAGTGCGGAAGTTTAGCGCGAGCGCCTCGCGATTGCCGTCCCCCGGCGCGGGAAGGTGCGCGGGGATTGTGCACGCCCGCCAGCGAAGCGCGCCGGTGCCGCCTCCCGAGGCGGGATGCGGCTTGGGCAACCGTCGCCCGGGAGCCGGGCCAGCGAAGCCCCTCGAGCGGCCTAGCGCATCGCCTGCAGGAACTGGCGCGGGTTGAGCGTGCGGCCGTCCCGCCACACTTCGAGATGCAGGTGCGTACCCGTCGAGCGGCCGGTGGAACCCATTTCGGCGATCACTTCGCCGGCGCGCACGGCGCGGCCCACCGCGACGCGCACGCGGCGGTTGTGGCCGTAACGGGTCTTGTAGCCGTTGCCGTGGTCGATCTCGACGGCGATGCCATAGCCGGGTCGGACGCCCGCGTAGGTAACGAGGCCACCGGCCACGGCGAGGATCTCGTCGCCGGAATCTCCGCTGAAATCCATGCCGGGGTGGAAGTCTGCGCCGCCCGTGAATGGATCGATGCGCGAGCCGTAGGAAGACGACACGTAGCCCGAGCGTACCGGACTGCCGGAAGGCATCAGGCTCGAATCGAGCTTGCGAACGAGCA
>JBBRIE010000113.1:0-9216 GCA_038221545.1 Lysobacterales bacterium
CGGGCCAGCGCCGTGTCGGCGCCGGGCGCCTCCTCGAACTCGCGCGCCAGCCCAGCCAGCCAGTCGCGGCGGGCCGTATCGACGAGCAGGGATTCACGGGGGTCGGCCATCGTGTGCAGGGCGGGCAGGCGCGGCGAACAAGCATAGCGGTGGCGTTCGGGGCGTTGCGCGCGATCCACGGACTCGTGCCATCCGCCGTGGCCAACGCAACGCCTTCGCTGCAACCGGCGATGATCCGCCGACGCCTATCCGAAACCGACGGCTTGCAGCGATTGCAGCAGCGGCACGCCGAACAGCACGCAACCCAACACGAAAACCAGGGTGAGGGCCTGCACCCCGGCGTGGCGGACGCGGAGGAATAGCCACTGCTCGATCGTGCGACCGAGCCAGAACACCACCATGAAGCCGAGAAAGGCACGGCCCGGCACGCTGCCGCGAATCTCCTCGGGGAATGCCAGGCACGCAGCAGTCACGCCGAGGAAGAACCAGATCAGGCGGAGGTTCGCGATCTGCACGATCGCGCGGTTCGCCAGCGAGGTCGCCGCGAGCGAACGCGGCCAGTCGAACAGCCGCCAGAAGCATGCATGGAACGCCGCCAGCAGCAGCGAGTGCAGGGCGCAGGCGAGCAGCCAGGGGTCTTGCATGCGGCGGACCGTTCCGGGACTGGTCCGCCGCGTGCCGCCTAGGCGGCGCGCGCCGCGTAGTCGGAGCTCGGGTTCGCGCTGGCGCCGGCCCGCAACTCCTCGCTGGTGAAATCGTCGACGCTGATCGTGTCGAGCGTCATCGTGCGCAGGTCCTCGAGTTGCCGCCGTTCGGTCTCGCTGATCCAGCCTTCGCGCACGCCTTCGTCGAGCTGCCCATCGAATTCCAGCGCTTCGATGTCGTGCTGCTTGAGCGCTTTCAGGAACTTGCGCTCGAGCGGCTCGGCCGACACGAACTTCGCGAGGTAGCTGTCGATGCGGCCCGCCGGATTGTTCGCGCAGGGCGTCAGGAACACGCCCTGGCGCAGGCGGTCGCGGGCCTCGTTGGGCGAGAGCAGCAGGCTCGCCGCGCGATGGCCGAGTCGATCGGAGGGTGGCTGCGCGCGGCGTCCCCACGGGAACACGAGCATCCAGAGCAGCCAGCCGACCGGACGGATCGGGAAATTGCGCAGCGCGCCCGACATCGCCAGTTCGATCTTGTGCGTCGCATCGTGGAATGCCCACGCGAGCAGGGGCTGGTCGGTGGCCGGCTCGCCCTGGTCATGGAAGCGCTTGAGCATGCTGCTCGTGATGTAAAGCTGGCTCAGTACATCGCCCAGCCGACCCGACAGCTTCTCCTTGAACTTGAGCTTGCCGCCCAGCAGCAGCATCGACGTATCGGCCAGCAGCGCCAGGCACGCGGAATAGCGATTGAGCTTCCGATAGTAGCGCCGCGTGTAGTCGCTGCCGGGCGCCGCGCCGACGCCCGCGCCCGTCAATCCGAACCACAAGCTGCGCACCGCGTTCGACAGCGCGAACCCGATGTGGCCGAACAGCGCCGCGTCGAAGTCCTTGAGACCGCGCGCGCGGTCGGGGTCCTGCGCCGCGCGCATTTCCTTGAGCACCCACGGATGGCAGAGGATCGCGCCCTGCCCGAAGATCATGAGCGAACGCGTCATGATGTTCGCGCCTTCGACCGTGATGCTGTTGGGTATCGCCTGCCAGCCGCGACCGTGGTATTTGCGCGGGCCGAGGATTATGCCCTTGCCGCCATGGATGTCCATGGCATCGCGGATCACCTCGCGCGCCATCTCGGTGCAGTGGTACTTGGAAATGGTCGACGGCACCGCGGGCAACTCGCCACGCGCCACCGCAGCCGCGGACGCTTCCGCGAGCGCGCTCACCGCGTACGCGTTGCCGGCAATGCGCGCGAGGGCTTCCTCCACGCCCTCGAAGCGCCCGATCGAAAGTCCGAACTGCTTGCGGATGCGCGCGTAGGCGCCGGTGACGGCGGCTGCGATCTTGACGCCGCCGCTGGCGGTGGAAGGCAACGTGATCGAGCGGCCGATCGACAGGCACTCGACCAGCATCTTCCAGCCCTGGCCGGCGCAGTCTTCGCCACCGATCAATTGCGACAGCGGTACGAACACCTCGCGCCCACGCACCGGGCCGTTGTGGAACGGGGTATTGAGCGGGAAGTGGCGGCGGCCGACCTCGATGCCGGCGGTGTCGCGCGGCAGCAGCGCCAGCGTGATGCCGATGTCGCGTTTGTCGCCGAGCAGTCCGTCCGGGTCGTACATGCGGAATGCGAGGCCGATCAGCGTCGCGACCGGTGCCAGCGTGATGTAGCGCTTGTCGAACGTCAGGCGCACGCCGACGACGTTGGCGCCGTGCCACTGACCTTTGCACACGATGCCGAAGTCCGGGATCGAGGTGGCGTCGGAACCGGCGAACGGACCGGTCAGTGCGAAGCAGGGGATTTCGCGGCCGTCGGCCAGGCGTGGCAGGTAGTGGTCCTTCTGCTCCGGCGTGCCGTAGTGCATCAGCAGTTCGCCCGGGCCGAGCGAGTTCGGCACGCCGACCGTCGAGCTCAGGGTTGAGGAAATGGAGGCAAGTTTCTGGATCACCTTGTGGTTCGCGAGCGCGGTGAAGCCGAGGCCGCCGTACTCCTTCGGGATGATCATGCCGAAGAATTTGTGGCGCCCGCAGAATTCCCAGATCTCCGGCGGCAGGTCCGCCAGCACGTGCGTGATCTCCCAGTCGTTGGTCATGCGACAGAGTTCTTCGCAGGGCCCGTCGAGGAAGGCCTGCTCTTCGTCAGTGAGCGCGGGCTTGGGCAGGTCGAGCAGCTTGCGCCAGTCGGGTTTGCCCGAGAACAGTTCGCCCTCGAAGCCGACGGTGCCCGCCTCGAGCGCGACGCGCTCGGTTTCGCTGAGCGGCGGGAGCAGTTTCGTGTAGAAGCGCAGCAGCGGGCGCGTGATCAAGGGTTGCCGGAGAAAGGGCAGCAGCAACAGCAGTGCGGCCACCAGCGTCACGGCGCCGACGATCTGGACGCCGAGTCTCGGCACGCCGAACCACCACGCTGACGCGAGCACCGCGAAAGCGGCGGCGAACCAGGTGATCAGGTTCCAGCGGTGGTAGGCGGCGAAGGCAGTCACCGCGGCCAATGCGAGTATCAGAAGCATCGTTGCGACCATGATCGAGTCCCCGGGTCTCGACTGGACCAAGCGTAGCGCTGTGGGAGGCTGTTCGGGCGGTGTGTCGCCATATTTGGAGAGTTGACCATACGCAACAGTATGGAGATCTTGGCGGGCATCTGTCAAATCAGCTACGGTGCTGCATCGTCGAAGGGGACGCAGGGCATGGGCAACAGCGCCGAACGCGGCCGCTTGTCCGCCAGCGATTGGGAACAGGCCGCCCTCGACCTCGTCGAAGAGCAGGGCGTGGCCGCGATCACGGTCGAACTGCTGGCGCGCAGGCTCGGAGTCACCAAGGGCAGCTTTTACTGGCACTTCGCGTCTCGCGATGCGCTGCTCGATGCCGCCCTCAAGCGTTGGGAGCAGGCCGACACCGAGGGAGTCGTGGCGCAGGTCGATCGCATCGCCGATCCGCGCGACCGGGTGGTGGCGCTGTTCCGTCGCACCAGCCATGAAATCCGCGATCACGTCATGTTTTCCGCTCTGCTGAGGGCGATCGACCATCCGGCGGTGCAGCCCGTGATGCAGCGCGTGTCGCGACGTCGCGTGGCCTATCTCGCCACGGCGTTGCGCGCGGCGGGCCTTGAGCGCGCGGTGGCGGTGCAGCGCGCGCAACTCGCTTACGCCGCTTACGTCGGCATGCTGCAGCTGATCATGCAGCGCATGTTGCCGCGCCCGGCGCACGACGACTTCGAGGCATTCGTCCAGCACGTCATCGATGCACTGGTGCCGCCGCCCGCGGCCCCGGCCGGCGGGTAAACTCGCCGCAACATCGAGCGTGGCAGCCATGCCCGGGCATGGTCCCGCCGATGTCGGACGCAGTCAGGAAGTCGGTGCGCAATGAACGAGCGGACAGCTGGAACCCCCGCAAGCGCAGCGCAGCTGGGTGAAGCGCAGGCGCGGATCGACCTCGCCAACCGGCTGCTCGCGGGTCATCGCTACGGAACGCCGGAGCACGAGCGCGGATTCCATTTGCTGCATGAGGCCGCGTCGGGTCCGTTCGCCGCCCATGCTCAGTGGTTGCTCGGCGCGTACCACATCCAGGTGGGTTCGCGCCCGAATGCGCATGCAGCGGCCGCGCAATGGCTGCAACGCGCGGCCGAATCGGGCGTGTCGCCGGCCATCGATCGCCTGGCGGACCTGCATCTCTCGGGTCTTGGCGTCGCGCGTTCGCCGGAGCGCGCACTCGCGTTGCATCGGCACCTCGCGGATCTCGGCCATGCGCAGGCGACCTGGCAGGTCGGGTATCTCGAGAGCCAGCGCCAGGTTCCGGCGGGTCGGCACGATCCGGCGGCTAGCGCATTCCTGCGCGCCTGCGCGCTGGCGTACCCCCCTGCCTACTAGTCCCTCGGCTTGAAGTTCGCCCTGGGCGAGGGCGTCGAACAGGATCGTGCCTTCGGACGCGCGCTGCTGCTCAGGGCGGCCGACGCAGGATTTCTCGATGCGCGCGCCGCGGCCGATGAACTCGTGCCCGACGTCGAACTGGCCGGCCCCGCAGGCGAATGGCACGCCCGCCTCAAGCGCAACCTCGACGCGGCGCACGCGCTGCGGGCGCAACTGTTCCCGGTCGACGCGCCGCCGGGCCAACCGGCCAACGGGATCGTGTCGAGACTGGAGGCGCACCTCGTCGAGGTCGGGCATCCGTCGTTCGCACTGGACGCTGGCCGCGCCTGCGTCCTGCACGGCGGCGAGCCTCCGGCATCGAAGCCGGCCCACGCATGGTCGTGGCTGTCGGCGCGACCGAAAGTCGGCGTCATCCACCGGTTCGCGACGCGCGAGGAATGCGCGCACCTGATGAACAAGGTGGCGGGATCGCTGGCGGTGCCGGCCGATTACCGTACCGGTCGCAGCGCGAACGACGATGCGGAGCTGGAAAGTTTCAGCGGGCGCGGCCATGCGTTCGGGGCGATGCACACCGATGCCGTGGTGCGCGTGCTGGAACACCGCATCGCCACCACCACCTCGTGGTCGCCTGGGTCGATGGAACCCTCGTCCGTGATCCGCTACCAGCCGGGCGAGGAGTACCGCCCACACGTTGATTTCTTCTCCGACGAGCAGATCGAGACCAACCGCACGCAACGAGCCGATGCCGGCGGGCAACGGCTTGCGACGTTCCTCGTGTACCTGCAAGCGCCCGAGGCCGGAGGCGAGACCGAGTACCCCGCTTCGGGCTTGCTGGTGCGGGGGGAACGCGGCATCGCCGTGCTGCATTACAACGCGCTGCCGGATGGCAGGCCCGACCCGTCGTCGGAGCATGTTGGGCGACCCGTCGAGGCGGGGGAGAAATGGCTCTGGCGCTCGGCGCTGCGCGCCAATCCCCTCTATTCGTGACACCGCTGCCCAGGGGGCCGGCGGGCCCGCGCAGTGGCCACCGGCAGGCACGGCTGCCCGCCTTGCACCGCTGGGCCAGCTTCGATACCGTCCGGGCATCCCCCCACAGCGCGCCGCCCCTCCCGGAGGGTCGGCGGATACGGAGACCCGCCGCAAATGACGAGTCAACTCGCCGCGCTCAACGAGTGGGTTGCCAGGGTGGCGGAACTCACCCGACCGGACCGCATCCAGTGGTGCGACGGATCGGAAGCGGAAGACCGCGCGCTCAAGGCGCAGATGGTCGCCAGTGGCGATCTGGTTGCCCTCAATGCCACGACCCGTCCCGGTTGCTACCTGCACCGGTCGCATCCTTCCGACGTCGCGCGCGTCGAGCACCTGACCTTCGTCTGCACCGACGCCGCCGAAGACGCCGGACCGAACAACAACTGGATGGCACCGGCCGAAGCGCACGCGAAGATGGACGCACTGTTCGCCGGATGCATGCGTGGGCGCACGCTGTACGTGGTGCCGTACTGCATGGGTCCGATCGACTCGCCGCTGTCGCGCTGCGGGGTCGAGATCACCGATTCGGCGTACGTGGTCGCCAACATGCGGATCATGACGCGCATGGGTGCCGCAGCGCTTGCGCGCATCGAGCGCGAGGGAGCATTCGTGCGCGGACTGCACTCGATCGGCGAACTCGATCCGGAGCGTCGCTTCATCATGCATTTTCCGGGCGAACTCTCGATCAAGTCGTTTGGCTCGGGCTACGGTGGCAACGCACTGCTCGGCAAGAAGTGCCACGCGCTGCGCATCGCCTCGCACCAGGCGCGCGCCGAAGGCTGGCTCGCGGAGCACATGCTGATCGTCGGCATCGAGACGCCATCCGGCCAGACGCATTACGTCGCGGCCGCGTTTCCGTCCGCGTGCGGCAAGACCAACCTCGCGATGCTCATTCCACCCGAGTCCTATCGTGCGGAAGGCTGGAAGGTGTGGACCGTCGGCGACGACATCTGCTGGATGACGCCGGGCAGCGATGGCCGCCTGTGGGCGATCAATCCGGAGGCCGGGTTCTTCGGCGTGGCCCCGGGCACCAGTGCGTCGACCAACCGCAACGCGCTCGAGATGCTCGCGCGCGACTCGATCTTCACCAACGTGGGCGTCACGGCCGACAACGAGCCCTGGTGGGAAGGCCTGCCGGGCAACGCCGCGCTGGACTGGAAAGGCCAGCCGATGGGCGCCGAACCGAATGGCACCGCGGCGCACCCGAATTCACGTTTCACCGTCAGCGCGCGCCAGTGCGCAAGCTGGACCGAACGCGCGGAAGACCCGCAGGGCGTGCCGATCTCCGCGATCGTGTTCGGCGGGCGTCGCGAGTCGCTGGTGCCGCTGGTGTTCGAGGCCCGCGACTGGACGCACGGCGTCGTGGTCGGCGCGTCGATGGCGTCGGAGACCACCGCCGCTGCGACCGGCGCGGTCGGTGTCGTGCGCCGCGACCCGATGGCGATGAAGCCCTTCTGCGGATACAACTTCGCGGATTACTTCGCGCACTGGTTGTCGTTCGACAAGCCGGACGCGAACCTGCCGAAGATCTTCCACGTGAACTGGTTCCGCAAGGATGCGAATGGCCGCTTCATGTGGCCCGGATTCGGCGACAACCTGCGCGTGATCGAGTGGATGCTTCGGCGCATAGACGGCACCCTCGCTGCGGTCGAGACGCCCATCGGCAGGCTGCCGCGCGCGGAGGATCTCGATCTCGACGGTGCCGGGGTCGCTGCCGAGACCGTCGACCGGCTGCTGGCGTTCGACGCCGACGGGTGGTCCGCGGAACTCGATGCGATCGGCACGTTCTTCGACGAATTCGGCACCCGCATGCCGCCGGTATTGCGCGACGAGGTGCGGTCTATGGGCATGCAACTCGACCGGACTCGCGCTGCCGCCTGAGCCGCGGTCGCTGCCACGTCCCTCGGCCGTGACGATGACCCGGCTCATCAAGGGTCGCTCGCGAAACGCCAGGCGATTGCACGCGCTTGCCTCCGCTGGTCGCCGGAGAGGGTGAATCGTTGTCGCCGGCTGCGGAAGCGAGCAGGCAACGTTTCACGTCGCTGCCCGGGCGCCACTTCAAACCCCCGAGCATCTATTGGCATCCCAATCGATGCCATGCATGCTGCCGCCGCCGCCTCTCCCGAGGATTCAACGCACTTGTTTCCCACTGCGTCGTCCACCGCGTTCGTCGCCACGCCCCGTTTCGATCCCGATCGTACGCAGGTCGACGCCGCGACAGGTGGCGACGTGCGCGCGTTCGAGGAACTGTATCGCCGGCACTCCGGCCGCATCCATGGCGTGCTGCGCAGGCTTGCCGGACAGGACATCGCGCGCTCCGAGGAATGGACACAGGAGGCGTTCGTGCTGGCCTGGCAGCGTCTGGCGACGTTTCGCGGTGACAGCCTGTTCGCGACCTGGCTGCATCGACTCGCCGTCAACGTCGCGTTGATGAGCCTGCGGTCCACGCGCCGGGGCGACGCTGCAACGGCCAGCTGGGACGATGAAGCGCCGGAGCAGGTCGCGGCACCGGGGTACGACCCGGCCTTGCGGCTGGACCTCGCCGCCGCCGTCGCGCGCCTGCCGCCGCGGGCGCGGGCGATCCTGGTCCTGCACGACATCGAGGGCTGGAAACACGAGGAGATCGGCCGCGAGCTGGGCGTCGCGGTCGGCACCTGCAAGGCGCAGTTGCATCGCGCCCGCGCGTTGTTGCGCAAATACCTGGAGCACACGGCATGACCGATTTCGAATGGCGTCGAAGCCTGCGCGACCTCTGCGCGGACACTGAACCCCCGGCGCACGTCTGGGGCGGGATTCTGGCGCGCATCGGTGGCGCCGAACGGCTGCCGTCCGCGCCTCCGCGTGCGGCGGCGCGCCGCAGCCGCCGTCGCTTCGCATGGCGCGTCATGGCCACCGCGGCGTCGGTGCTCGTCGTCTTCGCGATTGCGCGGATGGCCCCGACCACGCGCCCGGAGCCGGCCGCAGCAGTGCGCGCGGCGTCGGTCGAACCGAAGCGCGATCGCGATCCGGCAGCCACCTCCGAGTCCATCCTGCGCGAGGGCCTTGCGCGCAACCCGGTGCTGGCGGCCACCGATGCGGAACTGCGCGAGATTCAGGAGCAATTGCAGCGGGCACTCGTGCTTGAACCGGGATCCGAGCGACTCCGGCGCATGCTGATGCGCACGGAGGGCGAGCGTCGCCGCCTGCTCCAGTACCAGTCGCAGCTGGGCTGACGCCGTGGCGCGAACAGCTCTCCGCAGGTTCGCCGGGGGCGCGTGGTGGATAGCCTGCGTCGCCGCCTGCGCGAACGCTCACGGCGAAGCCATCGAGCGCGAATGGGCGCATACGGGCAATGGCAGCGTGACGCTCGACAATGCATGGGGCAGCGTCGAGGTCATCGGCTGGCCGGAAGCGCGCGTGCAACTGCGGGGCGAACTGGGGGAGGGCGCGGAACTGGCGGTCGCGGAAGCCGCAAGCACGCGGCTGCGGCTCGCCGTCAAGCACGACGACCGCTTCCGCGCGCGCATAGCCGGGTCGCGCCTGGTGCTGCACGTGCCACAGGGCGTGGCGTTCACCTTCACTGGCGTGTCCGCGGATATCGACGTGCGCGGACTGCGCAACTCGCCGATGATCGCGATCAGCACCGTCACCGGCGATCAGCGGCTTGCCGGTACCGCGCGCGCGACGCGGATGAAGAGCGTCAGCGG
>JBBRIE010000114.1:0-8953 GCA_038221545.1 Lysobacterales bacterium
GGTCTCGTCGGAGCGGTCTCGCCGCTCAATTCCCTCGTCGGCTCCGCGCCGGGCGATGGCGTCGGCAACGACGGTTCGAACTCGCTCGCCACGATTGCGCTGAGCGACGGCAACTACGTGGTGACCAGCGTGCTCTGGGACAACGGCGCGATCACCGACGCGGGCGCGGTGACGCTCGCGCGTGGCGATGTCGGCGTGGCGGGGGTGATCGACAGCGGCAACAGCGTGCTCGGGACTGCGGAGAACGGCGGCAGCAACCTGGCCGCGGGCTACGACGTCGCGCGCGAGCAGCTGGTGGTCGGCCGCCCCGACAGCAACATCGTCAGCCTGTTCACCCTCGGCTCGGCCGAGGTCATCTTCGCCAACGGCTTCGAGTAACGCGAACCCGCTTCGGGGAGGCTTGCTTCCTCCCCGACGGCGTCAGCCGGACGCCGGCTCCGCGTCGTCGAGCAACGCGCGTGCGCCGCTCGCGAGCAACGCACGCGCGACCTGCGATCCGAGCGCTTCGGCGTCACGACCATTCTCGACCGGAGCGTGCGCGCTGGCGCGCAGCGTCCGACCGGTCCGCTGCGAGCCGACCCAGCCGGTCAGGCGCATCGATCCGTCCAGCGCTTCCGCGTACGCCGCGATCGGGACCTGGCAACTGCCTTCGAGCGCACGCGTGACGGTGCGTTCGGCCATGACGCCGAGCTGCGTCGGCAGGTGGATCAGCGGGGCAACGAGCGCCGACACGACCTCATCATCCGCGCGGCATTCGATGGCGAGCGCGCCCTGCGCCGCGGCCGGCAACCAGTCGGGCGCCGTGAGCCGCTCGGCAATGCGCGCGCCGAATCCCAGTCGCTCGAGTCCCGCGCACGCCAGGATCGCCGCATCGACTTCGCCCGTGTCGACCTTTGCGAGCCGCGAGCCGACATTACCGCGCAGGTCGACCGCGACCACATCGGGTCGCCGCGCCAGCAGCTGCAACTGTCGTCGCAGCGAGGAGGTGCCGACGCGCGCGCCACGCTTCAACCCATCGAGGCTCGAGCCATCGCGCGTCACCAGCGCGTCGAACGGGTCCGCACGCTCGAGGATGGCCACCAGCACGAAGGGTGCATCGAGTTCGGTCGGCACGTCCTTGGCGGAATGCACCGCGAGGTCCGCGCGACCCTCAAGCATCGCAACCTCGAGCTCCTTGAGGAACAGGCCCTTGCCGCCGATTGCGGCGAGCGATCGATCCAGCACTTCGTCGCCACGTGTCGACAGCGGCACCAGCTCGACCTCGAGCCCGGCGTAGAGGGCGCGCAGGCGCGCCGCCACGTGTTCGGCCTGCCACAGCGCGAGCGCGCTGCGACGCGTGGCGATACGGACCCGCTTCACGTTTCCCCCTGGCCCGCCCGCGCCCCGTTCGCCGGTGCCGGCGACGCAAGTGGCGATGACAATGGAACGTTCGCGGTGGGCCCGCGGCAACCGGAAACGTGTGCCGCGGCGCGCCGACAAGTCACTCCGGTCACAGGGTGCGCACCATGCGCCGCAGCGCGGCGAGGTTGCGGCGCGAGACTTCGACCGGCTCCTTCATGCCGCGCAGGCGCAGCAGCATGCGTCCGTCCGGCGCGCGCGTCAGCGCCTCGATCCGCCCGACCGCCGCGAGGCAGTTGCGGTGGATGCGCACGAACAGCTCGCTGAATTCGTCCTCGAGCGCCTTCAGCGATTCCTCGATCAGCAGCTCGCCGTTGTCGTGGTGCACCACCACGTACTTGTCTTCGGCCACGAATGCCGCGACGTCCGCGATCGACACCAGCTTGAGGCTGCCGCGGAAGCGCGCGCAGATATGGCTGCGCCGGCGCGCCTGCGGCAGTGCCCGTTGCAACTGCTCGCTGGCCTCGCCACTGAAGCGCTGCGCGCGCGTGAGCGCGATGCGCAGGCGCTCCGCGCGCACGGGCTTCACCAGGTAGTCGAGCGCGCTCGCCTCGAACGCCTCGAGCGCATGGTCGTCGAATGCCGTGCAGAAGATGACCGCCGGCGCCAATTCGTGCCCGGCGAGGTGGCGCGCCACCTCGAGGCCGTCCATCGACGGCATCACGATGTCGAGCAGCACCACGTCCGCACCCGTGCTCTCGACCATCGCCAGCGCCGTGACCCCGTCGGCAGCCTCGCCCACCGTGGTCACGCCCGGGATTTCGGCGAGCAGCGATATCAGCCGCTCGCGCGCCAGCGCCTCGTCGTCGACGATCAGGACCTACATCTCGGCACCACCACTTCGCAGGCGTAAACGCCCTCGGCATCATGCACCAGCAGGCGCGCGGCGTCGCCGTAGTGGAAGGCCAGGCGCTGCCGCACGTTGTCGAGAGCGATGCCGTGCCCTGCGCGCACGGCCTGCGCGGTGGTCGGCTTCGGGTTGAGCACGCGCAGGATCACGCTGGTCGCATCCGCGCGGCCTTCCAGCAGGATCTCGCCGCCCGCGGGCAGCGCGCTGATGCCGTGGTGCACGGCGTTCTCGACCAGCGGCTGCAGCAGCAGCGCCGGCATCGGCGTGTCGGGCGGCAGGTCGTCGGTCTGCCAGCGTACGCGCAGCCGCTCGCCCAGGCGCAAGCGCTCGATCTCGAGGTAGCGGCGCACGAGTTCGAGCTCATTGCCGAGCGTGCTGAGCCGTTCGCCGGGCGCGAGCGCCGCGCGGAACAGCTCGGACAGGTCTTCCACCGCGCGCTCGGCGTCGCGCGGCCGCAACGGGATCAGGCTGGCGAGGGTGTTCATGCTGTTGAACAGGAAGTGCGGCCGGATGCGGGCCTGCAGCGCAACCACCTGCGCGCGCGCCTGACCGCGTTCGTTCTGCCGGCGCGCATCGCTGACGTAGAGGTAGCGCAGCAGCACGCTGCTCGCGAGCAGCGCGATGAGCGAGTTGCCCATCACGAACCGCGCAAGGTGCGGCGGCGGCACCGTCGGCTCCGCCAGCACGATCGCAAGCGTGGGTGCCAGCGGCACCAGGGCGAAACTCGCGATGAGCGTGGTCAGCGGCACCACCATCCATGCGCCGACGACCGTGACGAACTCGTTGCGCGCGACCAGCCAGGGCCGCAGCTTGCACAGCACCACGACCGACACCAGCCCGATCCAGATCACGAAGGTGGTGCCGGCGACCAGACGCGAGAGCGACCAGTCGGCGCGCGTGGTCGGCGCGAGGAACACGATCAGGAACACCGCCTCCGCCAGCAGCACGAACATCGCGACCTGGCTGGCGCTGCAGAAATCGGGCAACCAGTGATCCCTGCGCTCGGGCGAGCGCGCGGCGGTGCGCTGCAGCCGCTGGATCAGGCGGCGGAGAGGCGCGGCGTCAGCCATGTCGCGAGATCGTGCACTTCGTCCGCGCACAGCGAATGCTGCATGGGATAGCTATGCCATTCGACCTTGAATCCGGCCTCCCCGAGCCATTCACGGCTGTGCTCGCCGAGGACCTGCGGCACCACGGCGTCGTGGCTCCCGTGGGCCATAAACACCGGGATGTCGCGCGCAGCGCGACCGATGAGGCTCCCGCTTGCACCTGCGAGCGGCAGGTAGCAGGACAGCGCGATGGTCCCTGCGAGTGCCTCGTCGCGCCGTATCGTCGTGGCGAGCGCGATCGCGCCCCCCTGCGAAAACCCGGCGAGGAACACGTGCCGGGACTCGATCCCCCGTTCGACCTCGCGCGCGATCAGGCGCTCGACGGTCGCGACCGACCCGATCACGCCCTCTGCGTCCTCGCGGTCGGCGATGCTGGTGCCGCGGATGTCGTACCAGGCGCGCATGCTCATGCCGTTGTTGATGGTGACCGGGCGCACCGGCGCGTGCGGGAACACGAACCGGATGGCAGGCCAGTCGCGGCGTACCAGCTGCGGCACCAGCGGCTCGAAGTCGCGGCCGTCGGCGCCGAGGCCGTGCAGCCAGATCACGCTGCGGGTGGGCTTGGCTCCGGAAAGGACTTCAACGCCATCGAACATGGAATGGTCGCGCACAGTGGGTGCGGCAGGATAGCGTCACTGGCCTGGTCGTTGGCACTGACGCTCGGGACCCGCGTGCGTCCCGCGGAGCGGGGATTGCTCCACTGCCCATCTTCGCGTGCACCACAGAGCGGCAACCGACGCGCCCGCCGGATCGATCCGCGCGTTGTTCGTCAGGCGTGCGCCTCTGGCAGGAGTGCCTGGCAGGAGCGCCGCTCCTGCACGCCACCGGAGCCTGCTGATGCAGCCCCTGCTAGTCCTTGCCGATCTCGATGAGGTTGAGCGGCTTGTTGCCGGTGGTGCGGATAGCCAGCGCGTTGTCGATGCGGTCGAGTTCGCGGATGCTCGGGCAGAGCGCCCTGGCCGCGAGTTCGAGCTTGTCGGCACGCGCCTCGACTCGGCGTTCGATTTCCTGCTCCAGGCCCGCTGCGCGCTTCTCGATCGCCGCGAGCTTCGCTTCGTCGCCGGACAGCGCGGCCCTCACCGCGCCGGCAGCCATCTCGGCCGCGATCGCGGGCGCCATCTGCGCGATCAGCTTGCCCGCGAACGCGGCGTCCTCGTCGGTGCCCCAGTCGCGGGTCGACTGCGCGCTGCGGATGCGCTGTTCCCACTCGCGTCCATGTTGCAACAGTTCGCGCTGCAGCTGGTCCAGCCTCGCGCTGTCGCCGCCGAGATGCGCGATCACCATGCCGATGGCGTCCACCGCGATCGCGACGCCTTCGAGTGCGACCGTGCGCACGCGCGGCGCCAGCGCCCGGACCTCGGCTTCGAACCGCAGCAGCCGGGCCCGATCCCCGGCGCTCAATTGCTGCTCGCGGTTGTCGAGCCAGAGTCGGCCATCGACCAGCTCGACGCGCCGCGGGCGATCGTCTTCGCGCGTCAGCTCCAGCCGGTTCGGGTGCAGGGTGAGATCGAACGCGCTCTCGGCGTCGCAACTGTTGATCGTGCGTGACAGCGCGAGCGGGGACGTGAGCAGCAACAGCACGGCGATGACGAGCGGACGCATGGCGAAAACCTCGGTGTGCGGGCGGATCAGGCTGCCGACGTTACGCGTGCGCTGCGACATTCGCATGTGCAGCAGGTCACTATGCCGTTCGTTCAGGGCGCCGGTGGAGGGCCCGCCGGCGCGCACGATGGCTTCGTCGACGTGGGCTACTCGAGGCAGCGCGCGAAGAAACGCTCGGTGGTCCGCAGCCGGTGCAGCTGGTTGGTGCCGAGCAGCCCGTGCTTGGCCCCGGGATAGGTCATGAGCTCGAACTCACGGCCGCGTGACTGCAGCGCGGACATGAGCGCGGTCGAGTTCGAGAACAGCACGTTGTCGTCCGCCATGCCGTGCACCAGCAGCAGCGGCGAGGTCAGCCCGTCGATGTGTTCCAGCACGCGCGCCTTCGCGTAGCCTTCCACATTGCCCTCGGGCAGGTCCATGTAACGCTCGGTGTAGTGCGTGTCGTACAGGGCCCAGTCGGTGACCGGGGCGCCCGCCGCGCCGCAGGCATAGCGGTCGCTGGCCTGCGCCAGCAACATGAGCGTCATGTATCCACCGTTGGACCAGCCGTGCACGCCGATGCGTTTCGCATCGACCCATGGCTGTGCGGCCAGCCAGTCGAGGCCGCTCAGCTGGTCTGCCACCTCGACGGTTCCCTGCTTTGCATACAGCGCGGCACCGAACTTCGCACCGCGCCGTGGCGTGCCGCGGTTGTCGAGCGAGAACACGATGTAGCCCTGCTGCGCGAGGTACTGGTTGAACCAGTGGTCTGCGCGGCCAGGCCAGGCGTTGATCACGGTCTGGGCAGCCGGGCCGCCGTAAACGTAAACGACGACGGGATGGCGCTCGGCAGGATCGAATCCGGCTGGCTTGATCAGGCTGTAGTACAGCAGGGTCTTGCCGTCGGCGGCCGTCAGCGTGCCGAACTCGGTCGGCTGGTGCGCGTCGCGGAACGCGGCGTAGGGGTGCGCGGGATCGGCGAGCCGGTTATCGAGCAACGCGGCGATGCGCGTGCCGTCGGCACGGTGCAGGTCGAGCTGCGGCGGCGTGGTGGTGTTGGACCAGCGATCGACGTACACGCTCGCGTTGTCGGCGAACTCGACGAAATGCTGGCCCGGTTCGCGCGTGAGCTGCTCCGGTTCGCCCCCTTTCAACGACACGCGGTAGAGATGTCGTTCGCGCGGGTTGCCGGGCGCCGCGCTGAAGTAGACCCAGCCGTTCGCCGCGTCGACGGCCTCGATGGCGTCGATTCTCCAGTCGCCACTCGTCAATGCCTGCGCGGCCTTGCCGTCGCGGTCGAACAGCATCACGTGCTGGTAGCCGCTGCGCTCGGAACTCCACACGATGCGCCCGTCGTCGAGGAACTCGAGGTCGTCATGCAGCGGCACCCAGCTCGCGCTGGACTCGCTCAGCAGCGTCCGCTGCGAATTGCGGTCGAGGTCAACCTCGACCAGTTCCAGCATGCGCTGACGCCGGTCCTGGCGCTGGAACGTCAGGTGCGCAGCGTCCCGCCAGTCGACGCGGGCGAGGTAGATGTCGCGCTCGGCACCGAGGTCTATGGCGCGCCGCGGCGCGGGTGCTTGCACATCGACCGGCTGCACGAACAGCTCGATGGCGACGTTGGGATCGCCGGCCGCCGGATAGCGCTGTTGCACAACTTCGGTGCGATCGGGATAAATCTCGAAGCGCTTTTGCACCGGAACCGCGCTTTCATCGATACGCGCATAGGCGATCGCCGAGTCATCCGGCGCCCACCAGTACCCGGTGTGGCGTGCCATTTCCTCGTCCGCGACGAACTCGGCGACGCCGTTGCCGATGGTGTCGGAGCCGTCGCGCGTCAGCTGCATTGCCGTTCCGCTTGCGAGTTCGATTACCCAGACGTTGCGGCCGCGCACGAAACTCACGAATCGGCCACGCGGCGACACCTTTGGATCGGTGACCGGTCCTTCGCCATTCGTGAGCTTGCGCACCGCCTTGTCGCCGGTTGCATCAAGGTCGAACCAGTACAACTCGCCTCCGAGCGGGAACAGCAGATGCCGGGAGTCGGGCGCCCAGTGGTAATCGACGATGCCGGTCTGACCGGCGATGCGCTGGCGCTCGCGTCGCGCTTTTTCCTCATCCGACAACGACTCGCGCGCAGCGGGCAGAACCTCGTCGGCGTTGACCAGGCGCGCCGCCTTGCCGGTCGACACGTCGAACGCCCAGAGGTCGAGCCGGTTGCGGTCATCATCGCGCCCGCGCAGGAACGTGACGCGACTGCCGTCCGGCGCCACCTTCGGCACCGCCAGCGTCGGACCCGACAGGGACCTGTCGCCCGCGATCGCGTCGAGCGTCAATCTTTCCGCGCCCACGTGGGCGCTCATCAGCAACAGGATTCCCGCGGCGGCGCGCAGCATCGTTTCATTCCTCACTTCGTGGCCGTCGGATTGGCGGGCGCGTCGAACAGGTTGCGGCGTTGCTCGTCGGTGAAGCTCGTGGCCGGCGTCGGGAAGTCCGCCGCGAGCGCGTAGGCGCGCCCGGTGGCGGGCCGCGCCCTGATCGCCTCGAACCAGCGCTCGACATGCGGAAAATTGGCGAGGTCCATCTGCTGGCGCGTGTGCGCGACGATCCAGGGATAGCAGGCCATGTCGGCGATCGAGTAGTCGTCGCCGACGATGAACTCACGGCCCGCGAGCCGGCGGTCCAGAACGCCGTACAGGCGCGCGGTCTCGCGCACGTAGCGCTCGATCGCGTACGGGATCTTCTCCGGCGCGTACACGTTGAAGTGGTGGTTCTGGCCGGCCATCGGCCCGAGTCCCGACATCTGCCAGAACAGCCATTCGAGCGTGGCAGCGCGGGCGCGCAGCTCGGTCGCCAGGAACCTTCCGCTCTTTTCCGCGAGGTACACGAGGATCGCGCCGGACTCGAACACGCTGAGCGGCGCGCCGCCGTCGGCGGGCGCGTGATCGACGATCGCAGGCATGCGATTGTTCGGCGCGATCTCGAGGAACGCGGGCTTGAACTGGTCGCCCGCGCCGATGTTGACGCGCTCGATGCGGTGCGGAACGCCCGCCTCCTCGAGGAACATCGTGACCTTGTGGCCGTTCGGCGTCGGCCAGTAGTGCAGTTCGATCATCTGGGGCGGCCCGCGTGCGTGGCTCGCAAGGATACCCGCGCATCGTCCCCTTCCCCCCGCCTGCGGGAACAAGGTGTCGCGCAGCGCAGGATTAGGGGCGTTCCCCCGGCGAACAAGCTGCCCTCATCCGACCTTCGGGCACCTTGTCCCCGCAGGCGGGGCGAAGAAAATCACTCAAGAGAGGTAACCGCCGTCGACGGGAATGCTGGCGCCCGTGATGTAACTCGCCGCGTCCGACACCAGCAGCAGCACCAGTGGTGCGATTTCCTCCGGCTGCGCGGCGCGTGCGAGCGGGATCTGCCGCAGCAGCGGTTTCAGGATCGCTTCGTTCGACGTCAGTGCGCTCGCGAACTTCGTCTCGGTGAGGCCGGGCAGCACCGCGTTGACGCGGATGCCGTGCGGCGCGCATTCCCGGGCGAAACTCTCGGTGAAACTGACGATGCCGGCCTTGGTCATCGAGTACACGCCCTGCCCCGGCGCGGCGCGCCGGGCATTGACCGACGCAATGTTGACGATAGCCCCGCCACCCTGCGTGCGCATGCGCCGCGCGGCCTGCACGCTGCACCAGAAGTAGCCGCGCAGGTTGACGTCGACGGTCTTGGCGTAGGCGTCGAGGTCCATGTCGAGCATCGGCCCGAAGTAGGGATTGGCGGCGGCGTTGTTGACCAGGATGCCGGGCGTGCGGCCGCTCGCGTCGAGTTCCTCGAATGCGCTCTCGATCATCGCCACGTCGCCGACATGGAGCGCAAGCGCTTCGGCGCTGCCGCCCGCCTCGCGCAGCGAAGCCGCCATCGTTTCGCAATCGGCGAGGCGGCGGCTGCTGACGACGACGTGCGCGCCGTGCGCCGCCAGCAGACGCGCGATCGCGGCGCCGATGCCGCGCGAGGCGCCGGTCACGAG
>JBBRIE010000115.1:0-8889 GCA_038221545.1 Lysobacterales bacterium
AGCGCCCTTCGACACCACGCGAAAAACCTTCGTTCGACACGTCTTCGGTGTCCCACTCGTCCCTGCCGTAGCCGAGATAGTCAACGCCGCACAGGTCGATCAACTGCTCGAACGAGAATCCAGGCTCGTCCCGAAGCAGGCGCGTGGTCTCGAGCCAGTGCTCGGGCGCGACATCGAGGGTGACCTGGTCCAGCGCGCTGCCAAGCGCGACGATGTGGTCACCCAGTGCCGCCCGCAACGAATCGACCAGCGTTCCGGACGAGCTCATGCCTTGCGGCCCATCGTGCTGGTGCGGCGGATCTTCTTCTGCAGCTGCAGGATTCCGTAGATCAGCGCTTCCGCCGTCGGCGGACAACCCGGCACGTAGATGTCGACCGGCACGATGCGGTCGCAGCCGCGCACCACGGCGTACGAGTAGTGGTAGTAGCCGCCGCCATTTGCGCAACTGCCCATCGAGATCACCCACTTGGGCTCGGGCATCTGGTCGTAGACGCGGCGCAGCGCCGGAGCCATCTTGTTGACCAGCGTGCCGGCCACGATCATGACGTCCGACTGCCGGGGGCTCGGCCGGAACACCACGCCGTAACGATCAAGGTCCAGGCGCGCCGCGCCCGCGTGCATCATCTCCACCGCGCAGCAGGCAAGACCGAAGGTCATCGGCCACATCGAGCCCGTGCGTGCCCAGTTGACGAGGTCGTCGAGCCGCGCGACGCCAAAGCCTTTTTCCAGCAACGGATTGTCGCCGGCGGGGCGCAGGATGTCGTCGACCTGGCCGACCGGCACCGGGTTGTGCATCACCTTCGAGACGCGGTCGATCATTCCCATTCGAGCGCGCCCTTCTTCCATGCGTAGATGAATCCGACCAGCAACAGCACCAGGAACATGGCGACTTCAATCAGCGCAAGCACGCCGATCTTGGTGAACACCACGGCCCATGGGACCAGGAAGGCGATCTCGAGGTCGAACACGATGAACAGGATGGCGAACAGGTAGTAGCGCACGTCGAACTGCATGCGCGCATCCTCGAAGGCCTCGAAGCCGCATTCGTAGGGGGACATCTTGTCGGCACCCGGCTGCTTCGGGCCGAGCACGGAACCAAGCGCGAGCAGCGCCACGGCGATGACCGTCGCTACCGCGAGGAACAGCAACACCGGCAGGTATTGCGACAAATCCATCGGTCGTTCCGGAACCTTTGGCTGCGGTCGGCGAGTCGCCGAAGCGGCAGGCTTTCTCGTTGCGGGAAAAAAGGACGGCGCGTCTACTTAACGCGCCGTCCGGATTGGTGCCCAGAAGAGGACTCGAACCTCCACGACTTTCGCCGCTACCACCTCAAGGTAGTGCGTCTACCAATTCCGCCATCTGGGCTTTGACACGTTGAACCCCGACGATCACCGCATCGTGAGCGTCGGTCGAACGATGAAAAGTCTAACGTGGCCGCGAGTCTATCGCGGCGGCTTGTCGCCCGTCTGTGCGGCAGGCGATGCCGGCACGTCGGCAGGCGCAGCGGCGACCGGCTGCGCGGGGGCGACAATCGCGGCGCCCGCAGGAGGCGTCGACGGCGCGGCCGCAGGGGTCGCACCCGGGGCCTGCGGGACATCGAGCGCCGGTGCGGGCCTGGCAGGCGCGCCGGTGGTCGGAGCGCCCATGACGCCGAGATCGACCTCCTGCGCAATGACCGAGCCGCGCGAAACGTACATGCCCATGCCCAGCGTCAGGACGAAAAACAAAGTGGCGAGGACCGCCGTCGAGCGAGTGAGGAAGGAACTTGCGCCCCGCGAGCCGAACACGGTCGCGGAAGCGCCCGCGCCGAAACTGGCGCCGGCGGTCGCGCCCGCACCGCGCTGCAGCAGGATGAAAGCGGTCATGGCGATCGCAATCAGCACGTAGATCACATTGAGGGCATTGAGCAGCATGTTGTCTTCCAGGTCCTGGAACTCGAATCCGTGGTGCGAATCGGGCTTCTCAGGCCGCGGCATCGCAGATGGCAAGGAAATCCCCCGCGATCAGCGACGCGCCGCCGATCAGGCCGCCGTCGATATCGGGCTCAGCGAACAGTTCGCGCGCATTGCCCGGCTTCACACTGCCGCCGTAGAGGATACGCAGTGAGCCGGAGAGTTTAGCATCGTGCCGAGCCAGCTCGCTACGCAGAAATGAATGGGCGTCCTGGGCCTGCTGCGCCAAGGCCGTGCGCCCGGTGCCGATGGCCCATACGGGTTCATATGCGACGATCGCGTTCGCAAACGCCGCCGGGCCCGCCAGGGCAATCACCGCGCCCAGTTGCCGCGCCAGCACCGCATGCGTCCGGTCGCCATCCCGCTCGTCCAGCGTTTCGCCCACGCACAGGATCGGCATCAGGTTCGCGGCCTGCGCCGCGATGAACTTGGCCGCGACCAGGTCGTCGCCCTCGGCGTGGTACTGCCGGCGCTCGGAATGACCGACCAGCGCATGGCGGCAGCCGATGTCCGCGAGCATGCTGCCCGCAATCTCGCCGGTGTAGGCGCCGGCAGCATGCCGGCTGATGTCCTGGGCGCCGAACTGCAGCGCATCGCCGCCGAACTCCCGGATCAGCATCGCGAGGTGCACGAACGGCGGCAGCAGCACCACGTCGCAAGGTGCGGCGACATGTCCGGCCACACCGGCCGCCAGGGCGTGCGCACTGACGCGGTCACCGTGCATCTTCCAGTTCCCCGCGACCATCTTGCGACGCATGCAGGTATCTCCGTGCCGACGGTGCAAGGATAAACCGCTTTGCCCTGCTTGCCGCTTGCGACGGCGCGCGAGGCGGGATTCCGGGGTCGGGCACGGGGCGACAGCACCGGCTCCCGCGAACTACATCCGGGCGTGGATCGGTCACTCCGGCCGATCGCGAACGAAGGACTGCAACTGGCGGGATTGCATGGTTCGCGCGACACTCGGACGATGAAACCAGAATCAGGTCGGGAGTCCGGGGCAGTACTCGTGACCGGTGCATCGGCGGGCATCGGAGCGGCCTTCGCGCGCGCCTACGCGGATCGTGGCAAGCCACTGGTCCTTGCCGCGCGGCGGGTCGATCGCCTGCTCGCCCTCGCCGCCTCGCTCGCGCCGCTGCGCTGCGAAGTCATCGAAGCGGATCTCGCTCGGCCGGACGCGCCGGCGCACCTGCAGTCCGAGATCGAACGACGGGGACTCGCGGTCGACACGCTGGTCAACAATGCGGGGTATGGATTGACCGGAAGCTACCTGTCGCGCGACTGGCAGTCCCACGCCGATTTCCTGCAGGTGATGGTCACCTCGGTGTGCGAGCTGACCCACCGCTTCCTGCCCGGCATGCGCGAGCGCGGCTACGGGCGCGTGATCAACGTGGCGTCCACGGCGGGTCTCGTCCCGAGCAGCGCAGGCCACACGCTCTATGGAGCCAGCAAGGGCTTCCTCATCCGGTTTTCCGAATCGCTGGCACTGGAACTGGCCGGCACGGGAGTGCATGTCTGCGCGCTTTGTCCCGGCTTCACCTGGACCGAGTTCCACGACGTCAACGGCGTGCGTTCGCGCATGGGCCACCTGCCGAAGTGGCTGTGGCAAAGTGCGGAAGCGGTGGTCGAGGAAGGCATCGTGGCGGTGGAGCGCGGCCGCTCGCGGCATGTCAGCGGCGCGGCCAACCGGGTCATCGTCAGTGCGTTCAAGCACCTTCCGCAGTCGCTCGGGGACGCGATCATCCGCCGCCAGGCGCGCGGCTTCCGCGACGCCCACTGACCCGGCCGCGCGCCGCTCGGAGGGGCCGGGGATACAGGGGCAGGACCCGCGCTACTTGAGCTTGATCTCGCGCAGCCGCTCGTCGAGGTATTCCTGCGCGGTAGTCGCGGCGGGATAGCGGCTCGGGTTCGCATCCGACACGGTCGAAGGCAGCACGTCGATCAGGAAGTCCGGATTCGGATGCAGGAAAAACGGCGTCGAGTAGCGTGGCTTGCGTGCGCCGTCCCCAGGCGGGTTGACTACGCGGTGAGTCGTCGACGGGTACACGTGGTTGGTCAGTCGCTGCAGCATGTCGCCGATATTGACGACGATCGTGTCGGCGTCGGCCGTGAACGGCACCCACTCGCCCACGCGTGACCTGACTTCAAGCCCCGCGGCGCTCGCGCCGACCAGCAGGGTGATGAAGTTGATGTCCTCGTGCGCGCCTGCCCGCACGTTGGGAACGTCGTCCTTCGTGATCGGGGGATAGTGGATCGGGCGCAGGATGGAATTGCCGAAATCGGTCTTGTCGGCGAAGAAATCTTCGGCCAATCCGATGTGAAGCGCCAGCGCAGCCAGTACACGCGACCCGAGCGCGTCGAGCGCCTGGTAAAGACCGTATCCGGCTTCCCGCAACTCCGGCACTTCGTCCGGCCAGAGGTTCGGCGGCATCACCGCGGCGTACTTCGAGCCTGCCGGCAATTCCCGGCCGATATGCCAGAACTCCTTCAGGTCCGGGTATTTCGAATCCTTGGCGGTCTCGACGCCGAACGCGGTGTAGCCCCGTGCCCCGCCGGAACCCGGCAGGATGTTGCGACGCTTGGTCGCTTCGGGCAGCGCGAAGAATCGCACCGCCGCATCGTAGGCGGCCTTTATCAGCGCGGGATCAATGCCATGGCCGCGAATGCCGGCGAATCCCCATTCCTCGTAAGCGGCGCCGAGTTCGGCGACGAACCGGGCGCGTTCCGCGGTGCCGTTGGCGGGATCGAATCGCCGTATGTCGAGGGTGGGAATGTGCGCGGTCATGTTCGGGATTCCGTTGGTTGCGACGCAAGCTCAGGTGGCGGCCCGGACCGCGGCGGCGAGTTGCTGGCAGAGGCGCTCGACTTCCGAGGCATCCTCCGCTTCGATGGTGACGCGTACGAGCGGCTCGGTACCGGATGCGCGCAGGATCACCCGGCCGCGTTCCGAAAGCGCCTCCTCCACCGCGCGTAACGCGGCCTTGACCGAATCCTGCTCGAGCGGACGTGCACCATCCGCGATCGGGATGTTGACCGTCATCTGCGGCAGGCGCCGCATCGGCGCGATCGCTTCGTGCAGTGCAATCCCGCCGGCCTGCAAGGCACGCAACACCTGCAGCGCGCTGACGATGCCGTCCCCGGTCGTGGTCTTGTTGAGGCAGAGGATGTGGCCCGAACTCTCGCCACCGAGCCATGCCTGCTGGTCCTTCATCATCTGGTGCACGTAGCGGTCGCCTACCCGCGCACGCAGGAAGCGCGGGCCGAGCGCCGTAATCGCCTGCTCCAGACCCAGATTGCTCATCAGCGTGCCGACCACGGGTCCAGTGAGCTTGCCGGCGCCCACCCAGTGCGTCGCGATGACGTAGATGAGCGCGTCGCCATCCTGCACGTTGCCGGCACGGTCGACCATCATCACTCGATCGCCGTCACCGTCGAACGCGATCCCGAGGTCGGCCTCGCGCTCGCGCACGGTCCGCTGCAGCAGCGCGAGATCCGTGGCACCGCAGCCGAGGTTGATGTTGAGCCCGTCAGGCTCCGCGCCGATCACGTGCACGTTCGCGCCGAGTTCGGCGAACACCGCCGGCGCCACGCGATAGGTCGCGCCGTGCGCGCAGTCGACGACCATGTTCATGCCCGCAAGCGAAAGCCCGCGCGCGGTGCTCTTGCAGAACTCGATGTAACGCCCCTCGACATCCGGCACGCGCCTGACCTTGCCCAGGCGATGCGCCTCGACCGTCGCGAACGGCTGCTGCAGTTCGAGTTCGATGCTGGCCTCGACGACGTCCGAAAGCTTCTCCCCGCGCCCCGAGAACAGCTTGATGCCGTTGTCGAGGTACGGATTGTGCGAGGCGCTGATGACGATGCCGGCCCCGCCGTCGAAAGTGCGGGTGAGGTGCGCAATGGCCGGCGTCGGCATGGGGCCGAGCAGCTGCACGTCGATGCCCGCGGCAGTAAGCCCGGCCTCAAGCGCCGACTCGAACATGTAGCCCGAGATGCGCGTGTCCTTGCCGATCAGCACCGTTCGGGCGCCTTCGCGCGCGAGTGCCCGGCCAATCGCCGCGCCCATGCGCAGCATGAAATCGGCGGTGATGGGCTCCTCGCCCACGCGGCCACGGATGCCATCGGTGCCGAAGTACTTGCGCTGGGTCATGCTGCCGCTCGTGGTTCGTGACGCCGATTGTATGCGGTGCGGCGCGACGCGAACGGCCAAGGGTTGCTTTCGGGACGGCCTATGCCGACAGTGGCGGAAACCGGGGAGTCTGCATGCGCGGAACGCCAGTAATCGTGGTGGGGGGCGGCCTGGCCGGCGCGCTCATGGGCGGGCTCATGGCCCGACGCGGTTTCGATGTCGAGGTCCACGAGCGTCGCGGCGACCTGCGCCGGTCGGACATCGGCGGTGGGCGCTCGATCAACCTCGCGCTGGCGGAACGTGGCCTCGACGCGCTGCGCAAGGCGGGCATCGAACGCGAAGTGCTCGCCAACGCCGTGATGATGCGGGGCCGTTGCGTGCATGCGCGCGATGGCTCCACCCGGCTGCTCCGCTACGGCCGGGACGACAGCGAGGTGATCTGGTCGATCAATCGCGGGCGCCTGAACGGGCTGCTGCTCGATTTCGCCGAATCGTGCGGCGCGACGGTGCGCTTCAACCAGCGTGCCGAAAGCATCGACTTCGCGACGAACAACATCCGCATGGTGGACGAGGCCACAGGCAGCGTGCGCGACATCGTCGGGGGCGTCGTCATCGGATGCGATGGAGCCGGTTCCGCGGTACGCGCTGCGATGGCCCGTGAGGTCGATCTCGGGGAGCGGTTCGAACCCCTCGGCCACGGCTACAAGGAACTGGAGATCCCGCCTGCCGCCGACGGCGGCTTTCGCATCGAACCCAACGCCTTGCACATCTGGCCGCGTGGCGGCTACATGGCGATCGCGCTGCCGAACACGGAAGGCAGTTTCACCGTCACGCTGTTCCTGCCGGCGACAGGGCCGCACCCGAGTTTCGAGACCGTCCGCCGTGCGGCGGAGGGGCGCGCGCTGTTTGAATCCGAGTTCGGCGACGCACTGCCGCTGATGCCCGAGCTCGAACAGGACTTCGCGGCAAATCCGGTTGGCGCTCTGGGCACGCTACGCGTGGACCGGTGGCATCTCGGCGGGCAGGCGCTGCTCATGGGCGATGCCGCCCACCCGATCGTTCCGTTCCATGGGCAAGGCATGAATTGCGCGTTCGAGGACTGCGCTGAACTTGACGCGCTGCTCGACGACGCATCGGACTGGCCTGCGCTGTTCGAAGCCTTCCAGCGCCGCCGCAAGCCAAACGCCGACGCGATAGCCGACATGGCGGTCGAGAACTACCTCGAGATGCGCGACCGCGTCGATGACGACGATTTCCTCCTGCAGCGCGCGCTGGAGGCGGAACTCGCAGCGCGCTTCCCCGCGCGTTTCGTGCCGCGCTATGCGATGGTGACTTTCCGCCGCATTCCGTACGCCACTGCCCAGGCACGCGGCGCGGTGCAGGCGGAAATCCTGCGCGAACTGCTCGACGGGCACGCACCGGGACAACTCGATGCCGATCGAATCGACTGGGCGCATGCGCTTACAATTATCGAAACGCGCCTCCCACCGATGGTATGACGATCCCCCGCGCATTGCGCGGGGGCGCCAATTGACCCCCACCGGCTTCGATCCTGCCGGTGGGCAAGATCGCGAACCGACTACGTCTAGTTGCAGCTGCTGCTGCGGGCGAGTCGCTCCACGTCGTCCGTCGCGGACCAGTTCCCGGCGAGCGGTGCCAACAGGGTCGCCTCGACGGTGGCGCTACCCGCATCCAGCGACGTGAAGGACCGGGTGAGCGTACCCGCCGGGCGATAGACGGGCGCGCTGTACGTGCACAACGGACAGAAGCCCGTGAGCTGCGACAGCGTCAGCGTCGGCGCCCCGAACGGTCCGTTCTGTCCGATGAGCCAGCGCGGATTGCCGGCGCCGTCGTAGAGATACGCGACCTCGGCGTCGGTGGCGGTTGTGGTGAACAGGCTGTAGCCATACCCCGAGCGCAGCGGTGCGTACCAGGAACCGGAGAAATCTCCGGTGAGCGCGCCGGATGTGGGGCAAGCGGAGCCATCGCGCAGCTCGATGAGCGGCTCGCTGCCGTGCTGGCCGTAGAGGCTCCAGCTGAAGCGATAGCCGGTCGCCGTGCGGGTGATTCCGCCGCGACCCACGTGGACGTAGCGGGTCTCGTCGCCGTCCCACGTGAAGCGCAGCAGCGGCCCCTCGAAGCTGCTGGCACGGTCCTGCGGCCAGGGGCTGCTCATGGTGTAGAACTCGGGAGTGCCGTCGTCGCGATAGGCGTACCAGATCACGGCCGCGATCGGCCCGGCCTGGCTCACGAAAAGTCCATGCCCCGAGCGGGCGGGATTGAACAGCGCGCCCGGCGCGATGCGGTCGACAACCGCACCCTGCGCGAACGGAATCACCGCGATCTCGACTTCGTTGACCGCACTGGCGGAGTTGACGGGGACCAAGTACCAGCGACCGGGGGTCAGCACGGGCGTGTCGAGGCCCACGGTAATGAACTGGCCAGGCACGAAGTCGACTTCACGTACCGATGGCATGCCACCGGAGCCTGCGATGGCGGGTCCGGGCACGTCGCCCGCGCGGACCAACCGCAGCTTGCCCGCAGCCGTGGACCGCGCCTGCACTTCGAGCCGCGTCGCGCCCTGCGGCACGTCGATGGCAAGGCCTTCGTGCGAGCCGGCCGCAGCAAGGCGGACCAGCAACGCCGGCGCGCCGGTGTGCAGTACCCGCGCCAGCTGCGGCGCGCCCGTCCGCAGGAATACCGGTAGCGCGGGCGAGAATGAGCCGGCAGGGCTGGCGCGCACGCGCATCGCGCCAAACCACTCTTCGCCAGGCAACATCGCACTGCTGGACCAGCTCATGCGCACCGCGA
>JBBRIE010000116.1:0-8852 GCA_038221545.1 Lysobacterales bacterium
CCGGAGACTGGCGGGTCCGCGTGCTCTCGCCGCGGGAGGCGTCGAATTTCTTGCCGAAACTGACCTCGCCGCTGCAGCCAACCAGCAGAGCGCCGAACGCGGCAGCAGCGATCCTCAACGCCAGTGCGGAATTACGCGGCATCGGCCGTGACCCCTGCGTTCGCGGCGCGGTCGCGCAAGGTCCGGCTGCGACGGGTGCGGTCGGTGACCTTGCCGACCAGTTGCCCGCATGCCGCGTCGATATCGTCTCCGCGCGTGCGCCGGACGGTCGCGATCAGCCCGGCGTCCATGACGATGCGCTGGAAAGTACGAATGGCATCGGCTCCGGAGCGCTTGTACTGCGTGCCCGGGAACGGATTGAATGGAATGAGGTTGAGCTTGGAGGGCATGCGCCGCAACAGCTTGACCAGCGCCCGCGCGTGCTCGGGCCGGTCGTTGACGCCGTCCATCAGGGTGTACTCGAAGGTGATCGACGACCGGGGACGCGCGGCCTGGTAGCGGCTGCAGGCGGACATCAGCTCGGCGATCGGATATTTCCGGTTGAGTGGCACGAGCTGGTCGCGCAATTCATCGATCGGCGCATGCAACGACACCGCGAGGCTCACGTCGGCGTTCTCCGCCAACTGGTCGATCATCGGCACGAGACCGGCGGTGGAGAGCGTTACGCGCTTGCTCGCGAGTCCGAATCCGTAGTCGTCGCGCATGAGGCTCATGGCCGCGACCACGTTGTCGAAGTTGAGCAGGGGCTCGCCCATGCCCATCATCACGACATTGGTGATGCGCCGGTTGCCGCGCGTCTCGTTGCCGAGTGTCTTGGCCGCGACCCAAACCTGGCCGATGATTTCGGCGGCCGAAAGATTGCGGTTGAAACCCTGCATGCCGGTCGAGCAGAACGAGCAGTTGAGTGCGCAGCCGACCTGCGAAGACACGCAAAGCGTGCCGCGCGCAGGCTCGGGAATATAGACCGTTTCAATCGCGTTGCCACCCGGCAGCCCGAGCATCCACTTGCAGGTGCCATCCGTGGACTGCTGCTCAGTCAGGACTTCGGGGAAGCGGATTTCCGCATGCTGGTCGAGCTTCTCGCGCAGCGCACGGCCGACATCCGTCATCAGGGCAAAGTCGGTCACATGGTGGTGGTAGATCCACTTCATCAGCTGGTGCGCGCGGAAGCGCTTCTCGCCGAGTCCGGCGAAAAACTCCTCGAACCGCGGCCGGTCCAGGTCCAGGAGGTTGATGCGTGGGGGCGTTTTCTCGGTCACGGTCACGGTCACGGTCGCGCTCAACGCGCGCAGAGATCCTGGGCGCCGAAGAAGTAATCGATCTCCTGCCGCGCCGTCTCGACGGCGTCGGAACCATGCACGGCGTTGGCATCGATGGATTCCGCGAAGTCCGCGCGGATCGTGCCCGGTGCCGCATCCTTCGGATTGGTCGCGCCCATGATGTCGCGGTGTCGCGAGACGGCGTCCTCGCCCTCGAGCACCTGGATCATGACCGGACCCGAACTCATGAACTCGACGAGCGGGCCGAAGAACGGACGCTCGCGGTGCACGGCGTAGAATCCTTCCGCATCCGCGCGCGACAACCTGCGCATCTTCGCGCCGACGATGCGCAGCCCCGCCTGTTCGAATCGCGAGTAGATCTGGCCGATCACGTTCTTTGCCACTGCGTCCGGCTTGATGATCGACAACGTGCGCTCCACCGCCATGTTTCGGTATTCCTGTAAGAGATCAAGAAGTTGTGAAGAAGAGGTGACACCGGCGTCGGCCCCAAAGGCCCTCGCGAAGGGGCGGAAGATTAACACAAAATGTTAAAAAACGTGGACTTGCGACGCAAATGTGCACACGCCTTGAGGCGCGCCACGACGATGTCGAAATGCCGTGAAACAATCGTTGACACGGCTCACACTTGTAGTGACCTTTTGCGAGTGCGTCGCGTTGCGTCAGGTCGAATATGCGATTGGTACAAACGTCTAAAATGGTTGCGACCCTTCGGTGGATCGACGAACTCATTCCGCCGGCGCGTTTGCACGGCCTCGAATGAAACCTATTAAACTAGATAAAACAGCGAGATAAGCGAGATACTTAAACCACTTTCGCATGTGGTGGATGGCCCGCAGCCTCCGCCTTCTAACAGGGGATAACGATGAGCGTGTTGCGGATTCGCAAGGTCGCGGTGCTGGGCGCAGGTGTCATGGGGGCGCAGATCGCGGCCCACCTCGCCAACGCCCAGGTCGACACGGTGCTGTTCGACCTGGCTGCGAGGGAAGAACCGCCCAACGGCGTCGTCGACCGGGCCCTCGCCAACCTGGCGAAGCTTTCGCCCGCGCCATTCGCCGGCAAGGCCGCTGCATCGGCCATTACCGCGGCCAACTACGACGAGCACCTCGCCCTGCTCGGCGACTGCGACCTCGTGATCGAGGCGATCGCGGAGCGCATGGACTGGAAGAAGTCGTTGTACGACCGCATCGCCCCACACGTTTCCGATCGCGCGATCCTCGCGTCCAACACATCGGGGCTTGGCATAACCGAACTGTCGAAGGTGCTGCCCGAGACGATGCGTTCGCGATTCTGCGGCGTGCATTTCTTCAACCCGCCGCGCTACATGCACCTCGCCGAACTCATCCCCACGGCGTCGACCGATCCGGCGGTGATCGATGGACTCGAGGCATTCCTCACCAGCACGCTCGGCAAGGGTGTGGTGATCGCGCGCGACACGCCCAACTTCATCGGCAACCGCATCGGCGTGTTCTCGATGCTGGCGACGATGCATCACACCGAAGCATTCGGACTGCCTTTCGACCTCGCCGATGCGTTGACGGGGCCCGCGATCGGCAGGCCCAAGTCGGCGACCTATCGCACCGCCGACGTGGTCGGGCTCGACACGATGGGCCACGTCATCAAGACCATGGCCGATACGTTGCCGGACGATCCGTGGCATCGGCATTTCAAGGCTCCGGATTGGCTCGCCGGCCTGGTGGCAAAGGGTGCACTCGGACAGAAGACCGGCGCGGGCATCTATCGCAAAGTCGGCAAGGACATCCTGGTGCTCGACCCCGCCGCCGGCGAGTACGTCGCAGGCGGCAGCGAGATCGCACCGGAAGTCGCCGACATCCTCAAGCTGAGGAATCCCGCGGAGAAGTTCGCGGCGCTGCGGGCAAGTGAACATCCGCAGGCCCGGTTCCTCTGGGCGCTGTTCCGCGACCTGTTCCACTACACCAGTTACCACCTCGCCTCGATCGCGAACACCGCGCGCGACGTCGATCTCGCCATTCGCTGGGGCTACGGCTGGACACTCGGGCCATTCGAGACCTGGCAGGCGGCTGGCTGGCAGCAGGTCGCGGGATGGATCGCGGAAGACATCGCGGCCGGCAAGGCGATGAGCGACGCACCCCTGCCCGCGTGGGTGGCCGACGGGCGCAGGGGCGTGCATGGTCCAGAGGGCAGTTTCAGCCCTGGCGAAGGCCGTGACTTGCCGCGCTCGACGCTCGCCGTGTATCAGCGACAGCGATTTCCCGATCCGCTTCTGGGCGAGACTTTCGCTCGCGGCGAGACCGTCTTCGAAGACGAGTCCGTGCGCTGCTGGCACGACGGCGACGGCATCGCCGTGGTCGGGTTCAAGACCAAGATGCACACGGTATCCGAGGGCGTCATGGCGGGACTGCAGCGGGCCGTGGACGTCGCGGAGAGCGATTTCGAAGGCCTGGTGATCTGGCAGGATTCCGAACCGTTCTCCGCAGGCGCCGAACTCAAGGGCGCTCTGGGACTCATCGCGGCAGGCAAGATCAGGGAATTCGAGCAGATGGTCGCGACCTTCCAGGCGACCAGCATGCGGCTGAAGTATGCCCTCGTGCCGGTGGTTGCCGCCGTGCGCGGCATGGCACTAGGCGGCGGTTGCGAGTTCCAGATGCACAGCGCGCGCACCGTCGCCGCGCTGGAGAGCTATGTCGGGCTTGTCGAAGCGGGCGTGGGCCTGCTGCCGGCGGGCGGCGGGCTCAAGGAAATCGCGCTGCGCGCACACCTCGCGTCCGGGCCCGGTGGCGATGTATTCGCGCAACTCAAGCCTTACTTCGAAACGGTGGCAATGGCAAAGGTCTCGGCCTCCGCGATCGAGGCGAAGGAAATGAAACTGATGCGCGACAGCGACGTGGTGGTGATGCACGCCCACGAACTGCTGCATGTCGCCAGGGCCCAGGTGCGCGCACTGTCGCAGTCGGGATACCGCCCCCCGGTTCCCGCACGGCAGATCGCGGTGGCCGGGGACGTGGGAATCGCGACCTTCAAGATGCTGCTGGTCAACATGCTTGAGGGCCGGTTCATTTCCGCCCACGATTTCGAGATCGGCTCTCGAATCGCGACCTGCCTTTGCGGCGGTGAAGTCGAACGCGGATCGCTGGTCGACGAGCAGTGGCTGCTCAGGCTCGAGCGCGAGCATTTCGTCGCGCTCGCGCAGATGCCGGCCACGCAGGCGCGCATCCAGCACACGATGACCACCGGCAAGCCACTGCGCAATTGATCGCTGTCCTATTGCTTCCTTCGAAGATCAGGAAAACCACACCATGAGCCGACAGATCCAGGACGCCTACATCGTCGCCGCCACTCGCACCGCGGTCGGCAAGGCGCCGCGCGGCGTTTTCCGCAACACGCGCCCCGATGAACTGCTCGCGCACGTGCTGCGAGAGGTCGTGGCACAAACCCCGGGCGTCGATGCCTCGCGCATCGGCGACATCATCGTCGGCTGCGCAATGCCGGAAGGCGAGCAGGGCATGAACGTGGCCCGCATCGGCGCGCTGCTGGCGGGACTGCCCAACTCGGTCCCGGCGCAGACGCTAAACCGCTTCTGTTCCTCGGGGCTGCAGGCGGTTGCGCTCGCGGCGGATCGAATCCGTCTCGGCGAGGACGACCTCATGATCGGCGCCGGCACCGAATCCATGTCGATGGTGCCGATGATGGGCAACAAGGTGGCGCTGAGCCCCAAGGTATTCCAGGACGACAACGTCGCCATCGCCTATGGCATGGGCATCACGGCCGAGAACGTCGCCGACGAATGGAAGGTGTCCCGCGACGACCAGGACGCGTTCGCGGTGGCGTCGCATCGCAAGGCGCTGGCGGCGATTGCGGGGGGTGAATTCTCGCGCGAGATTTCTCCGCTCAACGTCATCGCCCGCGTGCCGGATCTGGCGGGTAATGCGGTGCGCATCCGGGAGGTGCTCGTCGATACCGACGAAGGCCCTCGGGCCGACACCAGCCTTGAAGGGCTGGCAAAGCTGCGTCCGGTGTTCCGCATGGGCGGCAGCGTCACCGCCGGCAATTCGTCGCAGATGAGCGACGGCGCTGCGGCGGTGATGCTGGCATCGGAGCGCGCCATCAAGGAGTACGGCCTGACTCCACTCGCCCGCTTCGTCGGATTCGCCGCAGCGGGGGTGCGGCCCGAAGTGATGGGCATCGGACCCATCGCCGCCATTCCCAAAGTGCTCGAACAGGCCGGACTGCGCCTCGAGCACATGGACTGGATCGAGCTCAACGAGGCCTTCGCGGCACAGGCGCTCGCGGTGATGCGCGAGCTGGGCATCGATCCTTCGAAGGTCAACCCACTCGGTGGCGCGATCGCGCTCGGCCACCCGCTCGGCGCGACCGGTGCGGTGCGCACGGCGACCCTCGTGCATGGCCTGCAGCGACGCAAGCAGAAATACGGCATGGTCACGATGTGCATTGGCACGGGCATGGGTGCCGCGGGGATTTTCGAATCGGTGTAGTCGTGGGCGCCCGGAAACCAGGTGGTGGCAAGTCGCGGCTGCAGGGATCCTGAAGGTGCCGGTTTCGCGGCGGCGTGCCTGGCGTCGCCGCGCGCGGGCCGTGGTCTGCGTCGGGGCGATGTACCTGGCTACCCTGACGCCGGGCACGGCTTTCGCGCGAAACGCTGCGGCGATCGACCGGTGCCGTGCGGAAGTCCTGCAGGAACTCGGCTGGCGCATCGAGCCTGCGACCGGCGATGCCATCGATGCGCACGGCGGCAATGCCTGTGCGCGAGCCGATCTCGACTCTGCGCACGCGGCCGGCGATCTCGTGTTGCGCCTGCCGCAACATCCCGCGGGCAGCCTTCGGCTCACCGACGTAATCGACGACCAGGCCTCGCGCTGCGCGTTCGCGATCCGCATCGGCGCCGCCAACCGGGCCGCTATCGACAGCCTCGTCGCCAACCCCCGGTTCCGGTTCAGTGGGTTGCAGACCGGTTGGATCGGGTTCGGCGCAGGTAGCGCGGCCGAAGCTGGATGGCGGCCCATTTTCGACTGGGGGCGCGGTTTCGTGCCGATCCGCTCCAACAGCGAGGCGATGTCCGCGTTCCACGAGAGACCGGTTCGCGCAGAGTGCGGCGTGGGTCGCCAGGTGGCGCAATACGCAATGCTGGCCGAACTGTTCGGTCACGCGGGCTTCGACCGCGCCTTCCGTCGGGAGGAAATCGTCATCGGTACCTTCAACAAACTGGGTCGTTCCGAAAGCATCCTGCTCGGCAGCAGCCGCGGCGAAATGTTTGCGGACGGCCTCGCCCGGAAGACTTCCGCGCTGGGCAGGCAGGCGTTCAACGGCGCACCGGGTTTCCTGCACCACGTTTTCGACGCGTCGACCCTCGACGACATCAATAACCAGGCACAGAATTTCGTCGTGTACGACGTCGATGCGCTTGCCGCCGATGCCCTTCGGCAACACGGCGGCTTCGCCCACTACAACCGCATCAATCGCCGCATCTGGGAACTGAGCCAGCCATTCCAGGTGCGTGGACGGCGCTGGTTCGAGCGGCTGCTGGTCGAGTCCGACCCGCGCCTGTCGCGGCGCCTCACCGCGCGGGAACGTGCACTGCATGCGGAACTGCGTGGTCTGCTGGACGATCCTTTCTATCGCGGTTTCCGCGTGTATGGCCATCCGCATGGCGTCAAGCCGATCGGTTACTTCGTCGCGCGCATGCTGGACAGGAACCCGCGCACGCCGTTTCGGGTCGAACTCGCGTTGCACAACCTGCATACGGAAGTCTACGAGCGCTTCGTCACCGATCGCGTGGAACAATGCGTCCGCAGCACCGGTCGCGAACCGCTGGTTGGGTCGCTGTCCGGGGGACCAGGCACGGTGCCGACTACCGCGCGACGGCGGTACGATGACGTCCTGACCGGAGCACCGCTGTCATGCATCGACTCGTCTCGCTGATTCTCATCGCCGTCGGGCTGCTGCACCTCTACCCTGCCGTGGGCGTGTTCGGTCCCGGGCGGTTGCACGCCCTGTACGAGATCGGCAGTAGCGACCCGGACACGTTGCTGCTGTTGCGCCATCGCGCCGTGCTGTTCGCACTGCTCGGAGCGTCCATGATCGCGGGCGGCGTGTACGCGCCCTGGCGCTGGCCCGCGTTGACGGCAGGACTGATCTCCACTTTGAGCTTCGTGGTGCTGGCGTTCCCCTTGAGCGACAACAGCGCCGCGGTGACGCGGGTGTTCTGGAGCGATATGGCCGCCAGTGCGGCGCTGATCGTTGCCGTCGTGCTGGCCATCCGCCATCGCACTGTGCAAGGCGCCACGCCCGCGATCACGCCGACGGTCTCCGCCCCGCCGCCGACGCCCGAGTGAGCTCACGGCGGCGGGTGTTGCTCGCGGGCGCCTCCGGCCTGGTCGGCGAGGCGGCACTGGGCGCGCTGCTCGAAGACCCGGATGTCACGGAAGTTCGCGTGCTGTCCCGGCGCACGCTCGAATCGTTGCCTCGCGATCCGAAGCTGCGCGCGTGCGTCACCGAGTTCACCCATCTCGACGCGCATGCCGACTGGTTCTGCGTGGACCAGGTGTTGTGCGCCCTGGGTACGACCATGCGCCAGGCAGGATCGCAGGCCGCCTTCCGCCGCGTTGATTTCGAGTTCCCGCTGACCATCGGGCGGTTGGCGCGCGCCGCCGGCGCGACCCACTTCGCACTGGTCAGCGCCGCCGGTGCCCACACGCGCTCGCGCGTGTTCTACAACATGGTGAAGGGCGAACTTGAACAAGGGCTGGCCGCGCAAGCGTGGCGCGCGCTCTCCATCGCGCGGCCCTCGCTGCTGCTCGGTGACCGACGGGAGTTCCGCATGGGAGAGGTCATTGCCAGTCGGTTTGGCTGGCTTGCGCCCCCGGCGTGGAAACCGGTCGAGGCGGAGCGCGTCGCGAAGGTGCTGGTGCGCGCGTTGCGCGAGGACCGGCCCGGGGTCCGCGCATTCGACAATCGCACGCTCCGAGCCGGCTAGCGACCGGGTGCCGGGGACTGCGGTCGCACGCGTCTGGACCGGTTTCGCGTGAGCACGTAGACCGTGGCCGGCGGCAGGTTCTTGAGCGTGAATCCTCCGCGCCGGGCGCCGAGATTGAGATCCTGCATCACCTCTCGTGCGACTGGGTTGGCGGGCCCATAGGTGAAGAGGAGGAACCGCCCGTTCGGGGCGAGCAAGGCGAACGACGCTGCGAGCACCCGGCATTGCGCCGCAGGCGTCATCGCGAGCAGGCCGAGGCCGCACACCACCGCATCGGCCTGACCCCCGTCGAGCCAGCCTGACGTCGATGCGATGCGCTCGACGTCAACCGCGTCTGCGCATTCGACCATGACGTCGGGAAACGCCTGCTCCAGGTGCACCGACAGGGTCTGGTTGAGTTCGAGTACCAGCAAGTCCCGGGGCTGTATCCCGAATTCGAGCAGCGCGCGCGTGAACGCACCCGTTCCGCCGCCGAGTTCGATCACCCGTCGCGTGGACTTCAACAACTCCCCGGTCATCCTGGCCGCGAGTTCCCGGCTGCTCGGCGACAAGGCTGCCATCTCGCGTGGCGAGCGCATCCACTGACGAAAGAATTTCCAGCC
>JBBRIE010000117.1:0-8742 GCA_038221545.1 Lysobacterales bacterium
CGAAGCGGAGCCAGGGCAACGCCTGCGGCGGTGGCACCACCTCGAAGCGCGTGCCGGGGTCCGCGCGCAACATCGCAGCCTCCATCTGCCGCGCGCCGTCGAGCGTGACGCCGCTGGTCGCCGACAGCATCAGCAGCGCGCGTTCGGCATCGTCGGAAATCTCCATGCGGCCGAACCGCGCGAGCGTGGATGCCCGCAAGGCGGCCGCCTTGGCCTCGCGCGCGGAGCGTCGTGCCTGCGCTGTCGCCGCGCTCGTCCGCAGGTCGCCGACGTCGCGCGCGAGTTCGGCGATGGCGGATCGCTCCCGCGCGAGCTGCGCGTCGTCGGAAGTCAGGACCTCGCGCAGTTGCAGGTCCACCGGGCGGCCGAGCGTGGTGGACAGGCGCTGCTCGACCACCGCCGCCAGGCCGTTGCGATGACGTGGCGTCACCAGCACGGCGTCCACCAGCACTGGTGAAAGGCTGGCGTCGAGGCGCAGCGTGGTCACTCGCCCCCCGGTCTCCCGTGCTGCCTCCTCGAGCACCGCACGCACGCTGCGCGCGACCTGGTCGCGGCTGGCGATGTCGCGCAGCGCGATGCCGAGCGGGATCGACAGCACCGCGAACACGCCGATGATGAGGATGGCCTGCCAGGTGTCGTGCTTGGGCGAGTCGCTTGCGCCGAAGCGGTACCAGCGTGCCACGGCAGTGACCGACAGCGCGATCGCCAGCAGATTGGTCATGAACAGGAACGCGGCGCCGCCGGCGACCTGCATGTTCAAGGTGGCCAGGCCAAAGCCGATCACGGCGAGCGGCGGCATCAGCGCGGTGGCGATGGCGACGCCGACGATGGCCTCGCCCTTGCGCGTGACCGTGGCGTAGCCGCCGGCGAGGCCGGAGAACACCGCCACCAGCAAATCGAACAGCGTCGGCTGGGTCCGTGCGAGGATCTCGGGCGTCGCCTCCTGCAGCGGTGAAACCAGCACGATCAGCACCGCGGTGGCGAGTGAGACGACCACGCCGACCACCAGCGCGCGCAGGGCGCTGCGCAGGTTGGCGAGGTCGATCGTGGCGAGGGACATGCCCATCTTCACGATCGGCCCCATCAGCGGCGAGATCAGCATCGCGCCGATGATCACCGCCGCCGAGTTCTGCAGCAGCCCGAGGATGGCGATGCCGCAGGACATGAGCGTCATGAAGGCATAGCGCGGCCCGGCCGCGCCCGCCTCGTCGACGTGGCGCAGGACCGCGAAGCGGTCGACGCGCAGGTGGCGCTGCCGCCATTGCCGCAGCCAGCGCCACCAGGTGAAGGGGTTGAGCGGCACCCTGCGGGTGCCGCTGCGGCCGCGGCTCGCGCCCGTGCGCTCGTCCGCACCGACGCCCTGTGCGGTAGTCGTTATGGATGTCATGTCAGCCGGCCCCCGTTGAGGCTGGGAACGACATCGGCACGGCGGCCAGGATGGCGAGAAACGGCAACTGCTCGATCGTTGGGGGGAATCCGGGCACGGGGGCATTGTGGGCCATGGCACGTGGCGGGTGCGCGCCCGAGCGCTCCGTTACCGGGCGATGCGCCGTCAGCCGGCCCGCGTACCACCGCCCCGCCGCTACTCGGCCTGCCCGCCCACGCGAACGGCTCGTCCCCGCGCTCTCTGCTCCGCGAGGTCCTCGCGCAGCGCCGGCGTGCCGCACTCGTGCTGGCAGGTGCGCGCGAGGCCACCTACGCCCCAGCCCACTGTTGCGTGCCGACTCCGCTGCGCATGGCAGGAGTGCCCCCGTTGCAGCACCGATGGGATGCTGCCAGCGAGGCATCGACGCACGCCCCGGTGGATTGAATTCATGCTCGCATTCCCGTTGAGCGGGCGTCCGCGACGGCAGGCTCGATGCCGCCACAGGCGGCGCGCGATTCGCGTGCGTCGGCGACGCGTCGCGGTGCTGTGGGACAATGTCGCCACGGCGCTGGCGCCCGGACCCTGTCCACGGCGACCGCATCCACCCCTGGCTCCCGGCGCTGCGTCGGGCGCCACCGACGAATCCGGAGCGCGCGATCAATCTCACCAAGTTGCCTCGAGTCCTGCTGGCGTTGCTGGCCTGCCTGGCCCCGACGACGCTCATCGCCTCGACGCAGGTGATCGAGAACCTCCACTGGACGCGCGAGACCGTCGGCATCATCGCGGTCGTGGTGTTCGTGGTGTCCTACCTGTTCGTGGCCTTCGAGGAGCGCACCGGACTCAAGAAGTCCAAGCCGGTGCTGATCGCGGCCTCGCTGATCTGGGGGCTGATCGCGCTGCAGGGGCAGCAATCCTCCGCGGCCGAGGCCGCCGCCGTGCAGGCGGGGTTTCGCATCATCTTCCTGGATTTCGCGGAGCTGTTCTTCTTCCTCGTGGTGGCGATGTCGTTCGTGTCCGCGATCAGCGAGCGCAACATCTTCGAGGCCTTGCGCGCCAACCTTGCCAGCCACGGCTTCAGCTATCGGCAGCTGTTCTGGCTCACCGGCATCGCCAGCTTCTTCCTCTCGCCACTGGTCGACAACCTGACGACAGCGCTGGTGATGTCCGGGGTGCTGCTCGCGGTCGGCAAGGACAGCCCGCGCTTCGTCGCCATCTCCTTCGTAAACCTGGTGGTGGCGGCCAATGCCGGCGGCGCCTGGTCCGCCTTCGGCGACATTACGACGCTGATGGTGTGGCAGGCACACAAGGTCGAGTTCCTCGAGTTCCTGGTGATCTTTGTGCCGTCGCTGGTGAGCTGGCTGATTCCCGCGGCGATCATGCATTTCAGCGTGCCCGCGCGGACGCCGGAAAAGTCCGTCGACGATGCCGACATCCGTCCCGGCGGGCTCGCCATCTGCGTGCTGTTCGGCATCACGATCGTCATCACCGTGGTCGGCAAGCAGTTCCTCGGACTGCCGGCGGTATTCGGCATGATGGCGGGCCTGTCGCTGCTCAACCTGCTCGCGTACTGGATCGCGCGCCGCGAGCGTCTCGATCCGAAGATCCCCGCGCAGGCCAGCACCTATTCGATTTTCAAGATCATCGCCAACGCGGAATGGGACACGCTGCTGTTCTTCTACGGCGTGCTGCTGAGCGTCGGTGGCCTGGCGGCACTGGGCTACATCGAACTCCTGTCGGTCGGCATCTACGACGGGTGGGGGCATACCTGGGCGAACATCGGGCTGGGCCTGCTGTCCGCCATCGTCGACAACATCCCGATCATGTACGCGGTGCTGCAGATGAGCCCGGCGATGGACCACGGGCAGTGGCTGCTGATCACGCTCACCTGTGGCATCGGCGGCAGCCTGCTGGCGGTGGGGTCGGCGGCCGGCGTCGCACTGATGGGCCGCAGCAAGGGTGCCTACACCTTCTTCACCCACCTGCGCTGGACCTGGGCCATCGCCCTCGGCTACGTGGCCGGCGTCGCAACGCACCTCGCGATGAACGCGCACCATTTCACGAACGGCGTCTGGCGCTGAGGCGCGCGCGGACACCGGCTCATCAACCTCCGCACGCCGCAGGGCGCGATCAAGCCGTGCGGCAATCTCGAGATCGCCGCTGCCGGCGTTCGCCGCGAGGGTCGCAGGCCCGGTCGCGCGAGCGGACCTGACGACAGCCGCGGCGACACCTGACGCGCGCAGCGGTGCGAAGATGCACGCATGCAAAGGACATCCACGAGACCCCTGCTGATCGTGCAGACCGGCCGCGCCATTCCACGAGTGCGTGCGCGCCTCGGCGACTTCCCTCACTGGTTCCGCGTGGCGATGCGATTGCCAGAGCACGCAGTCGAAATCGTGGACGTGCAGCATGGCGATCCGCTGCCCGCGCCCGGTCTACTCGCCGGTGCATTGATTACTGGCTCGGGGGCGATGGTCACGGACCGCGAACCCTGGAGCGAAACCACCGCGGGCTGGATCCACGACGCGCACGCCGCCGACCTGCCGCTGCTCGGCGTCTGCTACGGCCACCAGCTCATCGCGCATGCATTCGGTGGGCGCGTCGATTACCACCCGGGCGGCCGCGAGATGGGCACGCACGCGGTCGAGCGGCTCGACGCCGCGCAGGATGACGCGTTGTTCCACCACGCACCCGCGCGGTTCTCCGCGCAGCTCACTCATCGGCAGAGCGTGCTCGAGCCGCCGGACGGCGCGGTGGTGCTGGCACGTTCCGCGCATGACCCGATCCAGGCCTTTCGCATGGGTGCACGCACGTGGGGCGTGCAATTCCACCCGGAGTTCTCGACCGCGGCGATGCGCGGCTACATCGCCGCGCGCGGCGAAGACCTCGCGCGCGAGGACAGCTGCGCGCGCGCCCTCGCGCAACGCGTCCACGCGGCACCGCAGGCCCGCGCCGTGCTTCGCCGCTTCGCGCGACTCGCGCTCGCGAGACCCACGAGCGCCTGGAACGGCCACGAGGAGTCGTAGTCCCGCCGCAATCGAAGGCTGAGGCGGCGCGGCGGCGATGTGCTACAACGCCCGCACTTCAACGCGGAACACTTCGATGAGCGAAGCACGTGGCGTCCCCGCCGGCAACGGACTTGCATGGTTGACGCGCGGATTCGACACCGTGCGCAAGCACCCCGGTACGTTCTCGCTGGCATTTCTCCTTTTCCTGTTCGCGATCCTGGTGCCGATCGGCTTGCAGCTGACGGTCAATCACCTCATGCCCGCTGCCCAGACATCGATCGCGGTGCAACTGGGATGGACACTGGTCGTCCTGTTTGTCGCAGCGCTGCTCCAGGTCGGCATGCTGCGCATGGTCGACTCGCTCGAGCGCACCGGCAGCGCGAACCCCACCTCCCTCTTCGCGACGTTCGGCGATACCGACCTCATGGCGCGCACACTCGGCTTCGCGGCGATCGCATTCCTCGTGTACATGGTCTTCGCGGTGGTGGTGCTCACGATGCTGGGCCCGGACATGCTGGCCTGGTACGGCAAGGCGCTCACGCAGCCGCTCACCGCCGCCGCGGAACCGCCGCCGGTGACCGGGTCGCCGTGGCTGGCGGCCGCTTTCGGCGTGGCCGGCAGCATCGCGATCGTGGGCATCAACACCTTCGGTTACGCGCAGGTGGCGCTCACACGCGCGGGCGGCTTCGAGGCGTTCATGGACGGGCTGCGCGGCTCGGCGCGCAATGCGCTGCCCATCCTCGTCAACATCGTGGTGACCATCGTCTCGCTGGTGTTGCTGGCCATTCCGATGGTGCTGCTGATGGTGCTGCTCGGCTTCATCGGCGGGCTGGTGCATCCGGGCCTTGCCGTGGCGCTGGCCGCGCCGGTCTACGTGGCTTATCTGGTCGGGATCTGCGCGGTGATCTACGCGACGATGTACCACGCCTGGCGCGACGTCTTCGGCGATGGGAGCGTGGCTGCCGCCCCAACCACGTCGCCGCAACTCCAGGCGTAAGGGAATCGGATCAGCCGCTGGTTGAACCGCTGCGCACTTGTCGCGGAATGCAGTCGCCGAAGTCCGCCATCTCCGCGTCGAAATCGGTCAAGCGAGGCCCACGATCCCACTTGGCGAGCCCGGACGATTGCAGCGGCGCGAGGATTGGCACCAGCCTGATCATGGGCTTGCCATCGTCGGCGATGATCACTTCCTCTCCCGCGAGTGCGCGCTGGATGAGTTGGGACAGATCCGATTCCGCTTCGCTGATGCTTGCCTCGGTCATGGTCGAGTTCCTTATAGTTGGAGATTGAGCCAATTGATCGGCAACGGCGGCTGTCGTCAATGCCTGGGGGATCACATCGCCCCCTTGCCTCAGGAGCGGTTCATTCCCCGGTCACGGCAACGTCACCAACACGCGTCCGCGGCATCTGTGGTTGAGGATTGGCCATGCCGCGGATCCGTCTACCCCACGCGGCAGGAAACCGCGACAATGCGCGTCTTGCGTGTGCGGGGCAGGCGGCGACAGGCCGTACCCGCGCAGACGCGTGCAAGCCACAGGGGAACAAGATGACCGACGCCGCCACCGCGCAGACCAGCTCGAAGCAACCCGTCGCACCCGCCAAGGCAACGCCACTGCCGCCGCCTCCGGGCGGCCAGCGCATCACCAACGACCGCGGTCGACTGACGGTTCCCGATCGACCGATCATTCCGTACATCGAGGGCGACGGCACCGGCCCCGACATCTGGCGCGCCTCGGTACGCGTTCTCGACGCCGCGGTCGCGAAGGCGTACGGCGACCAGCGCAAGCTCATGTGGATGGAAGTACTCGCAGGCGAGAAAGCCTTCAACACCGTCGGCGACTGGTTGCCGGAGCAGACGGTCGACGCCTGCCGCGACTACCTCGTGTCGATCAAGGGGCCGCTGACGACGCCGGTTGGTGGCGGCATCCGCTCGCTCAACGTCGCCCTCCGCCAGATGCTCGACCTTTACGTGTGCCTGCGACCGGTGCGCTGGTTCGAGGGCGTGCCCTCGCCGGTGAACGCGCCGGGCAAGGTCAACATGACGATCTTCCGCGAGAACACCGAGGACATCTACGCCGGCATCGAGTTCGCGCCGGGTTCGCCGGAAGCGGCGAAGTTCCTGTCGTTCCTGCAGACGGAATTCCCGAAGCAGTTCGACAAGATCCGCTTCGGCACCCAGAAGAAGTCCGACGAATGGCAGCAGCTGCTGGAGTCGATCGGCGCGCCTGCGCGCACCGTCGACGTGCAGGTCGGCATCGGCATCAAGCCGGTCAGCTACCTAGGCACCGAGCGCATCGTGCATTCGGCGATGCGCTACGCGATCAAGCACAAGTCGAAGTCGCTGACCCTGGTGCACAAGGGCAACATCATGAAGTTCACCGAAGGCGCGTTCCGCGACTTCGGCTACCAGGTCGCGCGCGAGTTCTACGGCGCGGTCGAGCTCGATGGCGGGCCGTGGCACGTGATCCCGGAGGGCAAGCCGGGTGCGGGTCTCATCATCAAGGACTCGATCGCCGATGCGTTCCTGCAGCAGATCCTGCTGCGGCCCGCGGAATACGATGTGGTCGCCACGCTCAACCTCAACGGCGATTACCTTTCAGACGCACTGGCCGCGCAGGTCGGGGGGATCGGCATCGCGCCGGGCGCCAACATCAACTACCTGACCGGTCACGCGGTGTTCGAGGCGACGCACGGCACCGCGCCCAAGTACGCCGACATGGACAAGGTCAATCCGGGTTCGGTGATCCTGTCCGGCGAAATGATGTTGCGCTATCTCGGCTGGACCGAAGCTGCCGACGCGATCATCCACGCGATGGACAAGGCGATCGGCAACAAGCGCGTCACCTACGACTTCGCGCGCCTCATGGAAGGCGCCACCGAGGTCAAGTGCTCGGAGTTCGCCGACGAGGTCATCAAGGCGCTGTAACGAAAGGTGACAGGCGCGCAACCTTGCGTTGCGCGCCGAGGCGGACTTGAGTCAGGCTTGCGGAGCGCCGCCACCGGGCGGCGTTGAAGCCATGGAGAACCGATGTGACCGCCCTCCTCGAGGAAGCCGCCCGGCAACGAGCGCTCGATGTCTACCACGTCGTTGACAGCCTGCCGGATGCCGCGTTCGACGACATCGGCCGGGTTGCGTCGCTCCTGTGCGGCGCACCCATCGCGCTGGTTTCGCTCATCGATCGGGACCGGCAGTGGCTCAAGGCGCGCACCGGCTTCGAGTTGAGCGAAACCCGCCGCGAGATCGCGTTCTGCGACCACGCGATCCGCACCCCGGACACATTGATGGAAGTGACCGACGCCCTCTTGGATGCGCGCTTCGCGGGCAACCCCCTGGTGGCGGGGAGCGCGGGCATCCGCTTCTACGCGGGCATGCCGCTGGTTACGCCGTCCGGCGCCGCCGTGGGGACGGTCTGCGTATTGGACCGGGTGCCCAGGACACTCGATAGCGCGCAACGCGAAGGGTTGGAGTCTCTTGCGCGCTTGACCATGAACCTGCTCGAGGCCCGGCATCGGGAACGGGAGCTGCAACGATCGCTTTGGCTCGCAACTCCGCCCGCTCCGTCGCAGCCCGAATCGGCACAGCACGAAGCAACGCGAGGGCGCACCATCGCGATTTTCGAAATCCAGGATTTCGCTGCGGCCGTAGACAGGAAGGGCGAACGCCACGTCGAGCGCGCGCTGGTGCAGCTCGAAAGAATCCTCGAATCCTCGTTGCGGACCGACGCCGGAGACAGCCTCAGTCGCGCCACCGGGAGTCCGGAGTTCATCGTGGTACTGCAGGGAAATGCGCGGGATGACTCTGTGCAGGCACTACGTGATTGCGTGGATGCATTTGCGGCGGAATCGGAACTGGCTGTCGCGTCGGGTTCGGCGACAACCGAGTCGCTCGAGGAAAGCGTCGAGGAACTGTTTCTGCGCGCCGACGCGGACTTGTCGCTGGCGAAGGACGTGTATCGGCTGTCCCTGCATTCGATGTGAGTACAGTTGGCGGACGCTCTCCGCATCAGCTCCCACAGGGTGCATAGACGGCACGCCAGGCCTCCGGACACTCGCGACACATGCCCGGTCCTGGTGCGTCCTTCGCTCCTTATGGCGCCAGCGAAAGGCGGGGTAGGGTCGCATGTGAGGAGATGGAGCGCGGGAGAATGCTCGAATGTCGTCGATCAAACAACCGCCACGATGTTCGAACGTTTCGCGCCCTGACGTCGCCATCAAGGGCCGCGGCGCGGCGCGCGACCTGCCGAACCGGTTCGCGAAGGCGCACGCCGAAGCGGAGGATGACGGCTGGTTCCTGGACGGCGAGCCGGCGGCGCCGCCGCGCACGCAGGTCACCGAGGAACGCGCGCGTTCGATCGTGTCGCGCAACGAATC
>JBBRIE010000118.1:0-8692 GCA_038221545.1 Lysobacterales bacterium
ACGTGGAGGTTGCGCGTGCCTCCGGCCAGAGTTTCGTTCAAGGATTCAATCCGGGGGATACAGAATCAGGACGTGGCGCGGCGCGTGGGTGACTTCGTGTTGCGGCGATCGAATGGCGAGTACACCTACCATCTGGCCGTCGTCGTCGACGATGCGGCACAGGGCGTGACCGAAGTCGTCCGGGGCGCGGACCTGCTCTCGGCGACCGCCAGGCAAATCCTGCTGCAGAGACTGTTGGGGCTGGCGATCCCGCGATATCTCCACCTGCCCCTGATCGTGGATGAATCGGGAGCCAAGCTGTCCAAGCAGGCACGGAGCGCGGCGGTCGATCCTGCCCTGCCGATGCCCACGCTGCACGCAGTCCTGCGCATGCTTGGACAGCACCTGGACCCCGATGCGCGCGACCCGCGAGCGCTCCTGGATGCCGCCGCCAGCCGCTTCTCCCTCGTTGCGCTGCCGCGTGCGCTTTGCATGGCTGTGCCGCGATACTAGTGACTTCGCCCGCCGCGTTCCGCGCGCGGCGCCCGCCCCAGACACAGGAGAAGTCCATGCAATCACGAGTCGCTTTGGTCACGGGTGGCACCGGCGGAATCGGATCCGCCATCTGCAGGTTCCTCGCGCAGCAAGGTCATCAGGTGGCCACCAACTATCGCGACGAGGCCAAGGCGAAGGCCTGGCAGGCGCACCTCAAGGCCGAAGGCGTGGACGTGGCGCTCGTTCCCGGCGATGTCGGCGATGCGGCGTCTGCGGAGCAGATGATCGCAGGAGTGGTCAAGGTACTCGGTCCGGTCGATATCCTGGTGAACAATGCCGGCATCACGCGCGACACGACGTTCCATCGCATGTCGCCGATGCAGTGGCAGGAAGTGATCAACACGAACCTCAATTCGTGTTTCAACGTCACCCGCCCCGTGATCGAGGGAATGCGCGAGCGCAAGTGGGGCCGCATCGTGCAGATCAGTTCGATCAACGGCCAGAAGGGTCAGTACGGCCAGGCGAACTACGCCGCCGCCAAGGCCGGCATGCACGGGTTCACGATTTCACTGGCGCAGGAAAATGCCAAATTCGGCGTGACCGTCAATACGGTATCGCCCGGCTACATCGGCACCGACATGGTGATGGCGGTGCCGGAAGACGTGCGCGCCAAGATCGTCGCGCAGATCCCGATCGGCCGTCTCGGCGAGCCATCCGAGATCGCCTATGCCGTGGGCTTCTTCACCGACGAGCGTGCGGGCTGGATCACCGGCGCGAACCTCTCCGCCAATGGCGGGCACTACATGGGTTGGTGAAGCAACCGCTCAGTAGATGCCGCAAGGCATCTACTGGTTCCCGCACCAGGTGAGCCCTGGATGGCGAACGGGGGCGTGCCACGGGTGGCTGCTTGCAGCACGCCTGCCAGCATCGAATGCAACATGGCCTCTGCTGGTTGTTTAACGATGTGAGTCATGGACGGCGAACGGGCGCGGCGTCTCCACGATCCGGGCGGGCCATCGATACCTCTGTTAATTGTCTCAGTCGCGCAGACTCTGCTAGCGTGCACGCATGGCCGAACCGCGCACGATCAAGAAGTATCCGAACCGGCGTTTGTACGACGCCGAGATTTCGAGTTACATCACGCTTGAGGACGTGCGCCAGCTGGTCATCGACAACGAGTCCTTCGTGGTCAAGGATGCGAAGACCGGCGAAGATCTCACACGCAGCGTGCTGCTCCAGATCATTTCCGAACACGAGGAGCGCGGCCTGCCGATGTTCTCGACGAATCTCCTGTCGCAGATCATCCGGTTCTACGGTGATTCGTTGCAGGGGCTCATGGGAACCTACCTCGAGCGCTCGATGGACACGTTCCTGTCGCAACAGACGCAGTTCCGCAGCCAGCTGAACGACATGCTCGGCAAGACTCCCTGGAGCATGTTCAACGAACTGACCGATCGCAACCTGCAGATGTGGAAGACCATGCAGGAGCAGCTCCTGAATTCCGCGATTCCGCCGCGCAGCGACGACGACACCGGTAGCAAGTAGCCGGGCCAAAGCGGTCCGCAGTACCCGCCAGGGCGGTTTGACACTCCCGGGACCCGTCCCTACCATCCCCCGCTTGCTGCGATGCAGCACCTTCATGGCGGATGATGCAGATGACCCAGGCTTCCCGAGTTGCGATCGTTACCGGCGGAATTGGCGGTTTGGGCTCGGCGATGTGCGTGCGACTTGCACAGGCTGGCCGGCGGGTAATCGCCGCGGATCTGGGGACCCGCGTAGACCGCATCGAGGAGTTCGGGAAGGAAGTGGCCGAATTCGGCGACTCGGTTTCGTTTGAGCCCGTGGACGTTACGAACCCGGAATCCTGTGCAGGTCTTGTGCAGCGCGTCACGGAGAAACACGGTCCAGTGGACATCCTCGTCAATGCCGCTGGAATCACGCGCGACTCGACCTTGCGCAAGATGACCGCGTCGCAATGGACCGACGTCATGCGCGTCAATCTCGACTCGGTGTTCAATCTCTCGAAGCTCGTGATCGACGGCATGACGGATCGCGGTTTCGGCCGGATCGTCAACATCTCGTCCGTCAACGGCCAGACCGGACAGTTCGGCCAGACCAACTATTCCGCCGCCAAGGCCGGCATGCACGGATTCACGATGGCGCTGGCCCGTGAGGTCGCGCGCAAGGGCGTGACGGTAAACAGCGTGAGTCCCGGCTACTGCGAGACCGCGCTCGTCATGCAGGTTCCGGAGGACGTGCGCGCGAAGATCCTGTCCAACGTGCCGGTCGGACGCCTGGGCAAGCCCAGCGAGATCGCGCGCACGGTCGAGTTCCTCACCCACGACGAAGCGGGCTTCATCACCGGCGCCAACATCCCGGTCAACGGCGGCCTCTTCATCAGCTTCTGACCCGGCCGAACGGCCACCATCCAGCACCGGTCAACGCATATCGATCGGCTGCGCGCTCGAAGGGATTGCGCGCCGAGACTCCGCCGCAGACCAGATAGACGGGCAGGAACAGCGGCCCAAGGACCATGTACTGCAGCACGTGCGCGCGTTCGTGGTCGCCGAGCCGCGGCACGAGGTCCGCCGCGCAGCCCGCAACGGGTGCGTAGAGGCCACAGGCACGGTCCAGACTGGGTCCTGTGTGGAGGACGCAGTTGCCAAGGGTCAGCGCACCCCCTCGGCCCCATGGCCACTCGGCGAATGTCAGGGCGTGCACGTCGCGCGTGACGGCCATGCGCGCGCCGCCCATCAGCCCGATCGCGCCCACCAGCACGCCCAGCAGCGTGTTGGGCAGCGTCCAGATCACCCCAAGGCAGATCGCCAGCGTCCAGCTCCAGCCGGGGCGAGCGGCGCGTCGACGCGCCGTACGGCCGCGGCGAAGGAGGACGTTCAATTTCAGGTGCGCGTCGCCAACCACTCGTGGATCGCGCTCGGCACCTCGCGCTGGGCGCGGCCGGACACGTAGAGGCCAATGTGTCCGCCCTTGAACGCAAGCTCGGAGTAATCGTCGGTTCCCACGATGCCGCGCATGGGCTTCGACGCGCTCGGCGGCACCAGGTGGTCCTGCTCGGCGTAGATGTTGAGCACGGGCATGGTGATGTTGCGCGGGTCGACGCGCTTGTCGCCGACCATCGTGCCGCCGCGCATCATGCGGTTCTCCTGGTAGAACTCCTTGTTGAACTGGCGGAAGGCTTCACCCGCCTGGTCCGGGGAATCGAAGATCCACTTCTCCATGCGCAGGAAGTTCTCCACCTCGAGCGGATCGTCGAGGATGTCGAGGAGCCCGACGTATTTCTGCAGGTTCAGGCGGAACGGCTTGAGCGACAGGTATGACGAATTCATGAGGTCGCCGGGAATGTTTCCCAGCACGTCGACGGCGAGGTCGACGTCCACGCCCTGGGTCCAGTTGGACAGCATGTTGTCAGGCGTGTGGAAATCGACCGGCGTCACCATGGTGATGAGGTTCTGCACCTTTTCCGGATAGATCGACGCGAAGCAGAGCGAGAACACGCCGCCCTGGCAGATGCCGAGCAGGTTGACCGCCTCGAGGTCATGCCGATCGCGCACCACGTCGATGCAACGACGCATGTAACGATTGATGTAGTCGTCCATCGACACGAATCGGTCGGCCGCATCCGGATAGCCCCAGTCGATCAGGTACACGTCCTCGCCCTGCGCGAGCAGGTTGCGGACGATCGAGCGGTCTTCCTGCAAGTCGATCATGTACGGCCTGTTTACCAGCGCGTAGGTGACCACGATCGGTACCTCGGCGGTGGGCGTCGAGGCGCCCTTGAATCGATACAGCACGACCTTGTCGATGCGGAAAATCTCTTCCTTCTCGGTCGCGCCATAGTTGACGGTACCGGCGTCGAGGCCGCGCAGGACCTGCGCGCCTGCCGCGAGCTTGCGCCCCAGCGTCTGCACTTCGGCCAACGCGGTTTCGGGCTTGATTCGGATCGGACCCATGGCTTACTTCCCCTTCCGGCTGTTGGTGCGCGCGGCGGCGAGACGCTCGGCGAACGAGCCGGCGCTTCTGTTCGACTTTGCGGTCATGGCCGGCTTCTTCGGCTTTGAGGATTTGTTCGGTTTGGCGGCCTCGGCGGGCTTCTTTGGCTTTGCGGATTTGTTCGGTTTGGCGGCCTTGGCTGGCTTTTTCGACTTCGCGTCCTTGCGCGACCTGGTCTTGCCGGGAAGCGATTTCGACTGCGGCGCCACGGCTTCGGCGATGAAGGGCACTGTGCTGGCCGCTCGCGATCGCGTCGCGGCCCGCTGCTTTCGCGCTTTGGCGCGCGCAGGCGGGATCGAGTCCGCCTTTGCATCAGGCCGGTTCCGCGACACGGCGCCTTGCGGCTTCGCGGATGCGCCGGTCGCCTTCAAAGGCTTTTCGTCACCGTTTGCGAGCGCCTCTTCCGCGTCACCGAGCCGGCGTCGCAGGTCATGCAGCTGGCGCAACACGCTGTCCATCTCGGTGCGGCCGGGCATGCCGAAGGCGGCGGTGCTGCGTTCCACCTGCTGCTGGATCAGCTGGCGCACGCGCATTTGCGCATTCGCCATTTCGCCATAGGCTTTGCGAAAGCCCGGAGACAGTGCGACCTCGGCGTAGCCTTCCTCCGCAGCATCGATCCAGAGGTCGTACACCGCACGCATGCTGGAGAGTTCACGGCCCGGCTCGGCCCGTTCCGCCAGTTTCAACTCGAAGAGCTCGAGTCCTCGCTTCGCGGCACGCATCATCTCCGACTGGTACAGCCCCATCGGCTCCTGCAAGCCCGCAAGCGCGGTCATCAGTGCCTGGTTGCGCTCGATCTCCTCGCGATGCTGGCCGAAGGCTGGCATCGTCATTCCGCTGGCCATCTGCTGGCGGAACGGCTCGGTGAACTGCTTGACGCCGTCAAGCAACTGGTCGACGTTGAGCGCGCCATGGCCCGCCGAGGCGCGCAGCGCCGACAGCACCGGGTTCTGGCGGACATCGAACGAACGGAAGGCACCGCGCATGAGCTGTGCAGGGTCGAAGCCGGTGCCTGCCTGCGCGCCGACCTGCTGCAAGGCGTTCTGCATGAAGTCGACGTACTGGCGCATGCCTTCGACGCCGCGCTCGAACATTTCGCCGTGACCGCCATGCGTTCCGCGCGCCTGCTCCATCATCCGCTGCCACTGCTCCATCGCCGGATTGGTGGGCGCGGCACCCGCGGCCTGGCTGGCGCCTTGCCGCCATGCCGACCAGAACTGGTCGCCGAGAGCGCTCCAGTCGCCCATCCATTCGGTGCCTTGCGGTTGATTTGCCATCGCGATTCGCTCGGTGAAATCCGGATGCGCATGCTACCAACCTCGATTGCTGCACCGCAACAAACCACCACCTCGGTGTATCTGCATCATTCAGCGCGCATGAGTCGATCCCACCCTTCGACCCCCAACGCGGCGAGAGTCGCAAGGTTGCGGTCCACGATCGAGTCGGCGTCGGGGATGGCCTCGACCGCACGCGCGACGCTTTCCTCGCGCAGCAGGTGCAGGATCGGGAAAGGCGCGCGATTGGTGTAGTTGCCGATGGCGTCCGCCTGCGCGCCAGCGAAACGGTAGTCGGGGTGGAAGCTTGCGATCTGAACCCGCCCGCGCAGTCCGAGCGACGCGACAGCCCTGTCCGCCACGTCCAGGAAATCGTTGTATTCCAGGAAGTCGTTCAACACCACGGGATGGATCAGCAGCGTGGTCTCGACCACCGCCGAATCCGTATCGCGCAGGAACGCAAGCTCGCGTTCGAGGGCGTCCAGCAGACCTTCCGGATTCGTGGCTTCGCTGACCACGAACCGGACTTGCTGCCTGACATGCACCGCCTTGGCGAAGGGGCAAAGATTCAGTCCGATCACGGCCCGTTCGAGCCAGCGCCGCGTCGCCACGATGGCGTCACCGGAAGTCATGCGGATTGCACTCGATTTGTCTCGGTTGCGGGGATTTCGCCAGCGTAGGATACGCGCGCGGCCACGATCATCCACCGGAAGCCACCTTCGTGCAGGAACGCCAGCGCAAGATCGTGCACGTCGACATGGACGCGTTCTACGCGTCCGTCGAGCAGCGCGACGATGCCGCGTTGCGCGGGCGTCCGGTAGTGGTGGCCTGGCGCGGTGCACGCTCGGTAGTGTGCGCGGCGAGTTACGAGGCGCGCGTGTTCGGGATCCGATCCGCCATGCCTGCGTTGCGCGCCGAGCGCTTGTGTCCCGAGGCGGTGTTCGTGCCCCCCGACTTCGCGCGCTACAAGGAAGCATCGCGCCGGGTTCGCGACATTTTCTTTCGGCATACCGATCTCGTGGAACCGCTGTCGCTGGACGAGGCCTATCTCGACGTCTCGGAGGCCCGCGATGGGCTGGGATCCGCCACCGCCACTGCCGGCGCCATTCGCGCGGCGATCCGGGAGGAGACATCGCTCACCGCCTCGGCCGGCATCGCGCCAAACAAGTTCCTCGCCAAGATCGCTTCCGACTGGCGCAAGCCGAACGGCCAGTTCGTGGTCAGGCCGCGCGACATCGAGCCATTCCTGTCGCCACTGGCGGTAGGGCGCCTGCCCGGCGTCGGTCGCGTGATGGAAAGCAGGCTCGAGCGCCTCGGAATCAGGTCCGTTGCCGATCTTCGCGAGCACCCGTCCGCCACACTCGAACGCGAGTTTGGCCGCTGGGGCGCACGACTTTTCGAACTCGCCCGCGGCATCGATCATCGAGAGGTGACGCCGTCGCGGCCAACGCTGCAGATCTCGAGCGAAGACACGTTCGAGCACGACCTCCGGCTCGACGAGCTCGCTCCGCACATCGAGCGACTGGCCGGCAAGACATGGCAGGCCTACCAGCGCGACCGCGCTTCCGATCCGGTCAGGATCGCACGTACGGTCGTGCTCAAGCTCAAGACGGCAGAATTCCGCATCCTCACGCGCAGCCTGACGCCGTCGCCGCGGCCTGCATCGCTGGAGCAACTGGTCGCGATCGCGAGTGATCTGCGCGGGCGGGTCGGACTGCCGTCACGAACCCGCTACCGGCTGGTTGGCGTCGCGCTGGCGGGCATGGCCGATCGCGAAGACCCGGCCACGGGCGCGGACCTGTTCGCCGAGGCGGACTTGCCGGCGCAACTCACCTAGGGCTTGGGGATCCGCAGAGTCTTGCTGATCATGAGCGAACCCGACACGGCGAATATCAGCACCAGCGGATGCAGCTGCCAGGGACCCAGCTGCCAGACTCCGCCCCAGATGCCTGCGCCGATGCTTCCCTGCCAGGCCGCGATCGCCAGCACGATCACCAGCAGCAGGCTGGTCGGGATCGGCGTGCCTTCGAAGTAGCGAACCTTGTCGTCTCCGTCCGAAAGCACTTCCGCGGTGACGTTGTAGCGCGCCAGACGGCTGACGCCGCAACCCACGAAGTACGAGAGCACGAGCCAGTCCCAACCGCCTTGCAGGCCACAGGCGTAGCCCAGCGCCGCCGGCGCGAGGCCGAACGAGATCACATCGGCGAGCGAATCGAGTTCGCGGCCGAGGATCGACTGCTGCTGTCGCCAGCGCGCCACGCGGCCGTCAAGCGCGTCGAGCACGAATGCCAGCGGAATGAGCGCCATGCCGATCAGCAGGTCGCGCACGTTGCCTTCCTGCAGGAAGCGCATCGCCGCGAACACCGCCCCGGTACCGCAGAAGGCGTTGCCGAGGGTGAGCCAGTCGGCGAGATGGAACTCGCGGATCATGGAGAAGTGCCGGCGTTCTGTCATGGGGATTCTCTCGGCAGGCGATACCGCATCCTGACGTGGAACGCCTGCATCGCACAACCAAAGGGTGTCTGATCGGACCAGCGAGGGGCGCCCCAACAGGTCCACCACGCAGTGGCATCGACCGCGATTGCTGCAGCATAAAAAAGGGCGGACCGTAGTCCGCCCCGCTTTTCCGCTCGCGGCCGCGCTTACTGCGCGGCGGCTTCCGGCGCGGCGGCCGCCGCGTCGTCCTCGAGCGCTTTCATCGACAGGCGGATGCGGCCCTGCTTGTCGACCTCGAGCACCTTGACGCGGACGATGTCGCCTTCCTTGAGCTTGTCGGACACCTTCTCGACGCGCTCGTTGGAAATCTGCGAAACGTGCACCAGACCGTCCTTGCCCGGGGCGATGGTGACGAAGGCACCGAAGTCCATGAGCTTGGCAACCTTGCCTTCGTAGACGCGACCGGGCTCGACGTCGGACGTGATCTGCTCGATGCG
>JBBRIE010000119.1:0-8659 GCA_038221545.1 Lysobacterales bacterium
ACCGTCGTGAAGCCAGGCATCCTCCCGAACTTCTCGCGCAGCAGGGGCTCGTCCGCCGGTTCCACGGGCCGGCCGAGGATGTGTTCGACGACCTCGTAGCCCTGATTCATCGCCTGCTTGATGAGCGGGTAGCCGCCAAGCGCCCCGACGATGTACAGGCCGGGCACGTTGGACTCGTACTTGGAGCTGATCGCCGGCACCGAAGCCGGATCCTTGTTGGGGAACTCGACGCCACAGGCTTCGACGAAGGCGCGCGGCGCAGACGCGCCGAGCCGCGCGATAACCCGATCCAGCGCGATCTCGGCCTTGCCGTTGGGCGTTGAGAGCGCCATGCGACCCGGCTTGGCGCCGCCTTCCACCGCTTCGACCAGTTCGGGTCCCGAACCGAAATAGCATTCGATGCGGCCGTCGCCGATGCCCTTCATGATCGCCTGGAGGTTGCCTTCCTTGGCGCGCGCGAACTCGTCGCGCCGGTTGATCACGATGACCTTGTTGCGTTCGGACAGGGCGACGGCATTCTCGATCGCTGCGTCGCCGGCGCCGACCACGACGATCGTTTCGCCCTCGTATTCGTCCGGATCGTCGAGCTGGTACTGCACGAAGGGCAGGTCCTCGCCCGCGACGCCGAGCTTGCGGATATTGCCCTGCAAGCCGATTCCGAGCACAACGGCGTCGGCTGCGAACTCGCGTCCGTTGGCGCACTTCAGCGCGAAATGCCCCGACGGGTCGCGCGTGATCGACGTGACCTCGCAACCATGCAGGACGTTGGTCTTGACCTTGCCCACGCCCTGGTCCCACTCGCCGAGGATCTTCTCGCGCGTGCCTGCGGCGAACGCAAGCGGCGAACGCAGCGGCAGAGCGTCCGGCTCGGCCATCACGTGCTTGCCTTTCTGGTACCGGTATATCGTGTTGGAAAGATGCTGCTCGCTCTCGAGCAGTACGTGGCTCACGCCCAGCTCGGCAGCGTGCGCCGCAGCGCTCATGCCGCCGGGGCCGGATCCCACTATCGCGATGCGGAAACGTTCCGCCATTGAGAGCCCCCCGGTTCTGTCACGGCTGCGCGACCGCTGACGGTCACGTCGGCCATCCCGCCATCTTCCACGACATGATAGACCGAATGGAACCGTTCACTGCCACCCGGCTCCTTTGTGGGTCTTCCGGGATTGCGGATCGCATGGGTTCTCGGCCATGCTTGGGGCCTCGCCGTGCGCCGGACAGCGCGTATGTTCGCGCGCCGCAGGATTGCAGCGCGCAGGGCAGGGTGGAGACATGCAGACGCGATCGGCGGTCGATCCCATGCCCGGTCTTGAAGTGGCTCCGCCAGGCATCGAAACGCTTGCCGCATTGAAGGGTCGTGGAACATGAGTCAGCGCTTCGCCGAGTTCCTGTCGACCCTGCCGCACTCGGAGGTTGCGAACGACCCGGTCCTGCCCGTCGACGCGCGTCGCGTGGGCGCATGGACCGATGCCCTGCCACTGGCGAACGCACCTGCAGCGACGACGCAGCTGCTCGACGGGCTTGCGCGGCTGAACCGCCAGTCGGGGGACGGTGGCGAACGGCTTGCGGTGATGGAACTCGTGCGCCGGCCCGTGCTGATGATGGTGGAAGTACTCGATCGCCAGGTGATCGGCACGAGCTTTCCGCTGCCGTCGCCAAAGGTCGCGATGGCGGGTCAATTGATCGCGTTGCAACAGGGAATGGCGGTCGGTTACCGGCTCGCGCTGCGCGAGATCGCGGCGAGCGACGGACGCATCTCGTTCCTGCGCGGCAAGGCCGCGGCGACGGCTGCGACGCGCGCCAGCCTGCACCTCGCGGAGCTGCTGTGTCGCGACTATCTGATCTACGCGAGTCCCGCACCTGGCACCTGGCGCGATTTCCACAAGCTCCACGCGTATGCCGACACCGCGGGTTTTGCTGGCAAGACCGTCGAAGACCCGCTGCGTCGCGACCTCGAGGCCTCGACCACGCAGAACTACCTCACGGCGCTGCTGCACGCGCTCAGCAATCCTTACAGGATGGCTCAACGCGACAGCGCCGATGCGTTCGCGGCGTGCCGAATCCTCGCCCAGCGCGCGATGCTGCTGCCACGCAGCAATGGTGGCGTCAACACGATCGCGATCGAACTCGACAAGGACGTCGGCCCGGGCTACCTGCCCGAGGAGCGAGTCGCCAGCGGCGGCGGCGACCTGTTCGTCGACCTCGAACCGGTCCTCGCCTGGGTGAACCACGAAATCCTGGGACGCGCGCCTGCGTCTCCGTTCCTGCTCAAGGGCAAGGACGTCCCGCAGGTCACGATCACGCCGGAAGCCATCGCCCGCATGATCGCGAGCTGGCAGCCAGCGCCGGTCAGGCACCACCAACGACTCCCGGCCGGGCACCAGCTCGATACGCTGGTCGGGCTTTCGGCGCTCCACCACGCGCTGTCCGGTGGTCTCGACGCCGATGACATCGAGCGGAACTTCGGCGGTGAGTCGCAACGACTGTCCCCGAACGTAGGCGCGTCCTGGAGCCAGCGCTACGGTGAACCGCAGCGTCCGCAGCGTCATTCGGCGCTGGTGCTCGACCAGAGCCTTGGCGGCTATCGCGTCGAGTGGGACAACGTCGTCGGCGCGCGGCTGCGCGTCGGGGAGGCGGTGGGTCTTGCTCCCGCCGGCATGGCCGACGATGAGACCGACTGGATGGTCGGGCTCGTGCGGTGGATGCGGATCATGCCCGATGGCCGCGTCGATGCCGGCGTGGAGATGTTGTCGCGGCAGGCAAGGGCTGGCGCGCTCAGCACGTACACAATCGAACAGCGAAAGTCGCAACCCCTTCGCGTCATCGTCATGCGGCCGAGCAAGGGCGAGGCGGACGAGCGGGAAGTGTTGCTGCCCAACACCATCGAGCGCGGCGCCGTGCTCTTTCGGCTGGTCACTGCCCCGAATCCCTACGATCCCACCGACCTCTCGGAGCGCGAGCGATTCCGGGAGATCGAGCAGATCGAGAACAACGGCGTGTACCTGCACGGCCGTCCGATGGCCGCGGAGTCCCGCGGCTAGAAGACCGCAAGGCGACAGCCGCCCGCGCTGCCACAGAGCAGTCGACGACCGCCGGAAGCGCTCGCACTCGTTGGCACGGGCCCTGGGCGTGGTCCGCTCGCGTCCGGCGACCCTCGCCAGCGCGATGTCGCCTCGCGCGTCAATTCCGCAATCTCGTGGCGATTTGCGGAGGCGCGGACTCGACGCCGGTTAAACTGGCCGCATGAGCATCGCGAAGCCCTTCGATCGGAGCAACCCCGTCCGCCGCGCGGGCGCAGTTTTGGATGAGCCTGCTTTCAGCGCGCGGATGCCGCGCCGTTGCGTGCCGGTCGGTGGAGTGATGGTCGGCGGGGCGGCGCCGGTAGTCGTGCAGTCGATGACCAATACCGATACGGCCGACGCCGTCGGCACCTCGAGACAGGTGGCTGAACTCTGGCGGGCGGGATCGGAGCTGGTGAGGCTCACGGTCAACACCATCGAGGCAGCGCGCGCGGTGCCGCGCATCCGCGAACGGCTCGATGCGCTCAACGTCCCGGTTCCGCTGATCGGGGATTTCCACTACAACGGACACGAACTGCTCGCCAGCGAGCCGGCCTGCGCCGACGCGCTGGCGAAATACCGGATCAATCCCGGCAACGTCGGCTTCGGGCGCAAGCGCGACCCCCAGTTCGCGGCGATCATCGAACAGGCGATCGCGCGCGACAAGCCCGTGCGCATTGGCGTCAACTGGGGCTCACTCGATCAGACGCTTGCGACCGCGCTGATGGACGAAAACGCGCTGCGCGCGCACCCATGGCCTGCGGATGCCGTGCTTCGCGAAGCGCTGCTGCGCTCCGCCATCGATTCGGCGGAGCGCGCGGTCGAGATCGGCATGTCGCGCGATCGCATCGTGCTTTCGTGCAAGGTTTCGGGCGTCGCCGACCTGATTCGCGTGTACCGCGAACTGGCTTCGCGTTGCGATTACGCACTGCATCTCGGCTTGACCGAAGCCGGCATCGGCAGCAAGGGCATCGTGGCATCGAGTGCCGCCCTTGCCGTCCTCCTCGGCGAGGGCATCGGCGACACGATAAGGATCTCGCTCACCCCAGCCCCGGGGGAGTCGCGTACCCAGGAAGTGATCGTCGCGCAGGAATTGCTGCAGACCATGGGCCTGCGTGCGTTCACGCCCATGGTCACGGCCTGTCCCGGCTGCGGGCGCACCACCAGCGAATTCTTCCAGTACCTCGCGCAACAGGTCCAGGAACACGTACGTGCCCGCATGCCGGCGTGGAGGATCTCCAACCCCGGCGCCGAGAACCTGACGCTCGCGGTCATGGGTTGCGTGGTCAACGGTCCCGGCGAAAGTCGGCATGCCAACATCGGGATCTCATTGCCCGGCACCGGCGAATTGCCCGCCGCTCCGGTGTTCATCGATGGGAACAAGGCGATGACCTTGCGGGGTGATCGAATCGCCGAGGAGTTCCTGGCCGTGATCGATGACTATGTCGCGCGCAGCTATTCGGCACCCGGGCACGGGGCGTCGTGACGCGCGAGCGGGGTCATTCGATCGTGCTCGCATCGGCGGCGATCACCCGGCGCACCCTGACTGACTCGCGCTGCGCGATGTAGGCATTCGCGCCGAAGATCACCAGTGCGCCGGCGATGGTCCAGCGGTCGACCGATTCGCCGAAGAGCAGGAAGCCGGCGACAACGACGATCGGCAACTGCATGAAACTGATCGGCGTCAGCGCCGAAATTTCGCCTATCCGGAAGGCCCGCGTCCACAGCATGTGCCCGGCCGTCCCGAGCGCGCCCGTAGTCGCGACCCAGAGCCATCCCGCGGCGCTCGGCCACTCCCAGACCCACAAGGCCGTAGGCAGCGACAAGGGAACCCAGAGCAATGTCGTCATGAGCACGATGGCATCGGGTCTTTCGGTCCGCGACAGGAACTTGATGCTGATGGCGGTGCAGGCGCTGAACACCGCACCCAGCAGGGCTGCGAGCACGCCAGGCGTGAGCGCGACGAATCCGGGGCGAACGATCAACATGACGCCCAGGAAGCCAATGATCACCGCGGTCCATCGACGGGCCCGCACCGTTTCGCCGAGTGCGAACACGGCGCCGATGGTGACGAACAACGGCGTGGAGTAGGACAGCGACACGGCTTGCGCGAGCGGCAGCTGGGAGATCGCCCAGAACCCGGCGAGCATCGACATGAGGCCGATGACACAGCGTGCGAAGTAGAGCGGAAGCTTGCGCGTCTGCAGCAGGCCGGGACCATGCTTCAGCAGCAGCGGCAAGGCGAACAGCAGCCCGAAGAAATTGCGGAAGAACGCCACCTCGAACGCATGCAGTTCCTGCGTGGCGAGACGGATCGCGACGGTCATGAATCCGAACATCACCGTCGCCGCCAGCATCAGTCCCGCGGCGTGCAGTGGCGCCGCCATGACAGCGCCAGGGCCGGGCGGAGTGTCGCGGATCCTCATCCGTGGTGAAGTCGGCGCATCAGTCCCCGCACGACGCCTTGCACGTGCGCGCGAGTCGCCATCACGCGCCGAGTCGGCGCGGGCGTCGCGTCGCATTCGATGACGAGTACGTCGAGGTCGTGGCGCAGGCGACCCAGCAGGTATTCCTGCTCGTCGACGAGGATGGCAACGAGATCCGATTCGGCGGGTTGCGCGCGCGCGGCGATCACGAGGAGGTCGCCTTCGAGGATCCCGAAGTGCGCCCACCGCATGCCCACTACCGTCAGCACGAATCCCTCGGCGTCCGGACCAAGCCATGCAGGCACAGTCACCGCTTCGTAGCGTCCCAGCGGTTGCAGCCGCCCCTCTTCGTCGATCCGGCCGAGCACCGGAAGGCGTGTTTCCTTGACGTCCGCCGGGCGGCGCAGTCGCACTCCGCGCTGCTTGCCGAGCATGGGCTCGACCAGGCCGGCCTCGATGAGGGCACTGACCTGCTTGTGCAGTGAACCCCGCGAAACCAGGCCAAGCTCCGAGCACAACTCCGCGAGCGTGGGTGGCCTGGCCCCCAGCGAGACCCGGGAACGCAGATGCTCGAGCAGGTGTTCCTGGCGTCGGGTCAGGGCGACGCTGCCCTCGCTTCCCACAGGCAGTTGCCCTCGTCCGCGCAGTGGCGGCCGACGCGCAGACACGATCGCGGCCGGGTCGGCGCCTGCGTAGCCTGGCCGTGGAGGCATTCCTGGCGGCGTCGCGAGCGGCGATGCCGGCGAAGTCGGTTCTACGGTTGGAAGCGCGTCCGACGCATCGACGCCGGGAGAGGTCGACCAAAGATCGAGCTGCGGCACCACGCGCTTGCGCCGGTGCGCGGTGCGCACGCTTGCCGAAGCGGGTGCAGGCGGATCGGTCGGCGTCATGGTGAAAACCGATACGAAACGAACAGGGAGCATCCTAGCCGTGCCCGTGCCCGGCCGCCACGATTTTTCGAGGTCTGCCGGCTTGTTGAAGACATCGGCACGACCTTTAGCCGCGTAGGGTGCACACCGACTCGGGGAGAGAACCAAGCACATGTCCAGCATCGTCTGGTTTCGCCGGGACCTGCGCGTCGCTGACAACCCGACGTTGCAGGCTGCCTGCCTGAGTTGCGGGGACATCGCTTTCGTGTACGTCCACGCGCCGGAAGAAGAAGCGCCCTGGGCGCCCGGCGCGGCGAGTCGCTGGTGGCTGCACCATTCCCTGGCGGCGCTCGACGCCGAGCTCGCGAAGCGGGGACAGCGGCTGCTCATCCTGCGCGGCGCGAGCGCGCCGGTCCTTGCGGCCCTGGCGAAGGACATCGGAGCCCGCGACATCCATGCCGGGACGCTGATGGAGCCCGCTATCCGTTGTCGCGATGAAGTCGTCCGCCAGCACCTGGCGGAGCAGGGAATTGCGTTGCACCTGCATGCTCCGAACCTTCTGAGCGATCCCGAAGCCGTGCGAACCGCGAAGGGAGAGCCCTACCGCGTATTCACGCCGTTCTGGCGGCAGGTGCGCAGCAAGCTCATGCCTGACGCGCCGGGCCCGGTTCCGCAACTCCCGAATCCTCCCGGGGTTTCGGTCCAGCGCGATGCGCTCGATGCGCTGCGACTGTTGCCACGCGTCGCATGGGACTTTGGCTTCGATGCCGACTGGACTCCGGGCGAAGCAGGGGCGCATCGCGCCCTGTCGGATTTCATGGACGACGTTTCGCGCTATGCGGAAGCCCGGAATCGGCCCGACCAGGCCGGCACTTCACGACTTTCGCCGCACCTGCATTTCGGAGAGATCACCCCGCGGCAGATCGCCTGGGCCATGCGGGGTCGCGGCCAGTTCGATCCGGGCGAAGCCTTCCTGCGAGAACTCGGCTGGCGCGAGTTCTGCCACCACCTCCTCTGGCACTTTCCGTACACGACAGATGCCCCGATGGATGCGCGGTTCGCCGACTATCCATGGCAGCAGCCTCCGGATCCCGCGCTTCTCGCCGCCTGGCAACAGGGCCGCACGGGCATTCCGATGGTCGATGCCGGGATGCGGGAGCTATGGCACACGGGCTGGATGCATAACCGCGTGCGCATGATCGTCGCCTCGTTGCTGACCAAGAACCTGCGCATCCACTGGTTGCACGGCGCGCGCTGGTTCTGGGACACGCTGGTCGACGCCGACCTCGCCAACAACACCGCCGGTTGGCAATGGACCGCAGGCTCGGGTGCCGACGCCGCGCCTTATTTCCGGATCTTCAATCCGGTCCTTCAGGGACAGAGGTTCGACCCTCGCGGCGACTACGTGCGTCGCTGGATCCCTGAACTTTCGAAGGTACCGGCTCCTTCAATCCATTCTCCCTGGACGCTTTCCGTCGCCGAGCAGCGCGATTTCGGCATCGACGACACCCCTTACGCGAGGCCGCTCATCGACCTGGCGCAGACGCGCAACCGTGCCCTCGAAGGCCTGGCCGAGATGCGCAACGCCCGGCCCCACGACGCTCGCGCGAACTCCCAACCGGGCTGACGAGGAGGATCTGACCACTTGCCACGCGTCGGGATCGACGCCATTGCAGCCGCTCGGAGTCGGAGATGGATGGCCTCCTTGCACGCGAGGCCAAGACGACAGCCTGACGCTCCCCGATCCCCATGACGTTCGGCCGGCATGCGATGACCGCATCGCGGGGGTGCGTGCCCCGGACAGGACCGTAGCCGCCGGTTACCATCGTGGCCGGGCTGCGAAGGGGAGCGTGATGCCGGAGACGAAGGTGGCGCGCGGCGAGCGCGAACCGATGGCGCGGGTCGATACCGCGTGGCTGCGCATGGAGGCGCCCACCAACCGCATGATGATCACGGGAGTGATGACCTTCGCGACGCCGTTGGCGCTGGAGAAGCTCAAGGACGTCATCGCCCGCCGCTTCCTCGCGTTTCGCCGTTTCCGGCAGAAGGCCGTGGATGCACCGGCCGGAGCGTTCTGGGAGGACGACAACGACTTCGATCTCGACTGGCACGTGCGCGTAACGGCATTGCCCGGCAAAGCCGGGAAAGCCGAGCTGCAGAGCCTGGCGAGCCAGCTCGCGTCGACTCCGCTCGACCTGGCACGTCCCCTCTGGCAATTCCACCTGGTCGAACGATTCGGTGGCGGATCGGCGCTGGTGACGCGCCTGCATCACTGCTACGCCGACGGCATGGCGCTGGTCCAGGTAAT
>JBBRIE010000120.1:0-8650 GCA_038221545.1 Lysobacterales bacterium
AGGGCAAGGGATGCCGAGTTCATGCAGCGTGCCGTGCGTCATGGTGAGGAGCCGAGGCGCCGTCCCGTGGCCTTCCCGTACATGCGCAACAGGCGCGACAGCTGCGGCTGGGTCAGTGCCACCCGCTTGGTGAGACCCCAGCGAAAATTGGGGTCAGGTTCATTTAGTCGAACGACTGCTTTTGGCCGATTTCCGCCGGTCAGGTCTTCGTCGGGTGCGGGCAACTTCGATCGCGAAGGTGGTCAGTTTGTTTGCCGAGAGTGGTCAAGTGCCTGGCGGTTTGCACACAAGCTGAAGGTCCGAATGCGGCCCTCGCCTGACTCAGGAGCAAATCCATTTTCCAGTTCGGCTGCCTGACTCTGGAAGCCTGGTTAAATCTCGCTCGCTTCTGATGCCGCGACTGGCCCCGGCTGCTGAAGTGAACCCGTTCCTGGGGCCATCCCTGCCCAGTTGCGAACTAGACTAAACTAGACTAAGTTGGATACATGGAAACCATCAACATTCACGAAGCCAAGACCCATCTCTCCCGCATCGTCGAAGAAGTTGCTGCCGGCGCCGAAGTGCGTATCGCCAAGGCCGGCAAGCCCATGGTCAAGATGGTGCCGCTCGATTCAGGGAAGTCCATTCGGTTCGGCGTACTCAAGGGCAAGTTCGTCGTGCCGGACGAGTTCGACGCGCCGCTTCCGGCGGGTGTTCTGGCCAGTTTTGCCGGCGGCATCTGATGCGGATACTGCTCGATACGCACGTCGCGCTCTGGGCATTAGCCGACAGCAAGCGGCTGAGCAAAGCGGCGCGCGAGATGATGAAGGATGCAACCGAAGTGTATGTATCGGCCGCATCGGTCTGGGAAATTGCCATCAAGCGGACGCTCGGCAAAATCGACGTCGAGGCGAGCACATTCACCCGCGCCGTGCGCGACAGCGGCTTCCTATCGCTTTCGATTACCGACGAGCATGCGGCCGGTGTGCAAACGCTACCTCTCCACCATGCCGACCCATTCGACCGGTTGCTTATTGCCCAAGCGATCGCCGAGCCGTTGCGGCTGCTGACGGCGGACGCGCAGTTCGAACCCTACAGCGAACTCGTCGTTCGCATCTGAGGAAACCATCCAGGCACCACTCAGCTCGCCGGCAACATCGCCAGCAGTCGTCGGTAGCCGGCAATCGCCTCCGGCCATTCGAGCATGTCCATGTGCCCGGCGTCGTCGAGGACGATCAACTGCTTCGCTTCCGGCGCGGTCGCGGGCTCCTGGATAGCGCCCGGGAAGACGTTGACGCCTCCGGAAATGATGAGGTCCTTGTGTCGGTCGACCAGTGCAGGTGACCGTCAGTGTCCACGAAGTCGACATCGCCCGTGTGCAACCAGCCGTCGACGATGGCCTCGGCCATGAGATCGGCGCGCTGCCAGTAGCCTGGCGTCAGTAAAGGGTCAGACACGCGCGGCGCGTTGCACAGCGCGGGCATGTTCGGCGTGGGTGACGCGCCGATCGCCGCAGATGACGGCGAGATCGTCGGGCCGGTAGCGCGCCCAGGGACCGAGCAGCGATCCGACATTCATGCCGCCGGCGCTCCCCGCGTAACCATCGCGCCCGCGCGCGCTGCCGTGAGCCGGAACCCGGGTGGCGACGGCCTGCAGACCACTGCGCGCATGGCGAATCCCCTCCCCGGCGTGCCGGACGGCCGGATGCTGCCCGCCACCCGGCGCGGCGGGAACTGGACTTAAGTACTACAGACGCGCCAGCCGGTGCTCACTAGATTTTCACTTCAATCTCCCGGGGCCCGGGGTCCACAAGGATTCGCCATGCGTCAGCTTCGTCGTACTCCGGTAGCCATCGCCATCGCCTTGGCCCTGGCGTTCGCGCCCGCCGCATTCGCGCAGGACGAGGTCGCGGCCGACGAGACCGCGCAGACCGAGGCGGAAGCACGGAAAGACAACACCCTCGAGGTCGTCACCGTCACCGCGCGACGCCGGGAGGAATCGATCCAGGACGTGCCGGTCGCCGTCAGCGCGTTCGAGGAGAGCGACCTGACCGCGCTGCAGGCGCGCAGCATCGAGAACCTGCAGGGCGCAGTGCCGAACCTGAACATCGTGCAGGGCCGCGGCTCGGCCAACAGCGTCAACGTGTTCATCCGCGGCATCGGCCAGCCAGACGCGCTGCAGACCTTCGATCCGGGCGTCGGCATGTACGTCGACGACGTGTACTACTCGCGCATCCAGGGCGCGCTCTTCAGCCTGTTCGACATCGAGCGCATCGAGGTGCTGCGCGGCCCGCAGGGCACGCTGTACGGCAAGAACTCGACCGGTGGCGCGATCAAGCTGGTGACGAAGAGCCCGCTCGACGAAGCCGGCGGCAGCGTCGAGCTGCTCGCGGGCGAGGACGGCCGCTTCGAGAGCCGCGTCTACGCAACCACGCCGCTCAGCGACACCTTCGGCATCAGCGTCGCCGCGGCGATCACCGGCAACGACGGTTACGTCACCGACCCGGTCACCGGCGGCGAGTACAACGAGGACGACACCGACGCGGTGCGCGTCAAGGCCGCCTGGCAACCATCCGATGCGTTCCGCGCCACGTTCACGCTCGACTACACGCATCAGAACAACGCGTTGACGCTGGGCCGCGCGGAGGCCGCACTGACCCAGACCGACTTCGTGCGCGGGATCGTCGTGCTGCGTCCGGCGCCGACCGGGGAATACAACTACCAGACGCGCACCTCGTTCCCGATCGGGGACGGCCAGTACCTGCGCCACACCGGCGGTGCCGCGCACCTGTCGTGGGATTTCAACGACCACTGGACCCTCAAGAGCATCACCGCCCATCGCGAGCTCGAGCTCAGCAACCACATCGATATCGATGCCACCGAATTCGAACTCGGCGACGTGCTCGTCCAGGTCGACCAGGACCAGACCAGCCAGGAGTTCCAGCTCCAGTACGACAACGGCAGCAACCTCAACGCCGTGTTCGGCGCGTATTACCTCAACGAGGACGTGCCGTCGCACCAGGAGGCGTACGCGAACAGCTTCCTCGCGTTCAACGGCGCCCCGATCAGCTTCACGCGCACCATCGACGACGACCTCGAAACCACCAGCTGGGCGGCGTTCGCGCATGCATCGTGGGAATTCGCGCCCACCTGGACGGTATCGGGCGGCCTGCGTTACACCGACGAGGACAAGGACTACGACCGCACCACCAGCACGTTCTCGAGCCTGGCGGCGTTGCGCGGCACGTTCGCGTTCTCGACCAGCGACTCGTGGAGCGCGACCACGCCCTCGATCAGCCTGCAGAAACAGTTCAACGACAACACCATGGGCTACGTGTCGGCCAACCGCGGCTTCAAGTCCGGAGGCTTCAATGGCCGCGCGAATTCCGCCGCGGAAGTCAGCAGCTTCGATCCGGAATACGTCTGGACGTACGAGCTGGGCCTGAAGGCGCAGTCGGAGGATCGCCGCTTACTCGGCAACGTCGTGGTGTTCCACAGTCAGTACAAGGATTTCCAGGCGCGTGTTTCCGAAGTGCAGAACCCGGGTGCGCCGATCCCGACCTTCGCCTTCCCTGTGCTCAATGCGGCCGAGCTGTCCATCGACGGCATCGAGATCGAGGGCACCGCCTTGCTCGGAGAGTCGTCGCAGATCTCCGCGCAGATTGGCTATCTCGACGCGAAGTACGACGAATTCATCGATCCACGTGTGATCGTCAACCCCGCACTTGCGACGCTCCACGAGCACGTACCCTTCTCGCCCGAGTGGACTGCCCGCCTCGCGGCCTCTCACAGCTTTTTCCTGTCCGGGGGCAGCGTGATCACGGTCGGCGGCGACGTCTCCTACCGCGACGACACGTGGCTGTCGGTCGACAACCGCGATGTACTGATGCAGGAAGCCTTCACGCTGGTCGGCGCCTACGCGATCTGGGACAGCGCGGATGGCGCGTGGCAAGGGCGCCTCGGCGTGCGCAACCTGACCGACAAGCTCTACAAGACCGACGCGCAGGAATTCTCGAGCGTAGCCAACGTCCAGACGGCGTACTACGGCTGGCCACGCCAGGTCTACGCCGCGGTGCGCTTCAACTTCTGAGGCGAAGCTGATCGCTTCGCACGAACCGCGGGCGGCTCGCTTCTGGCTGCGCGTGCAACGAGTCCCCATGCCGCCGCTACTGCGCCCGCAATCGCAGTAGCGGCGGCGGCAAGTGATGGGGCACGTTCTGCAACGCTGCAGGGCGCAGCGACGCGATCCACCGCCGGAGAAGAATGCATGGTCCGCACGAGGTTGAACCTGGCACTCGCCGTACTGCTGCTCGCCGGCTGCGGCAACGGCAACGGCAACGGCAACGGCAATCAGAAGTTGCCCGGCGTGAAAATCGATCCGGACCGCGTCACCGTCTCGGGCTTCTCGTCCGGCGCCATCATGGCGCAGCAGGTGCATCTCGCCTGGTCGCGTGTCGTCGACCGCGCCGGCATCGTGTCCGGCCCGCCGTATGGCTGCGCGGAAGGAAGACTCGACACCGCGCTCGCGCGCTGCCTAGTGCCGGCCGGCGCAGGCCCCGATCCGGTCGCGCTCGCACGGGTCGCACGCGACCGTGCCGCCCAGGGACTCATCGATCCGCTCGAAGGGCTCGCGGGCGATCGCATCTGGGTCTTCCGTGGCACGAACGATGCGATCGTCGCCGAGCCGGTGGTCGCTGCGAGCGCAACGTTCTATGAAGCACTCGGTGGTGCCGTGGTCGAGCGCGATTTTGCGCGCGCGACCGCGCACGTATTCCCGACGGTGGCCGCCGGCGGCGATTGCGCAAGCTCCGCGTCGCCGTACATCGGCCACTGCGGCTTCGACGCTGCCGGCGAGATCTTCCGGCGCGTGGTCGGCGGTGCCGACGCACCGGCGGCGCAGGCCACGGGCACGCTCGTGCGCTTCGACCAGCGCCCGTTCGCGGCCGACGGCGCCGACCCGAGCCTCGGCGATACGGGCTTCGTCTACGTGCCGCCGCAATGCGGCGCCCAGCCCTGCGGACTGCACATCGCCTTCCACGGCTGCCAGCAATCGGCCGACGACGTCGGCGACGCATTCGCGATGCAGGCCGGCTACAACGCGTGGGCGGATGCGGCGAGCGTCGTGGTGCTGTATCCGCAGGCCACCGACAGCCTGCGGCCGCTCAATCCGAAATCGTGCTGGGACTGGTGGGGCTACACTGGATCGGAATACGACACGCGCCAGGGCGCACAGCTGCGCTGGCTCGGCAACGTGCTGGCCGCACTTGGCGTCAAGGTCTAAAAGCGGAGAAAAAGCGGGGTCAGAGTGGACTTTCGTTGGTGCGGTGAGCGACCGTCGGTGCGCGCCTGCGAAAGTCCACTCTGACCCCGCTTTTACGCGAGGATCGAACGACGATGAGCCAGCCGTACGACGACCTGTTCTGGCGCAGCGACGACGGCCTGCGCCTGCACGCGCGCGTCTATTCGCCCTCGTCGTCGGCCCTGAAGCTGCCGGTGATCTGCATCCCCGGCCTCACGCGCAACGCCGCCGATTTCGAAAGACTCGCACCGTGGATGGCGGAGCGCGGCCATCGCGTGCTGGCGGTCGACCTGCGCGGTCGCGCGGGCTCCGATCGCGATCCCGACCCGAAGCACTATTCCGTTCCCACGTACGTGGCCGATGTACTCGCGCTGATGCGCGATCGAGCGATCCCGCGCGCCATCTTCATCGGCACCTCGCTCGGCGCGCTCGTCACCATGGCGGTCGCGTCGAAGCGCGGCGAGGTGGTCGCCGCCGCGGTGCTGAACGACGCGGGGCCGGAGGTGGGTCGTGCGGCGCTCGCGCGCATCGGCGCCTACGCCGGCAAGTCGGTGCCGCCAATGACCCGCGAGGAAGCCGCCGCGTATGCGCGCCGCGTCGGCGAAGTGGCTTTTCCCGACTATGGCGAGGACGACTGGCACGCGATGGCAGCGCGTATTTTCCGGCAGCGCGACGACGGGCTGTTTGAGCCAGACTACGACCCGAACATCGTGCGCACCGCGAGTCCGTGGCTGCTGCGGCTGACGCGCCCGCTCATGTGGCTGGCGTTCAAGCGTCTGGCTCGCAACCGGCCGACGCTGCTGTTGCGCGGGGCGCTGTCGGACGTGCTCGAGCCCGGCCTGGCCGAACGCATGGCCAGGGCCGCGCCGTCGATGCGCGTAGTTGAAATCCCCCGCGTCGGACACGCGCCAGACCTGTCGGAGCCCGCGGCGCGTGTCGCGATCGGCGCGTTGCTGTCTGAGGCGCAGTGAAGCCTGCCCACGGTCCTGGAGGGCGCGGAGTCCGCCGTACCCGACGAGCACCCAACAATAGAAGGGCTGGCAACCGATGAACCCTGCCGACGTGCCCTTCGTGCAGGCGAACGCCGCAGACACCACTTTGGTGCTCGAGGCCCTGCGCGCACGCATCGAGCTCGCCACCGCGACCACGCCGTGGATCCCGATCACGCAGTCGCGCATCGATGCATTCGCGCAATGCACCGACGACACCTACTGGCTGCACACGGATCCAGAGCGGGCCCGGCGCGAGGCCCCGTTCGGGGGAACGATCGCGCATGGATTCCTGCTGCTGTCGCTGATCGCGGGGCATGGCACGATCCACCTCGAACCGATGCCCGGCGTCGCGCACGTGCTGAACTATGGGCTCGAACGCGTGCGCTTCCTCACGCCCGTCAGCGCATGCGCACGCGTGCGCATCCACTCGCAAGTGGAGGCGCTCGTCGAGAAGGCACCCGGCCGCTGGCTGCTGAGCCAGGAGAAGCGCATCGAGATCGAAGGCGAGGAACGTCCGGCGCTGACGGCGATCCACCTCGCGATGATCCTGCTGGTCTGAGCCGAAGCAACCGAGCGCGCATTGGACGTTCGTACAGTGGGCCTGCGGCCCGCCAGTCAACACACTGCATGCCGGCGTTTTGCGCAAGGCGAGGCAATGGCGTTCCTGATCGTGCTGTCGGCGCTCGTGTTCCTCATGTTCGTCGCCTACCGCGGCCACAGCGTGATCCTGTTTGCGCCGATCGCGGCGCTCGGCGCGGTGCTGCTGACCGATCCCTCGCTGGTCGCGCCGATGTTCACCGGCCTCTTCATGGACAAGATGGTCGGCTTCCTCAAGCTGTACTTTCCCGTGTTCCTGCTGGGCGCGGTGTTCGGCAAGCTGATCGAGATCTCGGGCTTCTCGAAGTCGATCGTCGCCTCCACCATCAGGTTGTTCGGCGCGAGCCGCGCCATGCTGTCCATCGTCGCCGTGTGCGCGCTGCTGACCTACGGCGGCGTGTCGCTGTTCGTGGTCGTGTTCGCGGTGTATCCCTTCGCGGCAGAACTGTTCCGCCAGAGCAACATTCCCAAGCGCCTCATTCCGGGAACGATCGCGCTCGGCGCGTTCACCTTCACCATGGATGCCCTGCCCGGTTCACCGCAGATCCAGAACATCATCCCGACGGCCTTCTTCGGCACCAACACATGGGCTGCCCCTTGGCTCGGCACGATCGGCGCGATCTTCATCATGGCGCTCGGAATGGCCTACCTCGAATGGCGGCGCCGCAGCGCCGTGGCCGCCGGTGAGGGCTACAGCATCGACGCCGCGGGCAGCGACCTGGTGAACGAGCCGGAACCGTTCGTCGGTGGCCGGCTCGCCAATCCGCTAGTCGCGATCCTGCCGCTGGTGCTCGTGGGCATCAGCAACAAGCTGTTCACCACCTGGATTCCGCTCGCTTACGGCAGCAGCCATTCGTTCGATCCCGCGGTCGTCGGCAATGCGGCGCCGGTCGTGCAGGAAGTGTCGAAGATCGCGGCCATATGGGCGGTTGAGGGCGCGCTGCTGGTCGGCATCCTTGCCGTGATGGCGTTCGCGTGGCGCCCGGTGTTCTCCGGTTTTGCGACCGGCACGCGCACGGCGATTGGCGGCGCATTGCTGGCCTCGATGAATACTGCGTCGGAGTATGGCTTCGGCGCAGTGATCGCGGCGCTGCCGGGATTCCTGGTGGTCGCGAATGCGCTCAGCGCAATCCCCGATCCGCTCGTCAACGAAGCGGTCACCGTGACCGCGCTCGCCGGCATCACGGGCTCGGCGTCGGGCGGCATGAGCATCGCGCTCGCGGCGATGGCCGAGACCTTCATCGCCAACGCGAACGCCGCGGGCATTCCCATGGAAGTGCTGCACCGTGTCGCCGCGATGGCCTCCGGCGGCATGGACTCCCTGCCCCACAACGGCGCGGTGATCACGCTGCTCGCGGTCACCGGCCTCACGCACCGCCAGGCCTACAAGGACATCTTCGCGATCACGATCATCAAGACTGCGGCGGTCTTCGTGATCATTGGCGTGTTCTACGCCACCGGCGTGGTGTGACGCAACGCGTCGGATGACGGGATGAATCGATCCACTACGTTCCAAACCCTGCACGTCGCGCTGCTTTTTTCTTCGCGTGCGGGATCCCGCGAGCCCAGGACTATTCTCCAGTCCTCGATCTGGAAGTTGTTCTGAACCCCGCGACTATCGATACGTCGGTGGCGGCGCGGGTCGTACTGGATGCAGGCATTTTTTTCACCGTGCCGCCGACGGTGACACGTGTAGGCCAAACGTTGACGATCGGCAGGACGTAAACGCATTCGCGTAGTGAGCCGTGTCGATTCTACGTACGCTCCGTCACTTCCCGATGTTT
>JBBRIE010000121.1:0-8622 GCA_038221545.1 Lysobacterales bacterium
TCCATCATGTTGTACTTGAAGCCGCAGTCCACGACTTCGTAATGCCTGTAGCCCTTGTCGCCGAACCGGTGCCATGCATCCTTGCTCATGCCGTGTAGCGCCATGATCCTTGCACGAGCGACCCGCTCTTCGCTGCGACCCAGGATCATGCCCCCTTCGCCCGTCACGACGTTCTTGGTGGCGTAAAAGCTGAAACACCCGAAGTCACCGAACGTGCCGGCCTTGCGCCCATGGAATTCCGTCTCGATTGCGTGGGCGCAATCTTCAATGACCAGCAGCTTGTGCTTCGCGGCGATCGCCATGATCCGGTCCATTTCGCAGGGCCGGCCCGCGAAATGAACCGGCAGGATCGCCTGCGTGCGCGGCGAGATCGCGGCTTCGATCGCCTCGGGTGAAATGCACTGCGTGACCGGATCGACGTCGGCGAGCACGGGGGTCAATCCCGCGTGCACGATCGCGTTGACCGAAGCGCAGAACGTGAGCGGGGTGGTGATGACTTCCGCGCCGGGATTCAGGCCCGCCGCGACCATGCTGACGTGCAGGGCAGCCGTGCAGGAGTTGACCGCAGCGACGTGCGACGGACCGGTGGATTTGTAGATGGCGAAATCGCGCTCGAACTGAGCGACCCGCGGTCCCGTGCCGAGCCAGCCAGAGCGCAGGCACGCCACAACTTCGGCAATTTCCTCTTCCCCAATTGCCGGTGCGCCGAACACAAGGAAGTCGCTGGAAGTCATTGAGGAATAGTAGGACACGTCCGGCAGGGAACCACACACTCACTGACGAAAGATGTGCGATACATCAGGAACCCCTGGATGACGTCCGTCTACGGATTTCTGCACGATACTTTGCGATGACTGCACGACCTGCAAAATCGGACCGGGCTACATTTTTCTCCGCCAACGCCAGCGCCGACGACGCGCCCTCGAGATCACCGCGCTGGAGTAAAATCTCGGCCATCAGCACTGCAACTGCAGGGTCGCCCGCACTTCCAGCGAGAGCCGCCCGCGCTTGTCCCAGGGAGGGGTCAACCTTGCCTCCCGCGAAATACAGCTTTGCTGCGCTAAACCGCAGCCGCCAGATGGTGTTGTGGTGATCCGGAAGTTTGCTGCGCGCCAGCATTCCCGACAAGCGTCCCGCCATGTTGTCGGGAGACAATCCAGGACAACCGCTCTGAACAACTCCTGCCGTCAGCGACTCGAAAGCAGCCAGGATGTCTGCCTCCATGGGGTCTGGATAACCTCCGAAAGCTCGCTCCAGCGAATCGACTTGCACTGGTTCCCGGATGGAGCAATCTGCGAACACACTCAGAATCGCACCGAGACGCCTTGTTGAAGCATCCGATGAACGACCAAGGCGATTAGCGTGTTCGCGAGCCACAGATATATGTTGAGGACCTTGTCCCATTGCGCGCGCGAACAAATCAGTTCTTAGCCAGCGCGAATCGGGGTGATACCGCAACCCCTGTTCGAGCAACAAGTCTTGCGACGACCAGATGGCTGCGCGGTTGGCGGTGGCCAGCGCGAGCGTGAGGACCAAGGCGATGCCGGATGCCTTGAAAATTATGCCCGGACGTTCCATCTTCCGGCTGAGCGATCGAGCGAGCACGCGGGCCAGGCTGAGAAGCATCCAGATAACGCCAACCGCAGGCAGGTAGTTGCGGTGTTCAAAGTACATCAACAATGGGATGACGCTCGACTCCAGCGCGTGCCCGACCAGGAAGATACCGAGTCCCATGCCGAGGCCGGGGACGCTACGTCGCTTCCACCAGGCTGCAGCGATCATCAATACCCAAGCGATAAGGGCAGGAATGGTCGTTGCGGGTTGCAGCACGCCCCTGGAGACGAGGAAGTCGTCGTGGTACAGGCCCATGCGCGGGCCATGCGGGAGAAGCAGGCTTCCAACGTAATCCCACAGCACGCGAGGTTGCGTGAGTAGCCTTTCGCCGAGTGTGAAAGACCGGTTCGCGTAGCCTCCGACGATCGTATCGTTCGAGGTGAGCGTCAGGACGACGGCAATCAATGCCGGAGCTCCCAGCGTGACTGCAATGAATGCGATTGACCCCCATCGACGACGCATGCCTTTTCCTGGCGCGAAAAGAAACAGCTCGACCACTGCGCACAGTGCAGGCGCGAGCAAACCGTTTTCCTTTGAAAGCGCTGCCAGCACAACGGACCCCGGCAAGATGCCCAAAAGCCACAGGGCTGCCCTTTGTGCCCCGTCGGCCTCCTCAAGGGCAAAGCGTCCGCGAATGTATGCAAGCAAGGCGAGCAACGTGAAAAACGCGCTCAGAAGTGCCATGCGTTGAACTACGTACAGCACCGTGCTCACCAACAGCGGGTGCAACAACCAGATTGCAGTGCCGAGAAGCGGTAGCCAGCGCGAAAGGGGTGAAGAAGCGTCCGATCCTGGGCTGTGCCGGAGAAATACGCGAAAGAGTGCGTACACCAGCACGCCGTTGGCGAGATGCAACAGCACGTTGACGAGTTTGTGGTTCCACGTTTCGGGACCCATCAGCGTCACGTTCAGCACGAACGTCGCCATGGACAAGGGCCTGCCCATCAGGCCGGAATCGCTTCCGAAAACAACCGATTGCCAGCCGAGCTGGCCTGCCTGCCATTGAGCGAGCTCGTGAAGGGCCTGCATGTCGTCGAAAACGAGAGGGCCACCGAGCCCCGCCCAGTACGTGGCTAGCGTCAAGGCCAGCAACACAATCAGCCAGACTCGCGACGTCGTGGAGGACTCGGCTAGGAGCCTGGCTCGGTTAGCCATTGGAAACCGCCACACCCGACAAGTCTGCAAGCGAGTCTGCTGCAGATGCTGACATGGAGTGTCTTCCGACCACAGTCAGCCTTGCACGGAGTCTAAAAGCACAGGCCTCAGCTCTCTGACAAAAAAACCCCGCCGAAGCGGGGTTCTTGAGCATTTCACTTGCAATGTTTACAAACTTACGGGCGACAGACCGCTGGACGATATCGGGCAATAACCGTACCTGTCAAACAAGTCCAGTTGACACGGTCGGTGGGCGGAATACCAACCGCCAGCGCGGGCTGCGGCGTCCAGATAATGGTGCCGTTGCCTGCCGCCGCCGGGTAAGTGACAGTGATCAAGCCGGCGGCGCTGATTGCCACGGAAGTGACGTTGGAGGTAGCGGTTGGCGGAACGTAGCCGCTGGCAAACGCGCGACCATTGGCTGCGTTTTCTGTCACGGTGACTTTGGCTGCGGAAGCTGCGACCGCGCCTTCCGAAACCTTCGCGCGGACCACATAGTCCTGATATGCGGGAATGGCGATTGCGGCGAGGATGGCGATGATCGCGACAACGATCATCAGTTCGATGAGCGTGAAACCTTTCTGCATGTTCTTCATGGGAAACCTCATGGCTGGGTTAAGACAGATTCTGCATGTTCCGGCAACTTCCCGCTGCCGGGTCAGCCGTGCAACGAGCAAGCGCACCTGAAGGTTCAGCACGAAGTGTGCCACCCCTTGATACCGATGACGCCGGGCGAAACGGGCTACAAGGTTGACGCGGAGCGTCATGTATCAACGCCGGTAGGAAAGCGAGCCCCCCCAGCCGGGTGAATATTAACCTACCTGGGTCGGGACCGGGTTGCCGCTGGCACGATGGCTTATCGACCCCTGATCCCACACTGCCGCAACTGACCATGGGGCCGGAGTCGTCCCGCTTAACGTGTCATTCAATGCCGAGCTTCTTGAGTTTGTAGCGCAGCGCGCGGAAGGTGATCCCGAGCTTTTCGGCGGCCTTGGTGCGGTTGTACTTGGTCTCCTGCAGCGTCTTGAGGATCAGGTCGCGTTCGATGTTTCCGAGGTAGCCCTCGAGATCGGCGGGCTGTCCGGCAGCTTCGCGGATCGGCAGCACATCCGGCAGGCGCACGACGCTGCGCATGTCGGCGGATCGTCCCGGCGGCGCGGCTTGCGCGGCGTCGCCGGGGCTCCGGGCCGCGCGGGAATCGGTCCGTGCGGGCTGCGACAGTGCGGCACCTGTATTGGCCTGGCCCGCGTGCGCCGCCTGCGCTCCGGCGGCGTGGGGCAGCCTCAGGTCCGCAGCGGTGATTTCATTGCCTTCACTCAAGGCCACCGCGCGCTCGAGGATGTTCTCCAGTTCGCGCACGTTGCCGGGAAAGGAATAGGCGAGCAACGCGGACACCGCGTCGGTGCTGAGGTCGAGCGCATCGACGCCGAGCTCCTGCGCATGGCGCGCGAGGAAGACGCCCGACAGCGCCACGATGTCGTCACCGCGGTCGCGCAATGGCGGTACGCGCAATTCGATCACGTTGATCCGGTAGAAGAGATCCTGCCGGAAAGCGCCGCTCTCGACTTCGCGCGCCAGGTCGCGATGGGTGGCGCTCAGCAGGCGCACGTCGACCGACACCTCACGGTTCGCGCCGACCGGTCGCACCGACTTTTCCTGGATGGCGCGCAGCAGCTTGACCTGCATGTGCAGCGGCAGGTCGGCGACCTCGTCGAGGAACAGGGTGCCGGCGTTCGCGGCTGCGAAAAGCCCCTGCTTGTCGCCATGGGCGCCGGTAAAGCTGCCTTTGACATGGCCGAAGAACTCGCTTTCCATGAGTTCGGTGGGGATCGCGCCGCAGTTGACCGGAACGAACGGCGCGCCGCTGCGCGGACCCGACTCGTGGATGAGACGCGCGACCAGTTCCTTGCCGGAGCCGGATTCGCCACTGATGTAGATCGGGGCCTGGCTGCGCGCGACCTTGGCGATCAAACCGCGCAAATCGCGCATCGCAGGGGAGTCGCCGAGCAGGCGCTGGTCGGCGGCGTCGACATCTGCGCGCTTGGCGTCGGCAAGCTTCAGCGCCGCCTGCACCAGCCTGCGCAAGACCGCCAGGTCGACCGGCTTGGAAACGAAATCGAAAGCGCCGGCCTTGAGCGCGATGACGGCGTCCTGCAGGTTGCCGAAAGCGGTAATGACCGCGATCGGCAGCTGCGGATAGGCCCTGGCGACGTGTTCGACGAGTTGCTGGCCGGTGCCATCCGGCAGGCGCATGTCGGTCAGGCAAAGTGCATACGAATTCTCGCCGAGATGGGCGCGGGCGTCCGCGATCGTCGCTGCCGTATCGACGTCGAGTCCGAGGCGGCCAAGCGTGATCGACACCAGTTCGCGGATGCTCGGCTCATCGTCCACCACCAGTGCGCGCCGTCGCATGAGTCCCCTAGCTGCCGCGGATGCTGGACGAATCCTAGCAAGCCGCAGCCCCGTTCAGCGCGACGGGAGCGTGAGCGCGGGCATTTCGCCGGTATCGCGAGTCACCGACGTCAACGCGTGCGTTTCGGGAAACTGTATGCGAAAGCAGCCGCCGCCGCCCGCCACGGGCGCGTACGTCAGCCTCGAATCGTTTGCCTCGCAGAGCTGGCGCGCAAGGTAGAGCCCTAGCCCCGTGCCGTGCTCGTGCGTCGTGAAGAACGGCTCGAACACCCGCTCGATGAGTTTCTGCGGGACGCCGGGACCCCGGTCGATCACCTCCATCTGGGGCAAGCCCCGCGCGTCGCGCCCGACCGCCACCACGATCCGGGCCGGCTCGCCGGGCAGTCGCCCGTAGCGCAACGCATTTTGCAGCAGGTTGCCGAGCACCTGGTCGAACTGGCTCGGGTCGACCAGCACCTGGATCTTTTCCCTGGGCAGCTTGAGCGAGATCTGGTCGCTGCCGACGAGGGGCTGGTTCTGCTGCTGGCGCTCGCAGTGCGCCGACACCCACGCGCCGAGGTCGACCATGTCCGGCTGCGAACGCTCGCGGCGCGCGAGGTGCAGGACGTTGTCGACGATGCCGTTGAGGCGCTGGCACTGGTCGCGGATGATCTCCACCATGCGCTGGTCGGCGAGATCGATCGTCTCGGACTCGTCGAGCAATTGCGAGGCGTAGCTGATCGAGGCAAGCGGATTGCGTATCTCGTGCGCGATGCTGGCGGCAAGCCTTCCGAGCGACGCCAGAGTCAGCGATTCGGCTTCGCGCGAAACCAGCGACGTGTCGTCCAGGAAGGCGAGCGTGATGTCGTCCGCCCCGCTGGTGAGCCGTACGAAGCGCGGACGCACCGGCGCGCCTTCCGGCACCAGGCTGAGCGGAGCGGGTTGGCCGGCACCCTGGTCGCGCCAGCTGCGCAGCTTCTCGGTCAGCGCGGGTGACGCGTCGAACAGGGGAGTGCCGTCGACCAGCGCGTGTCCGACCAGTTGCACCGCGGCCTGGTTGTGCAGCAGCAGGCGATTGTCGCGGTCGACCGCGAGCACGCCGGTGCGCATCCTGCGGATGACGTGGGCATTGAGCTCCGACATGCGCGCAAGGCCGGACTCCTGCTCCTCGACCAGGTCGCGAGCGGCCACGGACTGTTGCCTCAGGATCTGGCCGAGCAGTGCCACCGCCACGTAGGTCGCGATGAAGAAACCGGCTTCCGCCCACTGCAGCGGGTCTGCCGAGGTCCCGTACGCAGACAGCGTGGCGATCATCGCCACGAGCGCCGCAAGAGAGGCGTACAGCAACGCCGAGCGCAGCGGAAACAGCAGGGCCGCACATGCGACGGTGACCACGATCAGCGTGGCGATGCCTGAATCGGCGCCTTCGCTCACGGCGACCATGATGCCGGCGACCAGGATGTCGACCAGCAGTCCCAGCCGGACGATGGCCTCCTTGTTGTCCGAGGACTTGCGTTCCGCCAGCCACAGCAGCGGCGCGAGCAGCAGGTAGGCGATCACCGTCGCGCGCGCGACCAGGGGCGCGGTCAGGGCGATGAAGGCGTCGCCACCCGCCCCGAAACAGAGCGCGGCCAGCACAGTGGCCTGCAGGATGCGGTAAAGGCTGAAGAAATTCGCCTCGCGCGCGCTCACGCTCGCGAGCTGCGAGATACGCAGCGGGAGCTTGTAGCTGGTGGGCGCCGAGAAAGCGTTCAAGCCATGATCCCCTTGACCAACGCAGTATAAGCGCGCCCAGCCGCCGCCCGTTCCCCGCAAGGGTCGCTGCGCGAGCGGGCTTCCTTCGCGTCGTGCGAGATAGGACAATGCGCGCCGCACTGCGTCGGTTCCTTCGACACCGCATCCGCGCCCTCACCATGTCCCGCCGCTCCGCGCGGGATGACCTCGCAGGAAACAGAGCATGAATTTCCATGAGTACCAGGCGAAGCAGCTGTTCGCCGATTTCGGCATTGCGGTACCGGCAGGCAAGGTCGCCCGGACCGCCGACGAGGCGCTCGAGGCCGCACGTGCGCTGGGTGGCGACGAGTGGGTCGTGAAGGCCCAGATCCATGCAGGGGGCCGCGGCAAGGCCGGCGGCGTCAAGCTGGTCAAGTCGCCTGAAGCCGCGCGCGACGCCGCCGCGAAGATGCTCGGCACCCGGATGATCACCTACCAGTCAGGCGGTCGCGGCCTGCCTGTCAACGAGGTGCTGATCGCGCCGGCGCTGCCGATCAAGAAGGAGTTGTACCTCTCGGTGCTGGTGGATCGCGCCACCAAGGCGGTCACGTTCATCGCCTCGAAGCATGGCGGCGTGGATATCGAGCAGGTGGCACGCGAGACGCCCGAGGACATCCACACGATCATCGTGGATGCGGCCGCGGGCCTCATGCCGTACCAGTCGCGAAAGCTCGGCTTCGACATGGGGCTGACCCTCAAGCAGGTCGGCCAGCTGGTCAAGATCATGGACGGCGTGTACCGCATGTTCATGGCCCTCGATCTCTCCCTGATCGAGCTCAATCCGCTCGCAATCGTGGGCACCGGCGACCTGATGGCGCTCGATGGCAAGGTCAACGCCGACGAGAACGCGCTGTTTCGCCATCCCGCGATCGCGGCAATGCGTGACGTCTCCCAGGAAGATCCCGCGGAAGCGAGTGCGGCGGACCACAACCTCAACTACGTGCAGATGGACGGCAACATCGGCTGCATGGTCAATGGCGCCGGTCTCGCAATGGCGACCATGGACGTCATCCAGCTGGCGGGCGGCGAGCCCGCCAATTTCCTGGATGTGGGTGGCGGCGCCACCAAGGAGCGCGTGACCGAAGCGTTCAAGCTGATCCTGTCCTCGGACAAGGTCGAGGCCATCCTGGTGAACATTTTCGGCGGCATCGTGCGCTGCGACCTCATCGCCGACGGCATTATCGCGGCGGTGAAGGAAGTGGGTCTGGAGATTCCCGTCGTGGTGCGGCTCGAGGGCACCAATGTCGACCAGGGCCGCGAACTGCTCGCGAACTCCGGTCTCAAGATCACTCCTGCCACCGATCTCAACGATGCCGCCGCGAAAGCCGTGGCCGCCGCGCGCGCATGACGCGTCTGCTGTTGCCTTCTCCCCGCAATCGGGGAGAAGGGAAGCCCCCACATTCCTTGATGGAACACATTCGATGAGCGTCCTCGTAAACAAGTCAACCAAGGTGATCTGCCAGGGCTTCACCGGCCAGCAGGGCACCTTCCATTCCGAGCAGGCGATCGACTACGGCACGAAGCTGGTCGGGGGCGTGACGCCGGGCAAGGGCGGCAGCGAACACATCGGGCTGCCGGTGTTCAACACGGTGCAGGACGCGGTCGACGAGACCGGCGCTGATGCCAGCATGATCTTCGTGCCTCCGGCCTTCGCGGTCGATGCGATACTCGAGGCGGCGGATGCCGGAA
>JBBRIE010000122.1:0-8540 GCA_038221545.1 Lysobacterales bacterium
CTTATTCCGCGGACGCCCGTGGCAGTACGCGACATCGCGCGCACCGTGCTCTCCGCGAATCGCACCGCCTTGCCGTTGGACGCGAACAGCATGACGTCGCGCGATCCATCGGTCAGCGCGACGCCGACCAGTGCATCGCCCTCGTCCAGGTTGATCGCGATCTTGCCGCGAACCAGCCGGTAGGAGAATTCGGACAGGCGAGTCTTCTTGACCTTTCCATTGCGAGTGGCGAACAGCACGAAGCGGTCATTGTCGTAGCTGCGCACGGGCAGGACCGCCTGTACGCGCTCGCCGGCCTTGAGCGGAATGAAATTGATGATTGGACGGCCGCGCGCGTTGGGACCTGCCTCTGGCAGCTGGTACACCGAGAGCCAGAAGACGCGACCCGCGCTGGTGAACGTGAGCAGCGTATCGTGGGTGTTGACCAGCCAGAGCTGGTCGATGAAGTCCTCGTCCTTGGTGGCTGCGGCGGAACGACCGCGCCCGCCCCGCCGTTGCGCGCGGTAATCGCTCGCCGGCTGCCGCTTCGCATAGCCCGAGTGCGAGAGCGTGACCACGACGTCCTCGGGCGCGATGAGATCGAGCACGTTGAGGTCTTCCTCGCTGGCGCGGATCTCCGTGCGCCTCGCGTCACCGAATTCCTCGCGCACCTCGGCGAGTTCTTCGCGGATCACCGCCAGCAGTCGCTCCGGGCTTTCGAGGATCTCGAGCAGCCCGCGGATCGTCTCGAGGATCTGACGATACTCGTCGGTCAGCTTTTCCTGTTCCAGGCCGGTCAGGCGGTTGAGCCGCATGTCCAGGATTTCCCTGGCCTGGATCTCGGACAGCTGGTAGAGGCCATCCTCCAGCCCGATCCGTGCGGACAGGTCTTCCGGACGCGAGGCCGCGGCCCCGGTGGCGCTCAGCAGCGCAGCGACGAGGCCGGCAGGCCAGCGACGCGCCAGCATGCGCTCGCGCGCCTCCTGCGCGTTCGCCGACGTCTTGATCAGCTCGATCATCTCGTCGATGTTGGCCAGCGCAACCGTCAGGCCTTCAAGGATGTGGGCACGGGAGCGCGCGCGTCGCAGCTCGAAGATGGTGCGCCGCGTAACTACTTCGCGGCGATGCCGCAGGAACGCCTCGAGGATCTGCTTGATGTTCAACACCCGCGGCTGGCCATCGACCAGCGCGACCATGTTGATGCCGAACGTCACCTGCAGTTGGGTCTGCGAATAGAGGTTGTTGAGCAGCACGTCCGCCGCGGCGTCGCGACGCACCTCGATCACCACGCGCATGCCGTCCTTGTCGGACTCGTCGCGCAGGCCGTCCGAGGAGATGCCCTCGATCTTCTTTTCCTTGTGCAGCTCGGCGATCGACTGGATCAGGCGCGCCTTGTTGACCTGATAAGGCAATTCGGTGATGACGATGGCCTCGCGGCCCGCGTCGCTGGTCTCGATCGACGCTCGACCGCGCACCAGGATGCGGCCGCGCCCTGTGCGGTAAGCCTCGATCACGCCCGCCACGCCGTTGATGATGCCCGAGGTCGGAAAGTCCGGACCCGGTACGTGTCGCATGAGTTGCTCGATGGACAGATGCTCGTCGTCGATCAGCGCCACGCAGGCATCGACGATCTCGCGCAGGTTGTGTGGCGGCACGTTGGTCGCCATGCCGACCGCAATGCCCGCCGAGCCATTGATGAGGAGGTTCGGCACGCGCGCCGGAAGCACCAGAGGCTCGTGCTCGCTCTCGTCGTAGTTGGGGCCGAAGTCGACGGTCTCCTTGTCGATGTCGGCCAGCATGTCGGCCGCGAGCTTCGACATGCGCGCTTCCGTGTAGCGCATCGCCGCGGGCGAGTCGCCGTCGACCGAGCCGAAGTTGCCCTGCCCGTCCACGAGCATGTAGCGAAGCGAGAACGTCTGCGCCATGCGCACCAGCGCGTCGTACACCGCGCTTTCGCCGTGGGGGTGGTACTTGCCGATCACGTCGCCGACGATGCGGGCCGACTTCTTGTAGGGTTTGTTCCAGTCGTTGCCGAGCTCGCTCATCGCGAACAGAACCCGCCTGTGGACCGGCTTCAGGCCGTCGCGGACATCGGGCAATGCGCGGCCCACGATCACGCTCATCGCGTAGGCGAGATAGCTCTGGCGCATCTCGTCTTCGATATTGACGCGGATGATTTCGCGTGCCGTTTCAGACATCCGGATTTCCTTGTTGTATCAGGCGTTTACCGGAACCCCGGAGCAGGCTCGAACGGGTCCGCGCGAAGCCCGAAATTATAGCAGGCGCGGTGGTCCGGCGGCCTGGTCGCAGGCCTCGCAACGAACACGGTGAAGAGGGTGCGTATTGCGGCAAACGGAGGGGATCCGCCCGCCCGGCAACCCTCGCCGGTGGTGGCGAAGGGCGGCAGTCGGACATGGGCGTGCGTTCCGGATCCGGCCGGCGTCGGCGGCAGTCGCGTGCGGAGCCTGTTGCGCGATACCCATTGGATGTTCGCGGCAGGTGAGCAATCCCGATCACAGTCACGCCAACGGTAGCGTCACCCCTGCTGTCGTCGGAATCGACGCGTCAGCCAGCGGCCGGGCTGCTGCGGAACCTCGCCAGGCTCGTTTCGAACGGAGGTTCCGCCACCCCCTGCTCGGTCACGATCAGGTCGATCAGCCGTGCCGGGGTGAGGTCGAACACGGGGTTGAAGGCAGTCACGCCGTCCGGGGCGTGGCGGGCTCCCGCGATGCCCAGCAACTCGTCCGCATGCCGTTCCTCGATTTCGATCGAGTCTCCGTTCGCGAGCGTGAAGTCGATCGTGGACAACGGCGCGACGACCATGACCTTGCCGCCGAACGCGTGCGCCGCCGCGGCAAGCGTGGCAGTGCCGATCTTGTTGGCCGTGTCGCCGTTGGCGGCGATGCGATCGGCGCCGACGACCAGCCAGTCGACCAGTCCGCGCGAGAACAGGAACGCGCCGCTGCCATCGGCGACGACATGCGCCGGGATTCCTTCGCGCTTGAGCTCCCAAGCCGTGAGGCGCGTCCCTTGCAGCCAGGGGCGCGTCTCGGTGTGGTAGACGCGGGCGAGGCGGCCCTGCGCCCACGCGCTGCGAACGACGCCCAGTGCAGTGCCGTGACCAGCGGTGGCAAGTGCACCGGTATTGCAGTGGGTGAGGATTCCGCTGCCGGGTGCGATCCGGGCCGCACCCAGCAACCCCATCGAGTGGTTGGCCGCCAGATCCTCGTTGTCGATGGCGACCGCGGCGGCGGCGAGGCTGTCGGCATCACCCCCGCTGGCGTCGGCCACTAGGCGCATGCGATCGAGCGCCCAGAACAGGTTCACCGCCGTGGGTCGCGAGGCCTTGAGCACCGCGAACGCGGAATCGAGATCCTCGCCATGTCGGGCCGCCAGTGCCACGCCATACGCGGCCGCGACCCCAATCGCAGGCGCACCGCGCACGACCAGATCGCGGATCGCACCTGCGACGCTTCCAGAGTCGCCATGCGAGATCCACACTTCCTCGTGGGGCAGTTTTCGCTGGTCGAGCAACTCGAGTGAATCGCCGTGCCAACGCAGAGCGCGCACGGCCTCGGGACGGACCAGGGACATGATCAAATGGATCGCGGGCGGGGCGTGGCAGGTTATCAGAGGCCTGCAGGGTGGCCGCCACGCGAAGCACTACACTTCAACGCAGGTTCAAGGGAGCGGCGGCGTGGCAACGACTCCAAAACGCAGCACCCGCGTCGAGGCACAGCCGACGCCCAGCCGCGCCGATGCCGACGCGCTCTGGCGGCAGGTCGAGTCCGCCGACCGGCTCGCGGCGCGCGCGCGTGTCGCGGCCTTGCGCAAGCGCCATCCACGCGCCGCGCCAGCAACACTGCATCGTCGTCTGGTCCAGGCCAAGTGCGTGCAGGCCGGTGCGGTAGGTGCGATCAGCGGGCTCGCCGCGTTCCTGCCGGGGCCCTTCCGGGCGCTCGGCACGGCACTCGGCCCGCTCGCGGACGCCACCCTCGTGACAACCTTGCAGGGCGAGCTGGTGCTGGAGACTTTTGCGCTGTACGACGTCGACATGCCGCAGTCGGCCGAGCGCTTCGCGGTCTTCGCGATCGCGGCGTCGAACGTGGGCAGCGTCGCGGTGAGTCATCGGTTGACGACATCGCTGGCGCGATTCGCAAGCCAGTCGCTCGGCGGGCGCGTGATCGCCACTGCAGCTCCGCTGGTCGGCCTTGCGACGACGGTCGCGGCCAACATCGGATTCACTTACGCGATCGGCCAACGCGCGCTTGCAGTCGCGCGCCTGCGCGACGCGGATCTTGCGGAATGGCCGGGGCTGCTGCGGTCGGTCACGGAACTGGACGAGCGCAAGCTCGTGTCCTGGGCGCAACAGTCGGCGCGCGCGGCCGTCGCGCAAGTCGGCGCTTCGACCCGCGACTGGGTCAGGCGCCTGGGCTCGATGCTGCCGGCGCGCGCTACCGCGTCGACGCCGGCGAAAGCGAGTCCCCGCCGCGTGCCGGCGACCACGCGAACCGGGAAGCCCGCAGCCCGCAAGCCCGTGACCGTCGCCAAACCTCGCGCCGCCTCGAAGCGCACCAAGGCGACGACGAAGAGTCCAACGTCCCGTAAGCCGACGACCGGGCCCAGGCCTCGCGCCGCGTCGAACCGGACCAAGGCGACGGCGAGGAGTCCATCGGCGCGCAAGGTCGCGTCGCGCGCACCAGCGAAGAAGCGGGCCGTGAAGTCTGCGCGAAACACGGCTCGCTAGGATTTCCGACGACGCCAACGCAAGACGCCCGCGGGGAGCGGGCGTCTTTTCTGCAAACCTGCGCGCGGCTGGGCGACTACGGATCGAACATCGAGCGGTATTCGACGGGAACCTGGTCCAGCACTTCCCGCGAGACGACCAGCCTGCCCTGCCTGGAATAATTCTCGTGGTCACGGAACCACGGCCTGCAATAGGCGTTGTAGAGCACTGGCCGGGGACCCGCCGAATGGTTCGCCGAACCGGCGTGCACCAGCCGGTAGTCCATCAGCAGGCAGTCGCCCATCGCCATGTGCGGTCGCACTGGCGCCGTGCCCTCGCATCGGGATGCACCCCCGCGCTGACGATGGCTGCGCGGCCAGTACAGCGTGGTTCCGGTGACATCGTCGACGTCGATCAATGGAACGACCATCGTGATCGCGTAAGGGGGCAGGATCGGATCGAGTCCGACATCCGGGAACAGGCCCGGGAAATCGCGGTGCACGCGCTGGTCTTTTGCGCCGGCAAGGGAGAGGAAGGATCCGAAACTCCCGAGGACGCAGTTGTCGCCCAACAACTCGCGCACCCGGGCAAGCACAGGCCCGGCCGCATAGAAGGCGGGATCTGAAAACGGCGGCTCGAAGACCGGCGTCACCATGAAACGCCTGTCGCCGACCTTGAGCGCATCGGCATGGTCGACGTCGTGCATGTATCTGCGGCAGCGATCCAGGAATGCGTCGCGCATTTCCTCGACCAGGGCGCGCGGGAAGACCTGGCGCAGGACGATCGCGCCTTCGACCCGAAGCTCCCGCGTCGCATCGGTGAAACCGCGCGGTGCGGGGGTGCCGGCCGTGGCTTCGGGCTCGCCTGGGTTCATGCGAACCGCATCGCGGGCGTGGGAGGGGAGTTCAAGGCCGGGAGAAGCATCATTCCGCCGTGGATGGTGTTCGGGTCGGGGCGTGCCCCGCCCTCGCGGTGCGGAAATTGCGGATGAAGAGTGGTGCCGACGATAGGAGTCGAACCTACGACCTACTGATTACGAATCAGTTGCTCTACCAACTGAGCTACGTCGGCGACAAAAGTCAATTGGAACTCGGAGAAGCAGAAAATCGTCGGGAAGCCGGGCGGCCGAGCCGGATCGCACCAGCTCGCGCAACTTCGCAACCAGTGGTGGGCGGTACAGGATTTGAACCTGTGACCCCTGCCGTGTGAAGGCAGTGCTCTACCGCTGAGCTAACCGCCCGCATTGCTACCCCGGGCGGCGTTAAAAGTCCGCACGAGGGGCGCGCAGTGTACGGACCGGGCCCTTGCCGGTCAACGCGCGAGCGGCGTCAGGCCGCGTTGCCGTGGTGCGCACGAAACCATGCATAGGTCTGCTCGATGCCCTCGCGGAGTTCGATGGACGCCCGCCAGCCCAGGGCCTCGATGCGCGACACGTCGAGCAGCTTGCGCGGCGTACCGTCCGGCTTGGAGGGGTCACAGCGGATCTCGCCCTCGAAGCCCACGATTCCTGCGATGAGCGACGCGAGTTCGCCGATGCTGAGGTCCCGTCCAACGCCGACATTCACGATGTCTTCCGAACTGTAATTGCAGACGAGATACCAGGCCGCATCGGCGAGGTCGTCGGCATGCAGGAACTCCCGCCGGGGCGTGCCCGTGCCCCAGATCACGACGGCGTCGTCGCCCCGCGACTTGGCCTCGTGGAACCTGCGGATCAGCGCGGGCAAAACGTGCGAGCTGTTGAGGTCGAAATTGTCGCCGGGCCCGTAAAGGTTGGTCGGCATCAGGCTGATCGTGTCGAACCCATGCTGGCGGCGGTAGGCCTGGCACATTTTGATGCCCGCGATCTTGGCCACCGCGTACCACTCGTTGGTCGGCTCGAGCGCGCCGGTGAGCAGGTGTTCCTCGCGCATGGGCTGCGGCGCGAGGCGCGGGTAGATGCACGACGAACCCAGGAACACGAGCTTGCGCGCACCGCTGCGCCAGGCCGCATCGATGACGTTGTGCTGGATCGCGAGGTTCTCGCCGATGAACTCCGCCGGTCGCGTATCGTTCGCAAGGATGCCGCCGACCTTCGCGGCCGCGAGGAAAACGAGCTCGGGGCGCGCTTCGGCAAAGAACGACTCGACGTCGGCCTGTCGCGTGAGATCAAGCTCCGATCGGGTGCGCAGCAGCAGGTGGGTGCAGCCGGCGCGCTCGAGCCTGCGCACGATCGCGGATCCCACGAGACCGCGGTGTCCGGCGACGTAGATCGCTGTGTGTCGCATGGCCTCGGTCGAAGGCCCGCCCTCGCGGGAATCGGTCACTGTCATGCGGATGCTCCGGATACTCGCGTGGCCAGCACGTGGCTCCTGTCGGGCCACGACACGGTCAGTCCCTGCTGGCGAAGCGTCTTTTCGATCTCGCCCGGCACGTGGGCAAGGCCGCGCTCCGACAGAAGGGAGAAGTGGATTTCGATTGCGATCGCGCGCAAGTCGGGATTCGAAAGGCACTGGCGGAGGCCGGCCAGGACTTCGCCTTCGAACCCCTCGACGTCGATCTTGAGGACGTTCGGCACGGCCAGTCCGGCCGCGATGAGCGCGTCACCTGAGCGGATGTCCACCGTGTCGCCTTCGGTCCCGCCGCTGACGATGCGGCTGGTGGCGCCCAGCGAGTCACCGCCCTGCGCAAACGAAACGACACCAAGCCGCTCGCCGAGCCCGAACGGCTCCAGGGTCACGTTTCGCAACCCCGCGCAGGCGCGCGTGAGTTCGGCGAAATTGGTGGGGCTGGGCTCGAAGGCGACGACGCGGCCAGCAGGTCCAACCAGTTCCGCAAAGCGCGCAGTGTAGAGGCCCACGTTCGCACCCACGTCCCAGACCGTGTCGCCCGGGCGGATGCACGCGCGCATGCGCGCGTCGTAGGCAGCCTCGTAGCCGCCCGATTCGCGCGACGCGATGTACCGATTGACGCCGAGCGCGCGACCCAGGTTTCGAGCCTTCACCACCAGGGGGTGGGTTCGCCAGCTCATCCGCGGTGCTCCGTCAGCAAGGGCGCTCTCATTCGTTGTGGTGATAGGCACGGAAGCCCGCATCCCTGACCAGTGCGTCGCGGCGCGCATGCTCGAGGTCGGCCTGCATCATCTCGACGACCAGTTGCTCGAAGGTGATTCGTGGCTCCCACCCGAGCAGGGCCTTGGCCTTGCCGGGATCGCCGAGCAGCGTCTCGACCTCGGCAGGGCGGAAATAACGGTGGTCGATCGCGACGATGCAGTCGCCGGTCTTCGCCGCGCAGTCTGCGGGTGAGGACGCGACGATGCCCTGCTCCGCGGCGTCACTGCCGCGCCACTCGATCTCGATGCCGATCTCCCGCGCCGCGCGCACCACGAAGTCGCGCACCGAATGCTGCACGCCAGTGGCGATCACGAAGTCATCCGCCACTTCCTGCTGGAGCATCAGCCACTGCATCTCGACGTAGTCGCGCGCGTGTCCCCAGTCGCGGCGTGCATCGAGGTTGCCGAGGAACAGCGTCTTCTGCATGCCGAGGTGGATCCGCGCCAGCGCGCGCGTGATCTTGCGCGTCACGAAGGTCTCGCCGCGCAGCGGGCTCTCGTGGTTGAACAGGATGCCGTTGCACGCGTACAGCCCGTAGGCCTCGCGATAGTTCACCGTGATCCAGTATGCGTAGAGCTTGGCGACGCCATACGGCGAGCGTGGGTAGAACGGCGTGCGTTCGGTCTGCGGGGTCTCCTGCACCTTTCCGTACAGTTCGGAAGTCGACGCCTGGTAAAAGCGTGTCTTCTGTTCCAGGCCGAGGATGCGAACGGCCTCGAGCAGGCGCAGCGTGCCGAGGGCATCGG
>JBBRIE010000123.1:0-8464 GCA_038221545.1 Lysobacterales bacterium
AAGAGGGATTGCGGTTCGCGATCCGCGAGGGCGGTCGTACCGTCGGCGCGGGCGTGGTCGCGAAAATCATCAAGTGAGGTGACTGCCGCGCGGCGGATGCCTGGGCGGATGGCCCTGGCTTCCCGGCGCGGCGACAACCGCCGCCGCTGCAGCGACGCACGACGAGTCGCCTGGCGCTGACGGGCACATGCAACCGCAACGCCGGGAACTTGGATCACTTACGCCAGTAGCTCAATTGGCAGAGCAGCGGTCTCCAAAACCGCAGGTTGGGGGTTCAAGTCCCTCCTGGCGTGCCACTCAAAGAGGATAGAACGACGGGGAGCGGGGACAGAAGGGCGGCTCAATCGCCGCTCGCCGGATACCGCTCCCGGTCACAAGTCATGAACACTCGAGTCGAAACCACGAACACCGGCAACATGGAAGTCGCGCAACTCGTGCTTGCAGTGCTGCTGCTTCTCGCCGGCATTGCTGGCTACTACTGGTTCGCCAACGAATCCGGATTGTTGCGTGGAGGGGTCCTGGCCGCCGGCATCATCGGTGCGCTGGCCCTCGTTTTCATCGGCGCAACCGGGCGGCGGGCTCGCAATTTCATGAGCGAGTCGCAGTTCGAGCTGCGCAAGATCGTGTGGCCAACGCGGCAGGAGACGACCCAGACGACGATCGTGGTGGTCATCGTCGTCATCATCATAAGCATCATGCTGTGGTTGATCGACATGCTGCTGGGCTGGGTGATTCTCGATCTACTGCTGAATTCGAAGGGCTGACATGGCGAAGCATTGGTACGTGGTGCACGCCTACTCGGGCTTCGAGCACCAGGTGAAGCGTTCGCTCGACGAGCGCATTCGCCGCGCCGGCATGCAGGACCGCTTCGGTGAAGTGCTGGTGCCGACGGAAGAGGTGGTCGAGATGCGTGGCGGCCAGAAGCGCAAGAGCGAGCGCAAGTTCTTCCCGGGCTACGTGCTGGTTCAGATCGAAGCGACTGAAGACGGCAAGAAGGTGCGGATCGACGACGAATCCTGGCACCTGATCAAGGAAACCCCCAAGGTCATGGGCTTCATCGGCGGGACCGCCGACCGGCCCGTGCCGATCAAGGAAAGCGAGGCCAACCATATCCTCCGGCGCGTGAAGGATGGCGTCGAAAAGCCGCGTCCCAAGGTGCTGTTCGAGCCGGGCGAAATGGTGCGCGTCACAGAGGGCCCGTTCAACGATTTCAACGGCGTCGTCGAGGAAGTGAATTACGACAAGAGCCGCCTGCGCGTGGCGGTGCTGATCTTCGGGCGTTCGACGCCCGTCGAGCTCGAATTCGCGCAGGTAGAGAAGGCGTAAGCAGGCAGTTCATGCAGGAGCGCCGCAAGGCGCGAGGTAAATCACAGGGCGATCGCGCCTTGCGGCGCTCCTGCATGTAGCGGCAGAACACCAACAGCGAGGAGCCCGCACAAACGGGCGCTTGCACTCGCAGGAGAAGAAGCATGGCGAAGAAAGTCACCGGTTACATCAAGCTGCAGGTCAAGGCGGGGCAGGCAAACCCCAGTCCACCCGTGGGCCCGGCCCTCGGCCAGCGCGGCCTCAACATCATGGAGTTCTGCAAGGCCTTCAACGCGGCCACGCAGAAGCTCGAGCCCGGCCTGCCGATTCCGGTGGTCATCACCGCGTATTCGGATCGCAGTTTCACCTTCATCACCAAGACGCCGCCGGCGTCAATCCTGATCAAGAAAGCCATCAACCTGAAGTCGGGTTCCAAGCGCCCGAACACGGAGAAGGTGGGCAAGATCACCCGCGCGCAGCTTGAGGAGATCGCGAAGGCGAAAGAGCCCGACCTGACGGCGGCGGATCTGGATGCAGCAGTGCGCACCATCGCCGGTAGCGCGCGCAGCATGGGCGTGGACGTGGTGGAGTAACGACATGACAAAGATGACCAAGCGTTTCAAGGCAATGGGCAATCCGGTCGAAGCGGGCAAGCTGTACCCGATCGACGAGGCACTGCGCATTCTCAAGTCCAACTCGAAGACAAAGTTCGTCGAGTCGATCGACGTGGCCGTGCGACTCGGCATCGACGCGCGCAAATCCGACCAGGGCGTGCGCGGCTCGACCGTGTTGCCGGCTGGCACCGGCAAGACCGTGCGCGTGGCCGTGTTCGTGCCGGCCGGCGAGAAGGCCGAAGCCGCCAAGGCGGCCGGCGCGGACGTCGTCGGCATGGAGGAACTCGCCGAGAAGATGCTGGCGGGGGACTTGAATTACGGCGTGGTGATCGCATCTCCAGATGCCATGCGCGTTGTCGGCAAGCTCGGTCAGGTACTCGGACCGCGCGGCCTCATGCCCAACCCGAAGGTCGGTACCGTCACCGCGGACGTCGTCCAGGCTGTCAAGAACGCGAAGGCGGGCCAGGTCCGCTATCGCAACGACAAGGCCGGCATCATCCACGCGACCATCGGCAAGGCCAATTTCGAGGACGCCGCGCTCAAGGACAACCTGATCGCGCTGCTGCACGACTTGATCAAGGCCAAGCCGTCGACAGCCAAGGGTCATTTTCTCCAGAAAATTTCGCTTTCCAGCACGATGGGCCTCGGCGTCGCCGTCGACCAGTCGTCGCTGTCGCTGTAGAGGCAAGACAACTGCGGACGCCGCGACCGAGGTCGCGCGCGGACGCAAATCGCTGCGTGATCGCAGCGACGCAGGGTTTTGGGGGCAAAGCAGGCGCAAGCCTGCGGCGTCGTCAAAGACCGCAGGCGGAAAGGGGCCAAACAATGCCCCGATCCTCAATTTCACCGGCAACGGTGTGCCTGCGTAGATGGTGCAGCCTCTCCGGATTCCGGGATGGCCACACCACCGGCACGGGTGGGTCGGCGGAGCCGCAGGCAGGATGCCGCAGGCTCCGATTGCATTCGACGCGGCCCGGAGGGTCGTGGCGATAACCAAGTTCGGAGGCAAATATGGCGCTCAATCTGCAACAGAAGAAAGAGCTCGTTGCCGAACTTGCGGAAGTGGCAGGTCAGGCGCATTCACTGGTCGCCGCCGAGTACGCCGGGTTGACGGTCGCGCAGATGACCGATCTGCGCCGGAAGGCTCGCGATGGCGGCGTGTTCCTCAAGGTATCGAAGAACACGCTGGTTCGTCGCGCGGTAGAGAACACCGATTTCGCATGCGTCGCCGACGCATTGACGGGACCGATGATCTACGCCTTCTCGACGCAGGACCCGGGTGCTGCAGGTCGGTTGATCAAGGGGTTCTCCAAGACCAACGACAAGCTGAAAGCGCGGTTGGTGTCGATGAGCGGCCGGATGTATCCGGCCAGTCACGTCGATGTACTGGCTTCGTTGCCGACGCGCGAACAGGCGCTCGGCATGCTGCTTTACGTCATGAAGGCGCCGATCGAGAGATTGGCGCGCACGCTTGCCGAGCCCGCCACCATGGTGACGCGCGCGGTTGCGGCGGTTCGTGACCAGAAGGCTGCATAGGCTTTCCTGCCCATTCCGTAATTTCCGGTATCTCCCCATCCGATTCAAAGAGGAACTAGCAATGGCCGTTTCCAAAGAAGAAATTCTCGACGCGATTGGCAACATGACGCTCATCGACATCACCGAGCTGGTGAAGGCGATGGAAGACAAGTTCGGCGTTTCCGCCGCCGCCCCCGTGGCGATGGCAGCCGGTCCGGCCGCAGCCGCCGCCGCCCCGGTGGAAGAGCAGACCGAGTTCAACGTGATGCTCGCCGCGATCGGTGAGAAGAAGGTTGAAGTGATCAAGGCGGTACGCGCGATCACCGGTCTTGGACTGAAGGAAGCCAAGGACCTGGTCGAGTCTGCCCCGGCGTCCATCAAGGACGGCGTCAGCAAGGCCGAGGCCGACAAGTTCAAGAAGGAACTCGAGGCTGCCGGCGCCAAGGTCGAAGTCAAGTAAGCGACAAACAGTGCTCGATTCGAAAGATCGGGCCTGACGCCTCTGTGCCTGGCTCCCCCTCGAATGTGTCGCGAAATCCGCGGCGGGTTCGGAGGGGTGCCGGGTCCGGGGGTTTTTCCCGTTTCCGTAACCGCGCCGACACGCAGCGAGGCGGCGAGGCTGGAAATGGCAGCAAACCGGGTTATGGCATGCAGCCCCCAAGGGCGCCCGGGCGAGTCGAGGCTTCTTCACCGAAGCCGGAGTCGTATGCATGAGGCTGCGTTGACGAGATCGGGTAAATCCAGATGAGCTATTCCTTTACCGAAAAGAAGCGGATCCGCAAGGATTTCGGCAAGCGCCCGTCGATCCAGGAAGTGCCATTCCTGCTCGCGATCCAGACCGAGTCCTACCAGGAGTTCCTGCAGGAAGGGACGCCACCCAGCAAACGCGCCGAGCGCGGACTGCACGCGGCCCTCAAGTCTGTTTTCCCGATCGTCAGCTACAACGGCTACGCGGCGCTGGAGTACGTCAGCTACAAGCTGGGCGACCCCGCGTTCGACGAGCGCGAGTGCCGCTCGCGTGGCCTGACCTACGGCGCCCCCGTGCGCGTCACCGTCCGCCTCGTCATCTACGACCGCGAGTCGTCCAACAAGGCCATCAAGTACGTGAAGGAGCAGGAGGTCTACATGGGCGAACTTCCGCTCATGACCGCCACCGGCACCTTCATCATCAACGGCACCGAGCGGGTCATCGTTTCGCAGCTGCACCGGTCCCCGGGCGTGTTCTTCGACCACGATCGCGGCAAGACCCATTCTTCCGGCAAGCTGTTGTACTCCGCGAGAATCATTCCTTATCGCGGGTCATGGCTCGACTTCGAGTTCGACCCGAAGGACGCCCTGTTCACCCGCATCGACCGTCGCCGCAAGCTGCCGGTTTCGATCCTGCTGCGCGCCCTCGGCTACAACAACGAGGACATGCTGCGCATCTTCTTCGAGACCAACCAGTTCAACCTCGGAGATACTGAAGGCGCGGAACTCGAACTCGTTCCGGAACGCCTGCGTGGCGAAACCGCCGCCTTCGATATCCGCGTGGGCGACAACGTCATTGTCGAGGCCGGCAAACGCATTACCGCGCGCCACGTGCGCGAACTCGAGAAGGCCGGAATCACCGCTCTGGAAGTGCCCGATGAGTACCTCATCGGCCGCATCCTCGCGCACGACGTTCCCGACACGAAGACCGGTGAGCTGCTGGCGACCGCCAACGACGAGCTGACCGTTGCGCACCTCGTGGCCTTCCGCAAGGCCGGCATCGAGACTGTGGGCACGTTGTTCGTCAATGACCTCGATCGCGGTCCGTACATCTCCAACACGCTGCGCATCGACCCGACGCGCACGCAGCTCGAGGCGCTGGTCGAGATCTACCGGATGATGCGTCCGGGCGAGCCGCCGACCAAGGAAGCCGCGCAGAATCTGTTCTTCAACCTGTTCTTCACGTTCGAGCGTTACGACCTTTCGGGCGTGGGTCGCATGAAGTTCAACCGCCGGGTAGGCCGCAAGGCCACCACCGGCGCGGGCGTGCTTTACGACCACAGCTACTTCAAGGATCGCAACGAGGAGTCGTGCAAGGGCCTCGTCTCGTCGCTCGGCGAAACGTCCGACATCCTCGACGTGCTGCGCGTGCTGATCGACATCCGCAACGGCAAGGGCATCGTCGACGACATCGACCACCTCGGCAACCGGCGCGTGCGCTCGGTCGGCGAGATGGCGGAGAACGTGTTCCGCGTTGGCCTCGTGCGCGTCGAGCGCGCGGTCAAGGAGCGCCTGAGCCTCGCCGAAAGCGAAGGCCTGACGCCGCAGGAACTCATCAACGCCAAGCCGGTGGCGGCGGCGGTGAAGGAATTCTTCGGTTCGTCGCAGCTGTCGCAGTTCATGGACCAGAACAATCCGCTGTCGGAAGTGACCCACAAGCGTCGCGTGTCGGCGCTCGGGCCGGGCGGCCTGACGCGTGAGCGCGCGGGCTTCGAAGTGCGCGACGTGCATCCGACGCATTACGGTCGCGTCTGCACCATCGAGACGCCGGAAGGGCCGAACATCGGCCTGATCAATTCGCTCGCCGTTTACGCGCGCACCAACTCCTACGGGTTCCTTGAGACTCCGTTCCGCAAGGTCATCAACGGCCGCGTGACCGATGACGTCGACTTCCTGTCGGCGATCGAGGAAGCCGAGTTCGCGATCGCGCAGGCCAACGCGGTGCTCGACAAGAACAACGGCTTTGTCGACGCGTACGTTTCCTGCCGTGCGCAGGGCGAGACCCTGCTCAAGGCACCTGCCGACATCCAGTACATGGATGTGTCGCCGATGCAGACGGTCTCCGTCGCGGCGGCGCTGGTCCCGTTCCTCGAGCACGATGACGCAAACCGCGCGCTGATGGGCGCCAACATGCAGCGCCAGGCGGTGCCAACGCTGCGCGCGGATACGCCGCTCGTCGGCACCGGTATCGAGCGTGCGGTGGCGCGCGACTCGGGCGTGATCGTGCAGGCATTGCGTGGCGGCGTGATCGACCAGGTAGATGCGGCGCGCATCGTGGTGCGCGCGCATGAAGCCGAAGTGGACGCGAATGACGCGGGCGTCGACATCTACACGTTGACGAAGTACACCCGCACCAACCAGAACACCTGCTTCAACCAGATCCCGCTGGTCAAGGTGGGCGACGTGGTGGCGGTTGGCGACGTGCTCGCCGACGGCCCCTCGACCGACATGGGCGAACTGGCGTTGGGCCAGAACATGCTGGTCGCGTTCATGCCTTGGAACGGCTACAACTTCGAGGACTCCATCCTCCTGTCCGAGCGCGTGGTCCAGGAAGACCGCTACACCACGATCCACATCGAGGAACTCTCGTGCGTGGCCCGTGACACCAAGCTCGGGCCGGAAGAGATCACCGCCGACATCCCGAACGTGGGCGAGCAGGCGCTCGCGCGGCTGGACGAATCGGGCGTTGTGTACATCGGCGCGGAAGTGAAGGCCGGCGACATCATGGTGGGCAAGGTCACGCCGAAGGGCGAGAGCCAGTTGACGCCGGAAGAAAAGCTGCTGCGCGCGATCTTCGGTGAAAAGGCATCCGACGTTAAGGATTCCTCGCTGCGCGTGCCGCCGGGCATGGACGGCACGGTCATCGACGTGCAGGTGTTCACCCGCGACGGCATCGAGAAGGACAAGCGCGCGCAACAGATCGAGAAGGCCGAGATCGCACGCGTCAAGAAGGACTTCGACGACCAGTTCCGCATCCTCGAGGGTGCCATCTACTCGCGCCTGCGCAGCCAGCTCACCGGCAAGGTCGCGACCGGCGGACCGCAGGGCCTGAAGAAGGGCGCCACGATCGAGTCCGGGTACCTCGACCAGTTGAAGAAGGACGAGTGGTTCGCGATCCGCATGAAGGACGAGGAAGCGTCCGACGCGATCGAGCGCGCCGAGGAGCAGATCAAGGAACATCGCGGCGCGTTCGACAAGCGCTTCAACGACAAGCGCGCCAAGATCACGGCGGGCGACGACCTCGCGCCCGGCGTCATCAAGATGGTCAAGGTGTACCTGGCGGTCAAGCGCCGCATCCAGCCGGGTGACAAGATGGCCGGCCGCCACGGCAACAAGGGCGTGGTGTCGACGATCGTCCCGGTCGAGGACATGCCGTTCATGCGCAACGGCAACTCGGTCGACATCGTGCTCAATCCGCTCGGCGTCCCGAGCCGCATGAACATCGGCCAGATCCTCGAGACGCATCTGGGCTGGGCGGCAAAGGGCCTCGGCCAGAAGCTGCAGAAGATGATGGACGAGCATCGCAAGCTCGCGGAGGTGCGCAAGTTCCTCGACCAGATCTACAACGAGAGCGGCGGGCAGCGGGCGGACATCAAGTCGCTCAACGACACCGAACTCGAGGTGCTGGCGCGCAACCTGACGAAGGGCGTGCCGATGGCCAGCCCGGTCTTCGACGGCGCGCACGAGTCGGAGATCAAGCGGATGCTGAAGCTGGCGGAGCTGCCCGAATCCGGGCAAACCACGCTGTTCGACGGCCGCACCGGCGAGGCGTTCGATCGCGAGGTCACCGTCGGCTACATGTACATGCTCAAGCTCAACCACCTGGTCGACGACAAGATGCACGCACGTTCGACCGGACCGTACTCGCTGGTGACCCAGCAGCCGCTGGGCGGCAAGGCGCAGTTCGGTGGACAGCGCTTCGGCGAGATGGAGGTCTGGGCGCTCGAAGCGTACGGCGCGGCGCACACCCTGCAGGAAATGCTTACGGTCAAGTCGGACGACGTGGGCGGTCGCAACCAGATGTACAAGAACATCGTCGATGCGAACCACGAGATGGCCGCCGGCATGCCCGAGTCGTTCAACGTGCTGGTCAAGGAGATCCGATCGCTCGGTATCAACATCGAGCTGGATACGGACTGACCCTCGGCCTTACGGAGTAATCTGAATGAAAGATCTATTGAACCTTTTCAACCCGCAGCGGCCGACGCTCGACTTCGACGCGATCAAGATCGCGCTGGCGTCGCCCGACCTCATCCGCTCCTGGTCCTACGGCGAAGTCAAGA
>JBBRIE010000124.1:0-8304 GCA_038221545.1 Lysobacterales bacterium
TGGTGTACGTCGCGCCAACCTGGCCCTGCGTGAAGTTGCCCGTGTGCGTCTTGGTGATGCCGAGATTCGGAGTTCCGGCCGCGACATTGATGACGGTCGAATCGCTCGCGGTGTTGTTGCCGGGCGTCACGTCACCGCCGCCGGATACCGTCGCCATGTTGACCTGCGGCGAAGTCGCATTGCCCATCACGTTGACGGTCAGCGTGATCGCGGGATAGCTCGTACTCACCGCCAGCACGTTGCTGCGCGTGCAAGTCAAAGTCGCCAGCGTGCAGCTCCAGCCGGTACCCGCGATCGCGGTAGCGGTGAGTCCGGTCGGCAGCGTATCCGTGACGGTGACCGTTCCCGCAGTCGGCGCCGCGGCGCTGTTGCTGACCGTGATGGTGTACGTCGCGCCAACCTGGCCCTGCGTGAAGTTGCCCGTGTGCGTCTTGGTGATGCCGAGATTCGGCGGGGGCGGACCCCCGAGCGTGAACAGGCTGACGATATTGCTCGCGGGGCGGCCGACTACCAGCTGCTGGGCCGGGGCGTCGTAGTCGAACACCATTCCCGCACCTCCAACCAACGCCGTCCCGCGCACGCTGTTGGCCGCGGCAATCGCGCCGTTGGTTCCCGCGGTACCAATGCCCAGCGAAACTGCACCTGCGTCCTGGGTCGCGGCGTTGTCCCAGTTGGGACTGTCGACCGCATAGTTGCCGCCGCTGAGCGCGAACACTCCATCGGATCCCACGAAATCGTCGGTCTGCACACCCGTCAGCGAGTTGGTCGTCGTCACCGCGCCGGCGGTGCTTGCACTTCCGTCCGCCCACGTCACCGCGCCCGCGGACAGCGTGGTGCCGTTGGCCCAGTTGGGACTGCCGACCACGTAGTTGCCGTTGCCGAGCGACACGACCCCGCCGCTGCCGGCGATGTCGGAGAATCTCGGTCCGAACAGCGAATTCGTAGTGGATACGGTGCCCGAAAAGCTGGCGCTGCCATTGACCCATGTGGTCGCGCCGGCGTCCACGCTGACGCCGTTGTTCCAGAACGGGCTAACTACGACGTAGTTGCCGTTGGTGAGCGCGACTACGCCACCGGAGCCGACGAAATCGTTGATGCCCGTGCCGAGCAGCGAGTTCGCCGCGGACACCATGCCGGAAGAGCTGGCGCTGCCGTTGATCCACGTCACGGCGCCCGCAGCGCCCGTGCCACCGTTGTCCCTGAAAGGACTGGCGATGACGTAGTGGCCATTGCTGAGCGCGGTCACGCCCTTGCCCATCGCGTTGTCGTCGAAGCTCGTGCCGATCAGCGAATTGCCGGTGGCAACGGTGCCGACCAGACCGGTGGTGCCGTTGCCCCAGGTCGCGGCGCCGGCGTCGACCGCGGCGCCGTTGTCCCACTCGGGACTCGCCACTACGTAGTGGCCGCTGGTCAGCGCGGTCACGCCGAAGCTGCCGACGCGGTCGCCGCTGGTGGTGCCGACCAGGGAATTCGTGGTGGCCACCGCTCCGGTACGCCCCGTGCTGCCGTTGCCCCAGGTCACTGCGCCGACGTCGGGCGTGCCCGCGTTGTTCCAGTCGCCGCTGGCCACCACGTAGTGGTTGTTGGCGAGCGCAGTGACGAGGGCGCCGACGTGATCGGCCTGCGTTGCGCCCACCAGCGAATTGGCCGATGAGATCATGGTTGCCAGAGGCGCCGTGCCGCTGGCCCAGGTCGCGGCGCCCACGTCGAGCACGGCGCCGTTGTCCCAGTTCGGATTGCTGACCACGTAGTTGCCGTTGCCGAGCGCCGTGACGAAACCGCCGATGCGATCGCCGGTCTTCGTGCCGATCAGCGAATTGCCCGCGCCGACGGTGCCGATGAGGCCGGGATTGCCGCCCGACCAGGTGACCGCGCCAACATCGGCCGTGGCGCCGTTGTTCCACAGCGAACTGTCGACGACATAATTTCCGTTGCCGAGGGCCGTGACGCCCGCATTGCCGACCCGGTCGTTGAGGCTGGTTCCGATCAGCGAATTGGTCGTGGACACCGCACCGGTCAGTCCCGCCGTGCCATTCGCCCAGGTCACCGCTCCGGCGTCGGTCGTGGTCATGCCGTTGTCCCAGTTGGGACTCACGACGACGTAGTGGCCGTTGCTGAGGGCCGTGACGCCGGAGTTGCCGACCCGATCGTTGGCGCGCGTTCCGACCAGTGAGTTCGACGCCGAGACCGTTCCCGACACCCCCGTGCTGGCATTGCCCCAGGTCACGGCGCCCACATTCAATGCCGCTCCGTCCCAGTCGGGGCTCATGATCACGTAGTGACCGTTGCTCAACACGGTGACGCCGCCGCTGCCGACACGATTATTGGCGGCGCTGCCGGTGACCGTACTGATCAACACGCCGGTCGGCGTGTACAGATGTGCGGCGCCCGCGCTGGCGCCAGGTACCGAGGCGCTGGGATCCGTCACCACGAAGTTGCCGTTCGGCAGCACCGTGACGGTGGTGCCGAACGCAACGCTGCCCGCGGGGCCGGCGATGTCGACCTGGGCGGCTTCGGCGCGGAACGCGATACAGGCAGCCGAAAAAATCACGGGCAACACGAGCCTCACGGCCCGTTGTCGGGCACGCGCCTGGCGGTTTGGCAACTCGGTGATCACTCCCGCTCCGATGGTTTGCGCATGAGCCTCGATGCAACCTCGTGCACGTGCAGGTGAAATAAGTGGCGTGGCGTGCCCGTTGATCCGGCCCATTCACGCTGACTCGACTGCGCCTGCACAAGAGATACTGGTAGCAAGTCGTGGACCAATACCGAACCGGCGCGGAAGCCGCTGCCGTCCCATCCCCGTCCACCGCGTCGAACTGAACCCATATTCCCGCCAAACGAAGGGGTTCGGAAGGTCGAGGAGGTTCATGAGGTTCCTTCCTCGGTGGATCTTGCCGGGGCAAGCCTTTGTTCCGGTTAGTTTTGCCCGACAAGTTCGAACCGCGCCACGTGTGGCTGGTTCGAACAGGCGGATTTCCGGGACGCTGTGCTTCGAGCCTGGTCGACGTTACACCGCTTTGCGCTGCCTTAGCCCGCGGGAGTTCCTCGGCTATTCTCGTGATCAGTCATCACAGGCTGCCGCCATGCGTTCCTTTGGCTTGCTGATCGGAGGCATAGCGCTGTCGTGCGTTTCGCAGTGGGCGGCGGCCTGCTCCTGCGTCAATTCCACTGCCGAGCAACGCTTCGATCAGGCGCAACACGTGTTCGTCGCCCGGATCCGCTCGGTCGAAGACATCGCAAGCGCACCGATGTATGTGCTTGCCCGCAAGCGGGGCGAGGACTGGGATCCCGAACCCGGTCGGGACTACGGGCTCCGTGCCCGGTTCGTGGTCGAGAAGAGGATCAAAGGCGACGCGCGTCTGGTCGATTCGCTGGTCACGGGATATGGAGGGGGTGATTGCGGAGTGGACCTGAGGCCCGGGCGGACCTACGTAATCGCGACAGGGCACGAGGGCGGAGTCGGAATTTGCGACTTTACCCGAGCCTTCGAAGTTCGCGGTTGCGACGACGTCGAGATGCTCGCCAGCTTGGTAGCGCGCGCATCGGACGGGGTTACACCATTGAATCTTGCGGCGGCTGAAAATTCCGGTGTCTTCGATGCCACATTCGACGAAGCGCTTCGCGCAGGAGCGGAGCCTTACGAGCTGACTCCCGAGAACTGCCCACGCGATTCGGATCGGTGAAGAGTCACCTCGGGGTGGGAACTCGCAGGCTGGTGCAGTGACGAACGACGCGATCAGCTCCGGACCTGGTACGACCCTCACCCCGAGCCACCGCAAGGTCGTGTTCGCGTCGAGCCTGGGCACGGTGTTCGAGTGGTACGACTTTTATCTGTACGGGTCGCTCGCGGCGATCATCGCCAAGCAGTTCTTCTCGGCGCTCGATCCCACCAGCGGCTTCATCTTCGCGCTGCTCGCGTTTGCCGCGGGCTTCGCGGTACGGCCGTTCGGCGCGCTCGTGTTCGGCCGCATCGGCGACATGATTGGCCGCAAGGTCACGTTCCTCGTCACCATCGTGATCATGGGCGCGTCGACCTTCCTGGTCGGCGTGCTGCCGAGTTACGCGAGCATCGGCGTTGCGGCGCCCGTGATCCTGATCGCGCTCCGACTGCTGCAGGGGCTCGCGCTGGGTGGCGAGTACGGAGGCGCCGCGACCTACGTCGCCGAGCACGCGCCGATGGGCAAGCGCGGGCTCTACACGAGTTTCATCCAGACCACCGCGACGCTCGGGCTGTTCCTGTCCCTGCTGGTGATCCTCGGCTGCCGCTACGTCCTCGGCAGCGAGGCCTTCGAGGCATGGGGCTGGCGCATTCCGTTCCTGTTGTCGATCGCGCTGCTTGGCATCTCCGTGTGGATCCGGTTGCAGCTCGACGAATCGCCGGTGTTCGCCGAGATGAAGGCACAAGGCCGGACGTCGCAGGCGCCGATCACCGAAAGCTTCTTTTCCGCGAACGGGAAGATCGCCTTGCTCGCCCTGCTCGGCGCCACCGCCGGCCAGGCCGTGGTCTGGTACGCGGGGCAGTTCTACGCGCTGTTCTTCCTCACGCAGACGCTCAAGATCGAAGCCACCACCGCGAACCTGCTGGTCGCCGGCGCGCTCATCATCGGCACGCCGTTCTTCATCCTGTTCGGCTGGCTGTCGGACAAGGTCGGGCGCAAGCCGATCGTGATGGCGGGATGTCTGCTGGCGGCGCTCACGTACTTCCCGATCTTCAAGGGGCTCACGCACTACGGTAATCCCGCGATGGAAAGCGCAGTGGCCACGAGTCCGGTGGTGGTGGTCGCCGATCCTTCGACCTGTCATTTCCAGTTCGATCCGGTCGGCAAGAAAGTCTTCAGCAGCAGCTGCGACATCGCCAAGGCGGCACTCGCGAAAGCCGGCGTCAGCTATGCGAACGAAGCGGCGGCGAGCGGCACCGTCGCCACGGTCAAGGTCGGCGCGAATGCCGCCACCGCATTCGAGGGCCGCGGCCTCTCACCGGAAGTGTTCAAGACTCGGAACGACGCATTCGTCGCCGCCTTGAAATCACGACTCGTCGTGGCCGGCTATCCGGAGCAGGCGGACCCTGCCCGCATCGACAAGCCGATGCTCCTGTTGCTCCTCACGATCCTCGTGGTCTACGTGACGATGGTCTACGGCCCGATCGCGGCGTGGCTGGTCGAACTCTTTCCGACCCGCATCCGCTACACGTCGATGTCGCTGCCGTACCACATCGGCAACGGCTGGTTCGGCGGCTTCCTGCCGACCATCGCGTTCGCGATGGTGGTCGCGAGCGGCAACATCTACCAGGGTCTCTGGTATCCGATCGCGATCGCCGCCATGACCCTGGTCATCGGCACGCTGTTCCTGCCCGAGACAAAGGACGTCGACATCCGCCGCTGACGCAAGGGCTTGAGCGTGCTTCCGGAGATCCGCGCTGGCGTCGGGAGGTAGAAGCAGGTCATGCCCGCGATCAGGGACTTCGGCGGGAGATCGCCTACACCCGGTTTGCACGCGACCGCGTGCCGTCGAGAACGCGCGCAGGCGCTACAACACCACCAGGTGTCGCCCTTCCGCACCTTGCACTGCGTCGACAGGAGCTGCCGCATCGAAAGTCACGAAGCGCCCGTGATACTTGACGGCGAGCGCCAGCAGGAACGCGTCGGTGATTTGTCTGGCGCCGTGCAGTCGCATCATGTCGAATCGCTTGATGTCGAGCAGGCTGATGTCGTCGGGCCAGAACTCATGATGGGATGTCGCGGTCGCCGATCGCAGCAGTTCGGCCGCCTGAAAAGGGCTGACAGGCTCAGGATAAGCCGGCTGACTCATGATTCGAACGAGTCCGTTCTGGGTGATGGGACAGGATGCCCAACCTGGCCCGATGTTGCCCTGAAGCCATGCGCGCGCCTGGGCGTGCTGCGTGTGCGCAGCGTCGAGCAGTGCGATGAGCACGTTGACGTCGAGCAGGGCTCTCACTAGTCGCCAGCATCCTCGCGCAGGCGATTGATCAATGCGTTCGTCACTACGACGCCACGCGCCGGCAAGGGTGCGAATCCGTAGCTCGCTCTCGGCTCGCGAACCCCGGCCGCCTTGCCCGGCTCACCCTGGGTCAGCGCGCGTCGAGCGAGTTCCGAAATCACTTGGCCCGCGGTCTTCTTCTGCCGCCGACCGATCTCCTTGGCGGCTTCAAGCACGTCGCTTGCGATGTCGAGCGTGGTGCGCATGCATCAGATGATAGTGCATCTGATGCAGATTGGCGGCCTGAAGACTGCGTACCTGCACCGTTTCTCAGTGCCGACACACCTCGTCGAGGGCGCTGCCGCTCCGCCGCACTCCATTCGCGGCCGACCAGGTCGCGACCCATCTGCGCCACGAACTCCGCGTCGGAGCTCATCGGCGTGCCCGAGCGGGGCACGATGTCGATGCCGTCGACCGCCACGGCCATGCGGCTGTCGTAGTCCGTGGCGGAGAGGCCGGGCAGGCCATCGCGTTCGCGCACGCCGATCTCGACGAAATACTGCAGGCCCGTCAACGCCACAGGCGAAGGCTGCGCCGCGAAGGGCGCGCTGAAGCGATTGCCCACGCATTCGAACAGGCGCGTGAGATCGATGCGCATCGGCACCGGGCGCCGGTGCGAGAACGTCGCCGGCGCCGTGTCGGGCAGGTCGAAGCCGGTGGCGCCGCACTCCGACCGGAGTGCCTGGCCGGACGTGAACACGATCTCCGCGCCCGGGAAGTAGAACGAATCGCGGACGCCCCAGTTCCAGGGCGACATGAAGGTGGTGGTTGCGTTGTCGTGGGCCTTGAGCAGGTCGACCCACACCCAGCGCTTGCGCCCGCCCCACCTGGCTTCGACCAGCATGCCGGCGTACTGCCCGCGCGGTCGCGGCGGCACGGCCTCGCCCGCTGCGAAGAAATCGGCGTTGGAGTCCACCAGCCGGAAATCAAAGCTCAGCACCGGCGCCCCGGCCCCCGGCGCGAGCAGCGCGAGTGGGACGTTGCCGCCGCCGCGATCGCTGTAGGTGCCAAAGCCGAGGTACGGCACGAAGTCGCGCGTGACGCATCCGGGCCGCGTCTCGAGTTGGCGCGGACGGTGCGAAAGATCCACGGCCATCACCAGCTCATTGCGGTACGGCCGGCCGACTTCGGTGGCGGGTCGCACGGCCAGGCCGTAGACCCCCTCGAACGGCGCGACGACGCGCTCGCTCTGGTTGGGCGGCCCGCTGTTGCAGGAGGAATCGAACGCCGGCTCGCTGTTGGCGGAGACGAGCCAGAAGAAATCGTTGCGCGCGCCCGCCTGCCGGCTCCAGTTGGAGAGGCTGAAGGTCCTCGCTGGTTGCGCGCCCGGGAGGCCCGGGATCGGCACGAAGTTGGTCGCGCAGAACGCAAATGGCGTCTCCGGGAAAGCGCACGTGGGTGCGTAGTCGAGCGGTCGCGCCGTGGTGCCGAACGTGGCGGTCTCGTAGTCGCTGCGCCAGGCGCCATCGAAAAGTCCCGCGTCCCAGAAACCACTGGCCTGCGCGGAAGGAGCGCAGGTGGCGAGGGCTGCGAGGAGCGCAGCGATGCGGGGAAGTGTGCGTGTGGACATGATCGAAAGCCGGCGTCGAAATTAGCCGTGCATCGTCCCGCCCGCAGCGTTTGCGATTGTGTCGAAACGAAACCGCACGCGGGTTTGACCGGGTTCCGTGTGACGCGGCGCACTCAATCCGCGGCGTCGGCCTCCTCGCGGCCCTGCTGGCGGATGAGCGCGACCTGGCGCGCGTCCTCGATCGAATCGAGCACCGAGTCGACGTCGGCGTCGGCATCGTCGAACACGAAGTGGCCGGTCAAAGCGGTGTCGGGCAGCAGTTCGCTGCGCTCGTACAGCGCCCACATTTCCTCGCCGAAGTGCGTGGACGCAAGCTCCGGTGCGAAGCGCGCGAGCGTGTCGCGTACGTTGTGCACGTCGCGCAGCAGCATGGCGCGCGCATTGTTGTTGCCGGAGGCGCTCACCACCTGCGGCAGGTCGATGATCACCGGGCCGTCGGCGGCCACCAGCACGTTGTACTCGGACAGGTCGCCATGGATGAGGCCAAGGCACAGCATGCGCACCACGTCACGCACCAGTCGTGCATGGAAATCGCGGGCCTCGTCGGCCCCGAGTTCCACCTCGCCCAGGCGCGGCGCGCTGTGCCCGTCGGCATCGGTGATGAGATCCATCAGCAGCACGCCATGGAAATAGCCGCGCGGCTTCGGTACGCGCACTCCGGCGGCATCGAGCTGATACAGCACGTCGGCCTCGGTGTTTTTCCACTCTTCTTCCTGCTGCTTGCGCCCAAAGCG
>JBBRIE010000125.1:0-8294 GCA_038221545.1 Lysobacterales bacterium
CCCGCCCGTGCGTTCCGCCAGGTACACCTCGCCCATCCCGCCGCGCCCGACCCGACGCAGCAACCGGTACTCGTCGATCGTCTCGCCGCTGCGGTCGCTCGGGGCCTCCGACAGCGCCAACGCCTCCGCGCCAATCTGCGAAGTGGCCTGCATCGCCGCGCGCCAGTCGGCGTCGAGGGTTGCGGCAGCCTGCAGGTCGGCGGCGAGCATGCGCGAGAGTTCGGCCGCTACGTCCGGCGACTCGGCGGCCAGCGCCTTGAGCCGCTGCTGGCGCACCGCGTCATCGAGTTCGACCAGCTCGTCGAACAGGGCCGCAATGCGTTGCCAGCGCGCCGCCGCGTCTTCGCTCATGCCTGCATCCCCGCCAGCAGGAACGCGCGCGCGCGCCGCCAGTCGCGCTTGAGAGAGCGCTCGGAGCGCCCGAGTACCGGGCTCAGTTCCGCGAGGTCGAGACCGCCGTAGAACCGCAACTCGACGAGTCGCGCGAGATCCGGATCCAGATCAGCGAGGCGCTGCAGCGACTCGTCGAGCGCGAGCAGGTGTTCACCGCGGCCGGACGCCGCGACCTGCAGCGCGCTGGAATCGAGCGAGCGCAGGTCGACCGCCCCGCCACGCTTGTGCGCGGCGCGCTCACGCGCGTGGTCGATCACGATTTGCCGCATCGCACGCGCGGCGACCGCGAAGAAGTGCTCGCGGTCGTGCTGGTTCAACGCCTCGGGGCGCCGCAATTTGAGGTAGGCGTCGTGGACCAGCGACGTGGTATGCATGCCCCCGTCACCACTGCGCAACACGCGTTCGGCAAGCCGGTGCAGGTCCTTGTAAACGATGGCGAACAGCCGATCGGCCGCTGACTTGTCGCCGCGGCCGGCAAGTCCGATCAGTGCGGTGACGTCTTCCCCCGCGATCATCCTCACCCCGCACGTACGCCCTGTCTTGACCGTGACACAGCGGCGCGGCGTCGGCAACCGGGAGGGGTCCCCATTGCGGAGTGCGCCTCGCATTCTGGTTGGCGACGTGCAAACGAATCATTCGAAATCGTTCGCAAGTGCGCAGGAGCATCGCGTACCAGCCGCGGAGACCGGTTCGGATCGCCGCGACGCCGCAAGGCGAGGAGGAGACGACCGCAGTCGTGGACATCACGATAACCCCGGACAGGAATGTGCCACCCCATTCCACGGAGGATCAGGGAATCCGGGGCCACGCCCCGGAGCCTCGAATCCCGCCTGACGCGATTCAGCGCTCACTCAAGGCACCTGCGAGGCGCCCTTTCCGTGGAATGAACATCGGCGGGATCGCTCCCGCCCTCGCGTACCGGAGAAAGCCCCATGCGACAGTCACCCATTCCGTCCGGACGTTTCAGGCGATCGTGCACGGGCTTGCTGGGCGTGCGTTCCCCTGCATGGCGCAGGTCCACGCGATCGGGTCGTGCGTGACCAAGCCCGTTGCCGAGCTGCCGGTGGCTATTCCACCGTCGTCACGATCGCACAACCCGCGCCGGGAACGCAGGCGGGAGGCGACTTCGTGGTGCGGGGTGGATTCCACGTGCCACGCGCGCCAGTCGTGCAGGACATTTTCGGCGACGGTTTCGAACCCTGACCGGATTGGAGACAACGACAACCCGGCCCGGCGAGTCCAGCGGATCGCAGAAGCCCTGGGGCGGGTCCGGCGTCTCGAGGGTGAGTGCCAGTGGTCCGCTACAAGGGTGCGAGGAACATTCGTTCGAACTCCGTCGACGCAATGGCAGGCGAGCGGAGGAAGCCCTGGTAGCCATCGCAGCCTTCGCTCGTGAGCCAGTCGAGTTGCGCCTGCGTCTCCACGCCTTCGGCAATCACCTCGAGCTGCAACTTCTTGCCGAGGCTGATGACAGCACTGGTGATGACCGCCGACTCGCTGTCGGCCTGGTCGACGTCGCGCACGAAGGAGCGATCCACCTTGAGCATCGACAACGGCAGGCGGTGGAGGTACGCGAGCGAGGAGTAGCCCGTGCCGAAGTCGTCGACCGCCAGCCGCACGCCCATCTCGCCGAGGCGGCGCAGCGACGGCAACACCTGTTCCACGGCCTGCATCAACTTGGTTTCGGTGATTTCAAGATAAAACCAGCGCGGGTCGAGGCCGTGCGCGGCGAGCGTCCGCTCGAACCACGCGGCCACGCCGTGGCGCTGCAACTGGCGCGCCGACAGGTTGACCGCGATCGGAACGGCTGGCAATCCGAGCGTCTGCCAGCGCGACTGGATCCGGCAGGCTTCCGCCAGCACCCACTCGCCGATCTCGATGATGAGGCCGCTCTGCTCCGCGACCGGCAGGAATTCGCTCGGCAGCACGATGCCCTGCACCGGATCCTGCCAGCGCAGCAGCGCTTCGCATGAGCGCAATTCTCCCGACGCCACGCTGAAGCACGGTTGCAGGTACAACTTGAACTCGTCGCGCGCGAGCGCGGCGCGCAGTCCCGTTTCCAGCGACAGGCGACGCAGCGCGGTCTGGTTGAGCGCGGGCTTGAAGGCGCGCGAGTCGTCGCGTCCGGCGTCCTTCGCTTCGTACATCGCGGCGTCGGCATTGCGAATAAGCGTCTCGGCGGTGGTGCCGTCTTCCGGGTAGCACGCGAATCCGAGGCTCGCGGTCACCGTCAGGTCGAGATCGTGCCAATGGAACGGGCGCCGCAGGTCTGCCAGCACCTGCGCGGCGACGCGCTGTGCGGAAGCGGCGCTACCGACGCCCGGCAGCAACAGGATGAATTCGTCGCCGCCCAGTCGCGCGACGGTGGCGCGCGGATCCAGCAGGCGTACCAGGCGCTGGCCGATCTCGCACAGCAGTTCGTCGCCCCGGCTGTGGCCGAGCGAGTCGTTCACGGTGCGGAAATTGTCGATGTCGAGGAACATCACCGCGAAGCCTTCGGCGTGCGCTCCGCCCTGGACCGGCGCGTTGGCGATCACCTCTGCGATGCGCTCGGCCAGCAGGCTGCGGTTCGGCAGGTGCGTCAGCGGATCATGGAAGGCCAGCGCGTGGATGCGATCCTGCTGGCGTTGCCTGTCGGTGACGTCGAGCACGCTGCCGGCGATCTTGCCGACGTCCCCCTCGGGCACGGCGTCCATGTGCCAGCTCACTTCGACCCATCGCGTCTCGCCGTCGGGGCGCACCACGCGCAACTGGCGCGTCGAGTCCACCGGCTCTACCAACAGGCGCGCAAGCGCGGGCTCAAGGTACGCGCGGTCCTCGAGATGCACCAGCGAGAGGAAGTTGTCGAGAGTTGGCCGAAAGCTTCCAGGCGTGACGCCGAACATGCGGTACAACTGATCGGACCACCACATCGCACCGTTCTGCCGGTCCCATTCGTAGCTGCCGACCTTCGCGGCGGTCTGCGCGGCCGCAAGGCGTTGTTCACTGACTCGCAGCGCCGACACGTCCCGCAGGCGCCGACGCACGAGGCGCGCCTGCGCGGCGGTCTGCGCGAGCGCGCGCGCGAAGGCGATCTCGTCGGGCTGCCAAGTTCGGTGGCGGCCGATCTGCTCCAGGCAGAGCACGCCCACGACGCGGCCGTCGATCAGCAGGGGTGCGTCGAGCAGCGAGCAGATCCCGTTCGGCAGCAGGTACATCTCCGCTAGCTCGCGCGTGCGCGGATCGCGTACCGCGTCGCTGGCATTGATGACTTCGCCCGCGCCCAGGTGGCTGAAGTACTTGGGCAGCATGGATTGCCGGAGCGGCGCGACTTCGGTCAGCACGGTGCCATCCGCGGTCAGCAGCCGGTGGGCGGACAGCAGACCTTCGCGCTGGTTCAGATGCCAGATGCCTACCACGCTCACTTCGAGCGTCGTGCGCGCGCGCTCGATCACCAGTTCGCACAGCTCGTCGTACTCGCCGCGCGGCAGGGACGGATGCAGCGCAAGTTCCGCGAGCACGCGCGACTGCACTTCGGCGCGCTCGACCAGTGCGGCACGATCGGCCTCGATCGCAGCGGCAAGAATACCGTTGCGCCTGGGCACCATGGGTTCCACGACTGCGGCCATCACACTCTCTGAAGTCACCTCTGGTATTGGATTAACGCGCCAAACGGACCTCGATTCGCTCATGCCGCCCGAGATTTCTTCGTCAACGGCATCCTCGCCCACGGCACCGAAGGGGCCAGCGTCGCGCTCGGGTCCGATCGTGGGTGCCCGCCGCCCGTGCGAATGTCCTCGATACGACGAGGTCCTCCGGGACGGCGTCGCAACGTCCGCCAGGATTCTCCGCCCGGATCAGAACCCTTTGCCCGCTCGGGGCGCGCGTCATCCCATGAACATCCCACTGTAAGACTTCGGTCATGCGCGCACCGTCTAGTGACCAGCTCACTTCCTGGAGTTCCACAGCATGCCGGTCATTCGTTGCCTTTCCGTGGCTGTTGCGTTGAGCCTTGTCGCGACTTGGGTTCCGGCTGAAGCCAGGCCACCAGTGGAGCTCGTGCAGCGTGGGCGGTATCTCGGAGGCGCGGAGGCAGCTTCGGAGATCGTGGCCTACGATGCGGGTACGCGGCGGTTGTTCATCACCAACGGCGCGCAGAACCGCATCGACGTGGTCAGCGTCGCCAATGTCGACGCACCCGCGCTGCTGTTCTCGATCCCGATCGCGTCGTTTGGTGGCACCGTCAACGGCGTTGCAGTCCGCAACGGCCTCGTCGCGGCGGCCATCGAAGGCGTTCCACGCACGTCGCCCGGGCGCGTGGTGCTGTTCAGCGCAGGTGGAACATTGCTGCGCAATTTCGTGGCAGGCGTGCAGCCCGACCACGTGAGCTTCAGTCCGGATGGCCGCTTCTTGCTCAGCGCGAACGAGGGCGAGTTCGACGGCGTGACCGACCCGCCCGGCTCGGTCACCTTGATCGACCTGGCCAACGGCGTAGCCAAAGCCACGGCCAACACGATTGGATTCACCGGTTTTGATGGCGATGCCGCGGCACTGCGCGCGGCTGGCGTGCGGATATTTCCGGGGCGACTTCCGGGCGTCGATCTCGAGCCCGAGTACATCGCGGTGTCACCCGACGGCCAACAGGCGTGGGTGACCCTGCAGGAAGCCAACTCGTTCGCCATCGTGGACCTCGCGCTCGGTGCCTTCACTGCGATCCGTCCCATCCCGCTGATTGACCACTCGCTGCCCGGTAACCGCCTCGACGCGTCGGACCGGGACGGTCCGGGCAGCACCGCCGCGATCAATATCGCCAACTGGCCGATCTTCGGCATGCACATGCCCGACACCGTCGCGTCCTTTGGTATCGGCGGCGCGACCTTCTACGCAAGCGCTGGCGAAGGCGATGCGCGGGCGGCAGGCCCGAGCGACGAGGTTCGGGCAGGCGCCGGTGCCTACGTGCTCGACCCCGTGGTTTTCCCCAACGCCGCGGCGCTCAAGACCAACGCAATGCTCGGACGCCTGAATGTATCGAGCATCGACGGCAATCTCGACGGCGACGCAGAGTTCGAACGCATCCATGTGTTCGGATCACGCTCCTTCTCCATATTCGACTCCACCGGCGCACGCGTGTTCGACAGCGGCGAGACGCTCGAGCAGATCACCGCGGCCGCCTTTCCGCTGAACTTCAATTCGACCAACGACGCCAATGGTTCGTTCGATTCTCGCAGCGACAACAAGGGCCCGGAACCCGAGGCGCTCGCCGTCGGCACGACGCCGCGCGGGCGCACCCTGGCGTTCGTCGGACTCGAGCGCATCGGCGGCATCGCCGCGTTCGACGTGTCGGACCCGGTCAACTCGCGGCTCGTCGACTACGTCAACAACCGCAATTTCAGCACCACGATCGATCTGGTCAACGCGCCTGCCGCGGCAGGGGATCTCGGGCCCGAGGGAATCGTTTTCATTCCCGCCCTCGACAGCCCCAACGGCGAGGCACTGATTGCAGTCGCGAGCGAAATCAGCGGCACCACGACACTGTATTCGGTCAACGAGCCGCTCCTGTCCGACGGTTTCGAGGAGTAACGCGCAGAGGCCCCACTCGCGGGTGGGGCTTGCAGTGCCGCGGTTCGCCTGCGGTTTCACAATCGATTGGCAATCGGCGCATTGACCTGCCCTTCAGGCAGGTCGAGAATCGTGCGTCGCTTCGCGAATTGCTCGCGCTGCGCGAATGCCACAAGGATCCCGCCCGAATGCACGCCCCATCGAACCGACTGCGCTCGTTCGCCGCCGTTGTCATCGCGGTGATGTTGACCTCGGGTTGCGCCACGACCAAGTCCACGCGCGCCGAGCCGCTGAAGAGCACCGGCGACATCACCGACGTCAAGGGGTGCAACGCGCTGACGGTGACACCGTTCCCGACGCCGACCGACAGCGCCGCGACCACCGACACTGGCAGGGCATTCGCGAACGATATCGCCGCACGCCTGCGCGGCGACTTCGGCTCATTGTTCGAATCGGTCGAGGTGGCCGACGCGGCGCGCGGCGTGGATGCCGAGTGTGTGTTGGGCGGGGCCATCACCAAATACATGCCGGGCAACCGCGCGGTGCGTCTGGCGACCGTACCCGGCGTGGGCTCCGTGCATTTCGAGGGCAACATCACGCTGGTCGATGCGGCGAGCGGCCGCGAACTGCTGGCTGCGCCCTTCGACAAGCTGTGGGCATTCAGCGGCGTCATCGGCGCATCGAAAGGCATCGCCAACCTGGAGAAGGAAACCGCCGCCGCGGCCGCGGCCACGATCGCGCGCGCCAAGGGCTGGCAACCGCCCGCGGGCGCGAAGTAGCAACGGCTGCGGCACACACCTCCCGCATTCGGGCTCGCCCCGGATCCATGGGCGTCCGCTCGACGATTGACGGACCCGGGTCGCGACGGGACCGGCGCCGTCCTCCACTTCCCACTTCTCGACTGGAGCCAGGACAATGAGCCAGACCCCCATCGCCGTCGTTGTCGGCAGCCTGCGCCGCGAATCCTTCAACGGGAAACTCGCAGCGGCGCTCGCGCGACTGGCGCCGTCGGAACTCTCGTTCAACACCCTGCGCATCGATGATCTGCCGCTCTACAACCAGGACGACGACGGCAATCCGGCGGAAGCGGTCAAGCGCCTGAAGGCCGGGATCGCGGCGGCGCAGGCGCTGCTGTTCGTGACGCCCGAGTACAACCGTTCGATTCCGGGCGTACTCAAGAATGCACTGGACCACGCATCGCGCCCCTACGGCCAGAACGCGTGGGCCGGCAAAGCTGCGGGAGTCATCGGCGCGTCGATCGGCCCGCAAGGCACCGCGTGCGCGCAACAGCATCTTCGCAACGTGCTCGCCTATCTCGATGTGCCAACGATGTGTGCGCCCGAAGCCTACGTGCACGTGAAGGACGGCTACTTCACCGCGGACGGCGAGATCGCGGACGACGGCAACCGCAGGTTCCTGCAGAAGTGGGTCGACGCGTACGCAGCCTGGGTGCGCAGGCTGGCATGAAGCCGCGCCGTTTTCCGTTGTAGTGGATGGGACCGGGACGCGCCGGCCCGCGGCGGCATCGCCGCTTTTCGAGCCGAACCGGAGTACGCACATGCATCTAGCTATCGCGACTGCACTGCTGGCCGTCGCCAGTGCCGCCCACGCCGACAGCGTCGAGGGTTTCTGCGAGCGCGACGGCAAGCGCCTCGAGTTCACCGATGGCATCGCCTTCGCCGACGCACGCGAGGGCGATACGGTCACCACGACGTTCTATCTCACCGCCAGGCCCATCGACCGCGCGGCGCTCGCGGCCTGCGCCAAGTGCGCGAGCGAAACGCCGGAAAACACGTTCTTGAGTCCGCGCGGCGACCTCATCGAGAAGCAGAAAGAGGCGATCGCCAACGGCTGGATGGAATTCATCCATGTCGGGGGCGAACTCGACATGACCAGCCTGGTCAACATCATGTACATCGCGGACGACGGCACGCACACGGGCATCGACGGCGGCAATGGCAGGATCACGCTCGACACGCGCACTGATACGCGCGTTGTCGGCAAGGTCTCGACCGAAGCGCGCGAAGCCCCGTTCAACGAGACCGACATGAACTGCGATATCGAGTTCGACCTGGCCGTCGGCTGGCCCAAGTAGCGGTACGCGCGACGATATCGCCGCGCGTTCCCGGCCCGCCGGTGGCCCGGGAGACTATTGCCTGCCCGGCTAGGGCTCGAAGCCGTTCGCAAAGCCGTCGACGAAGTTGCTGAAACCAGGTTTCGACGCGACGTAGTTGAGGTAGAGCCACCAGCCCACTACGCCGTTGACCGTGTCCTTGTCGCTGAACGCCGCGCAGTTGCCGGTACCTCCTGGGAACAGCGACGAGAGCGGGCGGCCACCAATCACCGGAATGCTGGCCGGAATG
>JBBRIE010000126.1:0-8276 GCA_038221545.1 Lysobacterales bacterium
TTCTGGAAGCCGCCGAAGCCGGCGTTCGCGTCATCGTCGCCATTACCGAAGGCATCCCGGTGCTCGACATGCTCAAGGTCAAGCATGCGCTGGCGCACTATCCCGACGCGATCCTCATCGGCCCGAACTGCCCCGGCATCATCACGCCGGGAGAATGCAAGATTGGCATCATGCCGGGGCACATCCACAAGCCCGGCAAGGTCGGCATCGTGTCGCGCTCGGGCACGCTGACCTACGAGGCCGTGTTCCAGACCACCAACGTGGGTCTTGGCCAGAGCACCTGCATCGGCATCGGCGGCGATCCCATCCACGGGCTGAGCTTCATCGACGCATTGCAGCTGTTCCAGGACGATCCGCAGACGCAGGGCATCATCATGGTCGGCGAGATCGGGGGCAGCGCAGAGGAGGAGGCGGCCGAGTTCATCAGCGAATACGTGACCAAGCCGGTCGTCGCCTTCATCGCCGGCGCATCGGCGCCGGCCGGTAAACGCATGGGTCACGCGGGCGCGATCATCTCGGGCGGCAAGGGCACGGCCGAGGCGAAATTCGAGGCGCTCAAGGCCGCAGGTGCGACCATCGTGCGTTCGCCTGCGGACCTCGGCAAGACACTCGCCGCGCTCATGGCCTAGCAGGGGGGCGGTTCGCTCCGGTCGCCGGATCGATGCCAGTCGCAACCGCTGGCCGGAATCTCCCCCATCCCGGCGTGCTGCGAAGGGATGGGGTTGGTGGTGCAAATAAATAGCTGCTCCATGGCCGAGGTGAAGTCATGCGCATCGCGCTCGCGCAGTTCGATTTCCTGGTGGGCGACGTGGCCGGCAATGCGCGCCGCATCGCCGAACTGATTGGGGACGCCCGTGACCGCCTCGGTGCGGCGATCGTGGCGTTCCCGGAACTCGCGCTGTGCGGCTACCCGCCGGAAGACCTGCTGCTCCGGCCCGGTTTCCTGGCAGCCTGCGAAACCGCGCTTCACGAGGTCGCACGGGCCGCCACCGGCATCGTCGCGCTCGTCGGTCATCCCCAATCGGCGGGCAGCGTGGTCTTCAACGCTGCCAGCGTGCTGCGCGACGGGCGGGTCGAGCAGACCTATGGCAAGCGCGAGTTGCCGAACTACGCCGTATTCGACGAGCGCCGCTATTTCGCAGCCGACGACGGCGTGTGCGTGTTCGAGGTGGAGGGAGTGCGCGTCGGACTCGTGATCTGCGAGGACCTGTGGTTCCCCGAGCCAATCGCCGCCGCCGCGCTTGCGGGGGCCGAACTGGTCGTGTCGATCAATGCCTCGCCCTTCGAACATGACAAAGGACTGCATCGCGACGCGCTGCTTCGCCAGCGCACCTCTGAAGCCGGGGTCGCCATCGCCTACCTCAACCTCGTCGGCGGCCAGGACGAGATGGTGTTCGATGGCGGTTCGATCCTCGCCGATGCCGATGGTCGCTTGTCGGCTTCGGCCAATGCGTTCGAGGATTGCTGGCTGAGTGCCGATTTCGACCGCGCGTCGCGGCGGCTCGTCCCCGTCGAGTGGCCGGCGGACATCGACGAATCACGAGTCGCGCAGTCGTACCGCGCGATCGTCCGCGCGCTGCGCGACTACTGCGGCAAGAACGGTTTCCGCACGGTGGTGCTGGGCCTGTCGGGCGGCGTCGATTCTGCGCTGGTGCTGGCGCTTGCATGCGATGCGCTGGGCGCCGCGAACGTCACCGCGGTGCGCATGCCGTCGCGCTACACCGCCGACATGAGCAACGAACTGGCCGAGTCGCAGGTGCGCACGCTCGGCGCAAGGCTCGCGACGATCCCGATCGAGAGCCCGTTTTCCGGATTTCTCGATGCGCTGCAGGGGGAATTCGCAGGCCGGCAGGCGGACACCACGGAAGAAAACCTGCAGTCGCGCATCCGCGGGGCGCTGCTGATGGCGTTGTCGAACAAGTTTGGCCAACTGGTGCTCACCACCGGCAACAAGAGCGAGTACGCCGTCGGCTACGCCACGATCTACGGCGACATGTGCGGCGGCTTCGCACCGATCAAGGACCTCTACAAGACCGAGGTCTACGAACTTTGCCACTGGCGGAATGCGCAGCAGCCACGCGGTGCCGGCGACGCGATCCCGCGCGCGGTGATCGACCGCGCGCCCTCCGCGGAGCTGAGGCCCGACCAACTGGACCAGGACTCGCTGCCGCCGTACGAAGTCCTCGATGCGATTCTTCGGCGACACGTCGAGGGATCGCAGGACGCCGCCGAAATCATCGATGCCGGGTTCGACGCGGCCATCGTCACGCGCATCCTGGAACTCGTGCGTCGCGCAGAATGGAAGCGCCGCCAGTCCGCGCCGGGTCCCAAGCTCGGCTCCCGTGCCTTCGGCCGTGAGCGTCGCTACCCCATCACTAGCGGATGGCGAAGCTGATGCAGGCGTAGAGCGCCTTGCCGATCGCGCCTTGCGGCGCCCCTACGGAAGCGTGCGCAGCATCTGCAGGAGCTTCGCAAGGAGAGATGAATTAGCCATTCACCTGCAGGAGCGCCGCAAGCCGCGATGCAGGTTCGCTCACGCGCGCGCCGGCGGCGCTTAGCCCTGCGCTTCCCAAGTCGAAGTGGCAGGCAGACAAGCTGATGCGGCAGTGACGTTCGACTAGGCTTTGGGCATGCTTCACTTGGCAAGTCGACTCTGGCCCGAAACATCCTGTTTCGGGCGTTCGGCGAGTCGGGGCAGTGCCGCGACGATCCCCGCCTCACCCTGCGCGGGCTTCGCCGATCATGGGGACCACCTGCCACCAGAGCTTGCGGCGCGGGGGCCAGCGGTCGCCGCTGAGATAGGGGTGTTGCGGATAGTTGGCCGCCAAAACCTTGCGCGCGTCCTTCGACTGTTGCGTGCGGCCGAGGCGCGCATAACTTTCGGTCAGGATGGCGAGCGCATCGCCGGCCTGCGGCGTCTCCTGGTAGTTCTCGACCAGAAACTGGGCACGGTTGATCGCGGCGATGAAGGCTTCGCGGCGGAAATAGAACAGCGCAGTGTTGAGTTCGCCCTGTGCCAGGCCATTGCGCAGGTGCACCATCCGCTGCCGGGTTTCGGACGCGTATCGACTGTTCGGATACCGCTTGAGCAGTTCGCTGAAATCCTGGAACGACTGGCGCGCGTGGTTGAGGTCCCGGCGCGTGTAGTCGGACTCGATCCAGCGGGTCAGCAGACCGGACTGGCGATCGAAATTGATCAGGCCGCGCAGGTAATAGGCGTAGTCGATGTTGCGGTGCGCCGGGTACAGCTTGATGAAGCGGTTGATGCTCGAATAGGCCTCCTCGTACTTGCGTTCGCGGTACTGTGCGTAAGCGAGGTCGAGCTGCGCGAGTTCCGAGTATTCGCCGTAGGGAAACCGCGCGACCAGCCGCTGCAGGTAGCGCTCCGCGCGATCGGTATTGCCGTTGTCGAGCGCCAGCTTGCCTTCGGCGTACAGTTGTTCGACCGGCAGCACCTCGACTGCGTCGAGGCGTTTCTTGCCGCCGCAACCGGCGACGAGGACGCTCGCGAAGAGCAACAGCAGCAGTACGGCGACATTGCGGAAACGCATGCGCGAAAGTCCCATCGACGGAAAAAGGTGTGAAATCATAGCGGAATCCCTGGAAGCGACAGTCGAGACGGGTCTCCACCCTCGGGAGCGTCAGCAGTGAGTACGTCGACCAAGGTCGCGATTGTCTCAGACGAGCTGGGCGGGTCACGCTTCGACCAGGCTTTGGTCGATCTGTTCCCCGAATACTCGCGCAGCCGCCTCGCCGAGTGGATCCGGAGCGGCCGGGCGACGCTGGATGGTGCCCAGGTCAAGCCGCGGCAGCGCGTGGCCGGCGGCGAGAGGGTCGAACTCGATCCAGTGGCCGAGGCAGCTACCCGGGTCGAAGCTGAACCGATCGATCTGGAAATCCTGCTCGACGATCCCGAATTCCTCGTGATCAACAAGCCCGCGGGCCTGATCGTGCATCCGGGCGCCGGCAATCCCGCGCGCACGCTGCAGAACGGACTGTTGCACTTCGATCCCAGCCTGGCGGCGATCCCGCGCGCCGGCATCGTGCACCGTCTCGACAAGGACACGTCGGGGTTGCTCGTGATCGCGCGCACGCTTTCCGCCCACAACAAGCTGGTGGCGCAGATCGGTGCGCGCACGATCAAGCGGCAATACCAGGCGCTCGTGATCGGGACGCCGGTCGCGGGCGGCACCATCGACGCGCCCATCGACCGCGATCTGCGCGATCGCCTGCGCATGGCGGTCCGTGACGATGGCCGGCCCGCCGTCACGCACTTCCGCGTACGCGAGAGATTCCGTGCGCATACGTTGCTGCAGGCCAATCTCGAGACGGGGCGCACGCACCAGATACGCGTGCACCTGAGTCATCGCAGGTTGCCACTCGTGGGCGACCCGCTGTACGGCCCTGGCCTCCGCTTGCCCAAGGGCGCCAGCGCGGAGCTCACCGACGCGTTGCGCGCGTTCCGCCGCCAGGCGCTGCACGCCGAACTGATCGAGTTCCAGCATCCGGCGTCCGGCGAGACCGTCAGCGTCGAGGCCCCGGCGCCTGCGGACCTGCGCGATCTACTTGACGTCTTGCGCGACGATCGCGATGCCGCGCGTGCGTCCTCGCGCTAGGCGCGACCTGCCGGCGTGAGCGTCGAGCCGGAATCCGGCGCGCCCGGGGGCGTACGCGCGAGCGTCCTTCCGGCCGACTGGCCCGCGCCGCGCGGCGTGCGCGCCTTAACGACCCTGCGCGCTCCGGCGGGCGAATCCGCGGCGCCGTTCGATCGATTCAACCTGGGGGAGCGTTGCGGCGACGCACCTGCGTCGGTGGTTGCGAACCGCGAGCGTCTGCGGCGCGATCTCGACCTGCCCGGGCCACCGATCTGGCTGCACCAGGTGCATGGCATCGGCGTTGCACGCGTCACCGGCGAACCGACCCCGGATGCGATCGAGGCCGACGCGGCGGTGACTTCCGTGCGCGGGATCGTGCTCGCGGTCCTGACCGCGGATTGCCTGCCCGTGGTCCTGGCGGCGCGTGATGGCACTGAAGTCGCGGTCGCGCATGCCGGTTGGCGCGGATTGACGCAAGGCGTGCTCGAGTCGACGGTGCGGTCCCTGCGCGCCCGACCCGCCGACCTGCACGCGTGGCTCGGGCCCGCGGCAGGCCCGGCGCGGTACGAGGTCGGCGACGAAGTATTCCGGGCGTTCGTGGAAGTGGACGCCCAGGCCGCGAAGGCATTCGTCGCGACCCGGCCCGGACACTGGAATGTTGACCTGTTCGCATTGGCGAGACGTCGCCTGCTCGGTGTCGGTGTTGAGTCGGTGCACGGTGGCGGCGTCTGCACGATTTCAGACTCGCGGCGTTTTTTTTCGCACCGCCGCGATGCCGTGACCGGTCGCATGGCCACGCTCGCCTGGCTCGACTGACGGGCTCCCAGCCTGTGGCGCGCCTGAACACCCGGATCCCTCCGTCCTGCGCGGCCGCTTCGAATCGCTAGGCTTGCGCAGCCACCAGAACTGCGGCCCGCGCCGACTACACCGCCACGAGGATCGATTCCGACATGTCGCGTCCGACTACCCCGCTTGCCTCCCCGCAATGGACGAGTGCGTTGCCGATGCTGCTGGGCATCGCACTGGTGGTCGGTTTCCTCTTTCTGGCCCGTCCCGTCCTGATCCCTCTGGCACTCGCGCTCCTGATCACATTTCTGCTGGCCCCTGTCGTCACCTGGCTTACGCGCAGGCGGTTGGGGCGAGTGCCATCGGCGACACTGGTGACCCTGGCGGCCCTGTCGCTCACGGTGCTGGTCGGCTGGGGCATCGCGCGCCAGGTGGGCGCGCTGATCGAGAGTTATCCGCAGTACGAACGCAACATCAACGCGAAGATCGCGGGCCTCAGATGGGTGGGCAGGGAAGGCACCGTCGAGCGCGCGCGCAACGTGGCGAGTCGCGTGCAACGCCAGCTCGAACGCGCCGACGTGGAAGACACGCCGGAGGAGGCCGAGGTGCGCAGGGCGCAGCCCGTCCGCATGGTCGTCGATCCGGGGCCGTTCCGCATTGCCGAATTCTGGTCGTTCGCCGGGCCCATCCTCGCGCCTCTCGCCGCTGCTGCCCTGGTCATCGTTTTGGTGTTCTTCATGCTCATGGGGCGCGAGGATCTGCGCGATCGTTTCATCGCGTTGATGGGCGAGCGCCAGCTCGCGCAGACGACCCGCGCCCTCGACGATGCAGGCTCGCGCATCAGTCGGTTCCTGATGACGCAGCTGGCGATCAATGCGAGCTTCGGCGTGGTGGTCGGCATCGGCCTGTTCCTGCTCGGCATCCCTTTCGCGGCCCTGTGGGGAGCCATTGCGTTCGTGCTGCGGTACATCCCGTATCTTGGCCCGTGGCTGGCGATGCTGCTGCCGTTGTCGATGGCGCTTCTGGTCACGAGTGACTGGTCCGCAAGTCTCGCGGTGGTGGCGTTGTTCGCCGTGGTCGAGGGCGTCACCAACCTGCTGGTCGAGCCGATGCTGTACGGGCGCGGCATCGGCGTTTCACAACCCGCCCTGCTGATGGCGGTGGCGTTCTGGACGTGGTTATGGGGTCCGGTGGGGCTGGTACTCGCTTCGCCCCTGACGGTGTGCCTCGTGGTGCTCGGCCGGCATGCGCCAAACCTCAAGTTCCTCGACACGCTGCTGGGCGATCGCCCGGCGCTGGAGCCCCAGCAGCGCTTCTACCAGCGCCTGCTCGCTCGCGACCAGGACGAAGCCGCGGAGATCGCCGACGCCGAACTCGAGCGCAGGACATTGCCCGAAATCTACGAGAGCCTGCTGGTGCCTGCGCTCAACGCGGTGCGCCAGGACGCGCGCATGGATCGAATCGAGGAGTCCGGCGTGCAGCAGCTGAGCGAGGCCGTGCGGGAGATCGCCGAAGCGCTGGCCCGCCAACCCGCCGCGGGCGCGAAAATGACTCAGACGACGGAGGAAGACGCCTTGTCCGGCGCCAGGATCAGGCTGCTCGGAATCCCGTCGCGTGACGCCGCCGACGAGGCCGCCCTTGCGATGCTTGCGGCACTGCTGCCGGAAAACTCCTGCGACTGGACGGTCGCGAACCGCGCGCAGGACACGCAGGACCTTGTTTCGCTGATCGAACGCGAAAAGCCCGACCTGGTCTGCGTGGCTTCCATCCCGCCTGGTGGCGTAACGCATGCCCGCCACCTGTGCACGCGGCTGCACGCACGTTTTCCCGGCATGCGCATTGTGATCGGCCGATGGGGATCGACGGGGGACCGCGAGCGCGAGCGCGCGCAACTGCTCTCCGCCGGTGCCGAACGGGTCGACGTGCGGCTGCTGGATACGCTGCGATTCTGCTCGGGGCTCGCGGGGGACAGCGAGCGGCCCGGCGCGTCCGCGCGACCTGTTGCAATGGGCACGTTCGATCCCACCTGAGCAAGAGTCTCGTCACTGGGCGCCTCGTCATGCGCATGGACAAACTCACTTCCCGGTTCCAGCAGGCACTCGCTGACGCACAGTCGCTGGCGGTCGGCCGCGACCACAACCTCATCGAGCCGGTGCACCTGCTCGCGGCGTTGCTGGACCAGCAGGGAGGCTCGAGCCGGCCGCTGCTTGCGCAAGCGGGCGTCAACGTCACCACGTTGCGGCAGCGCGCGGCCGAAGCGCTTGAGAAGCTGCCGCGCGTGTCCGGCCAGGAAGGTCACGTCACGGTCGGCAACGACCTCACGCGACTGCTCAACGTGACCGACAAGCTGGCGCAGCAACGCGGCGATGCCTTCATCGCGAGCGAGCTGTTCCTGTTGGCGCTGCTGGACGATCGTGGGGCGGCCGGCGACGCGTTGCGCGCGGCGGGCGTGTCGCGACCTGCGCTGGAGCAGGCCATCGAGAAGGTCCGGGGCGGCGAGCAGGTCAACGACGCCGACGCGGAAGAGAACCGGCAGGCGCTGGAGAAATACACGATCGACCTGACCGCGCGCGCCGAGGCGGGCAAGATCGATCCGGTGATCGGTCGCGACGAGGAGATCCGGCGCACGATCCAGGTGCTCGGGCGCCGCACGAAAAACAACCCCGTCCTGATTGGGGCACCAGGGGTCGGCAAGACCGCAATTGTTGAAGGTCTGGCACAAAGGATCGTCAACGGCGAAGTACCCGAGGGACTGCGGGGCAAGCGCGTCCTGTCCCTCGACATGGGTGCCCTCATCGCCGGTGCGAAGTTCCGCGGCGAATTCGAGGAGCGTCTCAAGAACGTCCTGTCCGACCTCGCCAAGCAGGAGGGGCAAGTCATCCTGTTCATCGATGA
>JBBRIE010000127.1:0-8215 GCA_038221545.1 Lysobacterales bacterium
CACGACGACCTGATCGATGCGGTGAACTGGGCAGTCGAATCCGGCGTGACCACGGCGGACCAGGTCGCGATCATGGGCGGCAGCTACGGCGGTTACGCGACGCTGGTCGGACTGACCTTCACGCCCGAGACCTTCAAGTGCGGCGTGGACATCGTCGGGCCTTCCAACCTCAACACACTGCTCAGCACCATTCCGCCGTACTGGGCGAGCTTCTTCGAGCAGTTCGCCAAGCGTGTCGGCGATCCGCGCACCGAGGACGGCAAGAAAATGCTGACCGAGCGATCGCCGCTGACCCGCGTCGATGCCATCAAGCGGCCGTTGCTGATCGGCCAGGGCGCCAACGATCCGCGCGTCAAGCAGGACGAGTCCGACCAGATCGTCAAGGCGATGCAGGCCAAGAACATTCCCGTCACCTACGTATTGTTCCCGGACGAGGGCCACGGCTTCGCACGCCCGGAAAACAGCAAGGCCTTCAACGCCGTGACCGAAGCGTTCCTCGCCGAGTGCCTGGGTGGGCGCTTCGAGCCGATCGGCGCGGACTTCGCGGGGTCGAGTATTGGCGTGCCGACGGGTGCCGAGCACGTACCGGGCCTCGCCGGGGCGCTGTCCTCGCACCAGGCCACCATCCGCAAGTAGGTACGGCCGGGGCCGGACCTCGGCAGCTCATCGCGACGGTTTTCACGCGGTCGCGATGAGAAGGCGGGCACGGTTGCGGTGCTTTCAGGCCATGTGCCCGTGCGCCCCCGCCGGGTACCCTGGTCGGAGTACATTGGGTTGCAAGGCTGGGGGAGTCGGGAGGACAGGGCAGCGGGCCGCGCAAACGGCCCGCCGCCGGCAGGCATGAACGCCAGATGGAGCGAGAACGCAGGGCAACGCAGCGAACGCTACACGCGCGCGCTGACCGCCTTGACGCGCGCGATCTGGCACGACGACGGCACACTCGAAGCGGCGCTGGGCAAGATCTGCGAATCGGCCGCAAGGGCGCTTGAGGTCTCGCGCGTCAACGTCTGGCGCCTCGATGGGGACGACCGGAAGCTCGCGTGCCTGCACGCATATGAGTCCGATTCGGAACTGCACGTATCAGTCGAGTCGCTGGAGACGCTGGAGCTGGACGGCACCTATTCGGCAAGCCTCGAGCAGGTGCGCGTGGTCGATTCCACGGATGTCAAGACCGATCCGGTCACGTCCGACCGGGGCCTGGCCACCTATTTCCGGCGACATTCGATCCGCTCGGTGGTCGACGCCCCGGTGCGCATCGAAGGCAGGTTGTTCGGCGTGATCTGCCACGAGCAGACCCAGTTCGCGCGTGAATGGGCACCGGAAGAGCTGACCTTCGCGGCCAGCATGGGCGACTTCGTCGCGATGGCGATGGAAATCCAGCGCCGCCGCGAGGCCGAACAGCAGCTCGAGCATCTGCGCCTGCACGATGCGGGCACCGATCTTCCCAACCGGCAGTATTTCCTTGAGATGGTGCAGTTGCGCCTGCGCGCGCCGCGCGCGGCCGAACATGTCGCCGCCGTCGTGCACGTGCGCATCGAGATGCCATACGCCACCACGCAGTCGAGCGATGGGCCAACGGCCGAAGATGCCATGGCCGCGGTGGCCGACGTGCTGCGGCAGGGCGTCGGTGCGGAATGCTCCATCGCGCGCGTGCGCAGCAACGGCTTCGCGCTGCTGCCGCAACGGCACAGTACCGAGCACGAGATCACCGAGTTCGCCCGCCGTTGCGTTGAAGTGGTGCGCAGCATGTCGCCGTGGCGCGAGGTGGAAGTCGGCGCCGCAGTCGGCGTGGTATTCGTCAGCGACGGCGATGCGAACGATGCACGCGGATTGATGCGCCGCGCCGAGCAGTCCGCGGACTACGCTGCGCTGCGCGGTCGCGACCAGCTCGAGGTCTTCGATATCGAGCACCACCGGGGCCTCGTCGAGCGGCTGCAGCTGGAGCAGGCGCTGCGTGATGCCCTCGCCAACGACGAGTTCGAGGTGCATTACCAGTTGGAGGTGTGCAGTCAGGACGGCCGCTGGGACGCCGCTGAGGCGCTGCTGCGGTGGCGGCGCGACGGTCGCGTGTGCGCCGCCAGCGAGTTCATCGCCGTCGCGGAAGGTTCTTCCTTGATCCTGGCGCTGGGGCGCTGGGTGCTGGCGCGCGCCTGCCGCGATGCCGTGCTGTGGCCGCCCGCCGTGAATGGCGATCCCCTCACCCTTCGCGTCAACCTGTCGGCCCGGCAACTCGAAGATCCCAGCCTCGTCGCGAAGGTCGCGGAATCACTCGAGCGTTCCGGACTGCCGCCCTCGCAGCTGTGCCTCGAGATCACCGAGACCACGCTGATGCGTGAAGGCATCGATGTGATCAAGGTGCTGCACGAACTCAAGGCGCTCGGCGTGACCCTCGCGATCGACGATTTCGGCACCGGATACTCATCGCTGTCCTACCTGAAGCGTTTCCCGGTCGACGTGCTCAAGATCGACCACGGTTTCGTCGCAGGATTGCCAGGCGATCGCATGGACGCCGCGATCGTGGCGGCGGTGGCGACACTTGCGCATGCGGTCGGCATCGATGTCGTCGGCGAGGGCGTGGAGACACTCGAGCAGCAGGATGCGCTCGCGGCGCTGGGTGTGTATCGCCTGCAGGGCTGGCTGTACGCGAAAGCCTTGCCGCAGGACGAATTTCTCGCGCGGGTCGCCAAGCCGCCGGTTGCGACTCCGGTCGGCGCCTGAAATTCTTCCATCGAGCCGCAGTACGGTCCGTCTGCGACCATGATCGCCCGACCGCCGCAGCTCGGCTATCGTCAGGGTCTACCGCTGGAGAAAACCATGCGCCTCTCGCTATCGATCCTCTTTGTCGCGTTGACCTGCGGTACTCCGGCCATTGCCGCCGACCGCATCACCGGGCACGAATTCGCCACGCGCAGCGAGGTGTATGCGCCGCACGCGATGGCCGCGACCTCGCACCCCCTCGCGACGCAGATCGCGCTCGACACCATGCGCGCAGGCGGCAGCGCGGTCGACGCGGCCATTGCCGCCAACGCCGTGCTCGGGCTCATGGAACCCACGGGCAACGGCATGGGCGGCGATCTATTCGCCATCGTGTGGGATCCGAAGACGAAGAAACTGCATGGCTACAACGGCTCGGGCCGCTCGCCGAAATCGTTGACGCTCGCCGAGTTCGAGCGCCGCGGGCTCACCGACATTCCTGCGCACGGCCCGCTTCCGGTCACGGTGCCCGGCGCGGTCGACGGCTGGTTTGCGCTGCACGGTCGCTTCGGCAAGCGCACCATGGCGCAGAACCTCGCACCGACGATCCGCTACGCGCGCGAGGGCCATCCGGTCGCCGAGACCATCGCGCACTACTGGGCGCTGTCGGTGCCGCGCCTGTCGAAGTGGCCGGGCTTCACCGAGCAGTTCACGATCGACGGCAAGGCACCGCGGCGCGGCGAAACCTGGCGCAGTCCGTATCTCGCCAACACGCTCGAGAAGATTTCGCGCGGCGGACGCGACGCGTTCTACAAGGGCGACATCGCGCGCACCATCGGCGCTTACTTCAAGGCCAACGACGGCTTTCTCGCTTACGAGGATTTCGCGTCGCACAAGGGCGAATGGGTCGACCCGGTCAGTACCAATTACCGGGGCTACGATGTGTGGGAACTGCCGCCCAATGGCCAGGGCATCGCGGCGCTGCAGATCCTCAACCTGCTCGAGCCGTATGACCTGAAGAAGTACGGTTTCGGCTCGGCCGAGCACGTGCACCTGTTCGTCGAGGCCAAGAAGCTCGCCTTCGCGGATCGTGCGCGCTGGTATGCAGATCCCGCGTTCACCCAAAAGTCCCCGGTCGCGCGCCTCATCTCCAAGGACTACGCGCGAGCGCGCGGCAAGCTCATTTCGCTGGATCGCGCGGCGCGCGAGGCGCAGCCGGCGACTCCCGAGGAACTCGACGAAGGCGACACCATCTATCTCACCACCGCCGACGCCAGCGGCATGATGGTGTCGCTGATCCAGTCGAACTATCGCGGCATGGGCTCGGGCATGACGCCGCCGGGGCTGGGTTTCATCCTGCAGGATCGCGGCGAGCAGTTCGTACTGAAAGAAGGTCATCCGAATTCGTTCGAACCGGGCAAGCGGCCGTTCCACACCATCATTCCCGCGTTCGTGACCAGGGGCGGCAAGCCGTGGCTGTCGTTCGGCGTGATGGGCGGCGCGATGCAGCCGCAGGGACACGCGCAGATCGTCATCAATCTCATCGACTTCGGCATGAACCTGCAGGAAGCAGGCGACGCACCGCGCATCCAGAGCGACGGCTCGACCGAGCCGGCCGGACAGGGCACGGTCATGAGCGACGGCGGGGAGGTCGATCTCGAATCCGGATTTCCGTATGCCACCGTGCGCGGCCTCATGGAACGCGGCCACTCGGTGCGCTTCGCCAACGGACCGTACGGCGGCTACCAGGCCATCATGGTCAACCCGCAAGGCGGCTGGATCGGCGCATCCGAATCGCGCAAGGACGGCCACGCCGCGGGGTATTGATGCTGACGCGAGATCGCGGGGCATGAAGCTCGGACGCAAATCGCTCTCAGCGTTCGCGATCGCGCTCCTCCTCCTTGCTGGCGCGCTGCTCGTCGCAAAGCGCGAACGAGTCCACATAAGCGCGACGGCCTCGCCCGGTGCGTCGAGTTTCAAGCACGCGAGTGCGACGAAATCCACTCCGAAACCCGGGGTGACGGCGCAGCCCGCGCCAGCGAATCCCACTTCGATGTCAGCCGCGTCGCACGCGGTTTCGCAGCATCAGGAACCTAGCGCCGAGTGCCTCGCCGCACGCGCCACGGAGGCCGCCGAAAAGGCAGCACTCGCGGCGATGACACCCGCGCAAGTGGAAGCCGCGATCGAGGCAGTGGCGCGCGAGGGCGCCGAACGAGAGCAGAATCTTATACGTGCCGCGGAAGCATGCCTCGGCCTCGACAGCGAGCATCACGAGCAATGCTACGCCGCGCACGGCGTACCGCCGTTCGTCGTGTCGGTCGAAAACGAGGCGAACTCCCGGCAACTCGAAGCCGAGCTTCGGGCTTGGGCATTCGGTCTTGCGAGCCGGGGGGATGCGCGCTCGCTGGTGGCTGCGGCCATCAGCGCGCCGTTCCAAAATGAGGATGGTGAAACGCCGATTCTTGGGCACCGTGCACAGCCCCGGCGGATTCCCCAGGCCATCGACTGGATCGTGCGCGCGCAGGCCCAGGGCACTGACGACGCCGCCGTGCAATGGGCCGTGGCCAACTTTTCAACGTGGGAGCGCGAACCGGGACCGCCAGCGTTGCTCGCAGCCAAAGCGCGCGCCCGCGCCCGCCTTGCGGCGCTCGAGCCCGACAATGCGGCGGCGTTTCTGGTGTCGGTCCACCAGGAGGGTGGGGCCGGTTATTCGCGCGCCGACCTCGCTCGCGCCGCCGCCCTGCCGCATTACCGGCCGCTCGAGGCAGCGCGGGTCAATCTGGTGCTCGATGCGACGCAGGACATGCAGGCCTCTCCAACCCTGCGGCGTGTGCTGCGGCAGCAGGCCAAGGGCAACCATCAAGACCAGCCGGCGTCCGTCGCATGCGCCAGCGACGCCGAGCTGCTCCGCGAGTTTCGGCTGACGATGGCGGTCGTATTGACCACTGTTGCGATGGCCCCGATTTCCATGATGACCTGTCAACCAAAAGACCTCGGCGATTCCACGCAGGCGCGCGACGACTGCCTGCATCTGGCCGAGCAGAGCTACGCCAGCGGCAACCTATCGGATCGCGCCATCGCCGCCGCGATCGCGCACCGGATCGCCCCGGCCGGCCCCGCACGCGAACGCTGGCAACAACGGCACCGCCGCGACCGCTGGCGGCAGTTGCAGCGGCGCGAGGCATATTTAGCCATCAGCCCGTACGAGCAGGTCGGAATTTTCGAGCGCGCCTGGCGACGCGGCGACGAGACCCTCGCGGCCGATGAATTGATTGTGCGCGCGGGCCTCCCGCTAGAGCCGCCGCTCGGCTGGCAACCTCCACCTGACCCGTAGGCACTCGAGCAGCGCACGGAGCTTTAATTTCGGGGCTCATTCAGAGCGGGCGTGCAACGCTTGTGCGGATGCGCCAAACCTACGCTGCGGCCCCACTCCGCAGGCGACAATCTCTGCACTCGACCGGGCTGATCGACCGATGAGCCGGAAGAGCATCCTGCGCGCGGCGTTGGTCGCATTGGTATTGCTGATCGCCATCGGGTGGTGGGGAAGCCTCGAGCGGTCTACCCGCATTCCTGTCGCGGAGGCGCGCACAGTGTCCGCGTCCGACAGCCGAACACCTGCACCCGTTAGCGCCGCTCGTTCCGACTCGCGATTGGGCCGTACAGACGCGAACGCAGGCGAGGCGTCTCCCCCGAGTGCTGCCTGCCTCGCCGCACGTGCACGGGATGCCGCCGAAAACGCTTCTCTCGCCGCGATGAGTCCTGCGCAGATCGAGTCGCACATCGACACCGCGGCCAAGGACAGGGAGGAAGAAGGAGCTGCGGCCATGGCTGCCGCGAAGAAGTGCCAAGGCACCGCAGATTCCGAGGCCTTTGCATGCCTGCTGTCAAACGGCTTCTCGCGCATGGGCGAGTTCCTGACCTTGTACCGCGGCCTCACAGGCGTCGAGCAGGCGTATCAGGCGCACGCGCAGCGCCTCGCTGCACGTGGCGATGCACGGTCCCTGCTGGCCGCGGCCACCATCCTGCCATTCGAGGATCCCGGGTTCTGGAGTGACGAGGCACCGTTGAAGCGTCGCCCTGAGGCAAGCGAGTGGCTGGTGCAGGCGCAACGCTCGGGCGTCGACGATGCCGTGGTGCAATGGGGCGTCGCGACCTTCCGCGAGCACGCGCAGCAACCCACTGCTGCAATTGAAGGGGCACGTGCGGCTGCCGCGCGCAGGCTGCTGACGCTGCAGCCGGACAATGCGGCAGTGCACGTGCTCGCGTCTACTGTCGTGCCGGAACTGCAGGCACCGATCGACGCCGAATCCTTCAAGCGGCTCGCCGCAATGCCGAGCTATCGCCCGCTCGGACCAGAGCTCGCGGGAATGATGCTGCATGCCTTCCGCGGAATGCCAGTCGAGCCGGCGTTTCGCGACGCCGCCACGTTGACGGCCGGTGGCCACCCGACGCACACGCACTGCGCTGCGGACGCAGACATCCAGCTGCCCTCGCAGATCAGCTTTGCGCACCAGGCGGCGAATGCCGGGTCGCTGGAAACGCTCGGCGCGGTGCAGGGCCCCTGCTCGGAGGAGGCCGTCGCCGTCGACGACGCCATGCGGAGCGAGTGCCTGCGCTTCTTTGCCCGCCTGCACGGAAATTCGAGGACCGTGCTCGAGCGCAGCACCGCGGTGGGGATCGCGCGTCGCGTCGCTGCTTCCGATGTCGACAAACGGCATTGGCAGGCCGCGCATCGGCGTCAGCGATGGCAGATTCATCGATACGCACCCGCCTCCCTGAAGATGGACCCGTATGCACGGGCACGCATCGAAGCCGCTGCGTGGCGCGCCGGCGACGAGATGTCCGGCATCGAGGCGGTGCTGGTGGCGTCGGGCATTCCCCTCGAACCGCCGCCCGGATGGAATGTGCCGGGTGACCCATCGGGCTGACAAGCAGCGATGCGCGCGGCACGCTTGTGGCCCGGCGCCCCGCGGCTTAGCCTTGCGCGTCCCGGACCTGCGGAGTGCGCCGTGCTGACGATCCTGATAGCCAGCTCGAAGGGGGGCTGCGGCAAGACCACGCTGACGACCAATCTCGCGGCGGCGTATGCGCAGAACGGCGCCCAGGTCGTCATCGCCGACGCGGACCGGCAGCGCTCCTCGACGCGCTGGTGCGCCAAGCGACCCGCGAACCTGCCGGGCGTACTGCCGGTCGACGCGACGCGCAAGCGCTGGCGCGAGGACGTGCCGGACGACGCCAACGTGCTGCTGCTCGATGCCCCGGCCGGAACGCGCGCGCGGGATCTCGACGACGTGCTCGATGCCGCGCACGCGATGCTGGTCCCGGTGATGCCCTCGCAGATCGACCTCGAGGCTACCGAGGATTTCCTGACCGACCTCCGCGACGTCGACCGTGTGCGCAAGGGCAAGCTTGCGGTCGGCATCGTCGCCAACCGGCTGCGGCCGTGGACCACGAGCGCGCAGCAGGCGGTGGAGGTAATGGGCCAGTTTGGCTTGCCGGTGGTCGCACAGATCCGCGACGC
>JBBRIE010000128.1:0-8208 GCA_038221545.1 Lysobacterales bacterium
ATGGCCAGATCGTCGATGCGGGGGCGGTGACCTTCGGCTCCGGCACCAGCGGCATCAGTGGTGTCGTCGCGCCGTCCAATTCACTGATTGGCACGACCACCAGCGATCGCGTTGGCAACGGCGGCGTGACCGCTCTGAGCAACGGCAATTATGTGGTCCGCAGTGCCCAGTGGGACAACGGTTCGACCGTCGATGCGGGCGCGGCGACCTTCGGCTCCGGCACCAGCGGAATCAGTGGTGTCGTCGCGTCGCCCAATTCGCTGGTCGGTACCCGCGACGGCGATTTCGTCGGCAACGCCGGCGTGACGGCGCTGAGCAACGACAATTACGTGGTCAGCAGTTCCAATTGGGACAATGGCCAGATCGTCGAGGCGGGGGCGGTGACCTTTGGCTCCGGCACCAGCGGCATCAGTGGTGTCGTCGCGCCGTCCAATTCGCTGGTGGGCACCACTGCAGGCGACAACGTCGGCATCGTGACGGCGCTGAGCAACGGCAACTACGTGGTCAGCAGTAGCCAGTGGAACAATGGGCCAAACGCCGATGCAGGGGCGGTGACCTTCGGCTCCGGCACCAGCGGCATCAGTGGGGTTGTCTCGCCGTCCAATTCGCTGGTTGGCACGACCGCGAGCGATCAGGTCGGCAACTTAGTTGTAAGTTCGCTGAGCAACGGCAATTACGTGGTCAGCAGTTCCTTTTGGGACAATGGGGCGATCGCGGATGCCGGTGCCGTTACGCTGGCACTGGCCAACGGTAGCGTGATCGGGACCATCGACGGCACCCACAGCGTGCTGGGTTCGGTCTCAAATGGCGGCTTCAACCAGCCGTTCGGCTACGACGCCGTGCGCAACCAACTGGCGGTCGGCCAGGCCCTCAGCAACCGTGTGGTGCTGCACCGTACGGGTAGCGCCACCAACACCTTCATCGTGGGCGACACGCCCGATCCGTCGGGTGTCGGCCAGCCGGTCACCTTCACCGCCAACGTCATCGGCTCGAGCGGCCCCAGCGACGGCCAAGTTCGGTTCATCGCCAACAACGGCCAGAGCTGCGTCGACACTACGCCGACGCCGGATTCTGCGGTCAATTCGTACTTCTCCTGCACCATCGTGTTCGTCGTGAACGGAACGTCGAACGTGATCGCGGAGTACACCGGCTCGATCCTCCTCGCCTACAGTGAATCTAGTCCCGAGCCACATACCACCGTCATCAACGACATCTTTCACGACGGCTTCGAGCCGCCGTAACTGGCCAGCGGCTCTCTCTGTATGAAGTTGGCACTCCAGATCGATGACACCGTTATCGACGTCCCACTTTCGAGTTGCGCGCAGGTCTGAGCCGAATACCCAGGTCCAACGACCGGCGGCTTTTGGCCGATCTGAGCCGGTCAGGATCTCGCCGGATCCGGGCAACTTGGCTGGCGTATGTGGTCGGTTTGCCTGGCGAGACGGTCAGCTGGCCGGCAGTTTGCAATCGTCGAGGACATCCTCGTGTCCCAGCAACAGCACGATTTTCATGACCGGCCGGAACCGTGATCTGCACCCTCAAGCGCGGGCAAATTTGTGACGACTTTTGTTTTTAAGGACGTTTCAGACATCCCAGTTTCCGGCACTTTTACAACCCTTGAAATGTCTCGGGCATGGCCTCTGACGGTACAACCTTTATTTTTAGGATCAGTGTGACCGAGCTGGCCAATACTTGCCTCGCGGCGGGGCGCGTGCCGTTCCTGCACGTGAGACACGAGGACACGCGGGCCATGGCGCTGTACCAGCGCAGTGGCTATCACCAGCGCGGCGACATCCTGCTGTGGCCGGCACGGCGATCGCCCGATGCCACCGGCGAATCCGCCCGCCGTGGGCGTGGACCCGCTCAACGCCGACGGTCCTGCGCTAGGGCATGGGGCCGATCGCGGCACTCGCGAGCATCGCGGACTTTCCGAGAACCAGCCCGATGCCGAGCGCGGCAAGCACGTCGCTCGGGTAGTGCAGGCCGAGCAGCACCCGGGACACGGCGATGCTCGCGGTCAGCGGCACCAGCACCCACGCGAGCACCGGAAAGTACGCGACAGCGACGAAGGAGAACGCCACTGCGTGCAGGGTATGGCCCGACGGAAAACTGAACTCGTCGAGCGGTGCGATCCAGGCGCGGATGCGCGCGTCCGCCGCACACGGGCGCGGACGGCGCGTCCATCGCTTCAAACCCTTGTACAGCACCAGCGACACCAGCCCCGTCGCAGCGAGATGCAGCGCAGCGGTAGCGCCGCGCGTCCCGCCGAACAATGCGAGCGCGCCCATGAGCAGGTACCAGACGACACCGTCGCCAAGGCGACTCATCCACTGGAAATACGCCCGTACGCCACCGCGCGCGCATCCGGCGTTGGCCCGGCGGCACCATTCGGCCTCGTTCGCGAAGGGCCGGTAATGCACGAACTTCACGGTGCGCTTTCCGCCGCCCCGCGGGTGCGGGTGCGGGTGCGGGAAAGCATTGCACCGTCGCTCGCTCCGGCGAGTTCGTCGACCAGCACCTCGAAATCGATCGCGACCTGGGACGGGTCGAGACGGGCAACGCTGGACCTCGCCGCCTTCTTCATCGGACCCGCGAGCGCGGCATCCATCGCGAGTGCGACGCAACCCGCCCGGAAGCCCGCGGGATCGCCGGCGGCGACCGTGCCCCCGTTGTGGCTGTTGCGGACATGCTCGAGCGCGGCACCCTGCGCGAACGCGAATACCGGCACGCCGGACGCGAGCGACTCCAGTACCACGTTGCCGTAGGTTTCGCTGAGACTGGGGAAGACGAACAGGTCGCTGCTCGCGTAGTGGGCAGCTAGCGCGTCGCCGGTCTGCGTGCCACAGAACACGGCGTCTGGAACGCGACCTGAAACGTCGGCGCGCAGCGGACCGTCGCCGACGAGTATGAGCTTCGCATCGCTGCGGCGGGCGCGGATGGCCGCGAACGAAGTGAGCAGCAGGTCGAGGTTCTTTTCCGCCGCGAGTCGTCCGACGTGGATCACCGCCAGGCCGTCCGGCGCGATTCCCCAGTCCCGGCGCAGCGTGTCGCTGCGTTTCGCCGGCGCGAACCGGCGGGTGTCGACACCGCGAGCGAGCAGGCGCACGCTGTCGAAACCACGTGCCGTGAGTTCCTCCTGCAACGCGCGCGTCGGCACGAGCGTCGCCTGCGCCCGATTGTGGAACCGGCGCAGCCATGCGGACGCGACCGGCGCCAACCAGCCGGCGCCGTAGTGGCCGAGATAGGCGTCGAAACGCGTATGGAAGCCGGTGAGCGCGGGAATCCGCAAGTGACGCGCGACGCGCAGCGCCGACATGCCGAGCGGACCCTCGGTCGCGATGTAGACGGCGCGCGGCGGCGCTGCCAGCCAGCGCCGGTGCAACCTGCTGCCTGCGGGCCAGCCGAACCGCAGCCCTGGATAGCGCGGCAGCGCGTGCGACGCGACCAGCATCTCCTCTTCGGAGTCCGGATCGCGCTCGTCGGCTTGCCGCGGCCTCACGACCGTCACCGCGTGATCGTGCTCGCGCAGCCGGGCAACCAGCGACTGCACCGTCAGCGCAACGCCGTTGATTTCCGGTGGATAGGTCTCGGTGACGATCGCAAATCGCATGGGCGCATGCCGCAGGTTTGGCCCATGCTGCGGGCGCGCCGTTGCGCTGCGATGAAGTTGCGGTGACGCGCCGGTGACATGGGCGCTCCGCCGATTCCTGGGGGCCGGGCGCGCTTTGCGCCTGCCGCTCCGGGGGTCAGACGGGATTGTTCGTGTCGTCGCGCTTGTTGCGCGGCGGCAGAACCTCGGCTCCGTGCACCAGGAACCACACGTTCTCGGCGATGTTGGTCGCGTGGTCGCCGATGCGCTCGATGTTCTTGGCCATGAACAGCAGGTGCGCGCACGGCGTGATCGCGCGCGCGTCTTCCATCATGTAGGTGAGCAGTTCCCGGTACAGGCCGGTGTAGGCGACGTCGAGATCGGCGTCGCGCGCGCGCACCGCCTGCGCGGCCTCCGCGTCATTGTCGCGATACGCGGCCAGCACGTCGCGGACCTGCTGCACGGCCAGCGCTCCGATCGTGCGCAATCCGCGGGTGTGCGGCAGCGCCGGCGCGCGATTGAGGGCAATCGAACGCTTGGCGAGGTTCGCGGCGTAGTCGCCGATCCGCTCGATGTCGGCGGCGATGCGGAGCGATGCCAGGATCTGCCGCAGGTCGCGCGCCATCGGTCCGCGCAGCGCGAGCTGCATGACGTCGTGGCTGACCTCGTGCTCGAGCGCGTCGATCGCCTCGTCGTTGGCGATGATGCGCTCGGCGAACGAATCGTCACGCCGCTCGACCACGTCGAGGGCGGCTTCGAGCTGCGATACGGCCATCCCGCCCATGCGCAGGATCTCTTCGAGCAGGAAGCGCTGTTCGTCGTCGTAGCTCTTGACGATGTGGTCGTGGGGTTGTGCTGGCATTTGGGCGGTCCGGGGCGGATTCGAAAACTGGCGAGCGAAGAATAGAGGATCAGCCGAAGCGGCCGGTGATGTAATCCTCGGTCTGCTGCTTCGTCGGGTTCGAGAAGATCGTCGCGGTGGTGCCGTGCTCCACCAGCTCGCCGAGGTACATGAATGCCGTGTAGTCCGACACGCGTGCGGCCTGCTGCATGTTGTGCGTGACGATCGCGATCGTGAAGTCGTGCTTGAGTTCGGCGATCAGCTGCTCGATCTTGCCGGTGGCAATGGGGTCGAGCGCGGACGTCGGTTCGTCCAGCAGGATCACGTCCGGCTTGAGCGCAATTGCGCGCGCGATGCACAGGCGCTGCTGCTGGCCGCCCGACAGTCCGAGGCCATTCTGCCTGAGCTTGTCCTTGACCTCGCCCCAGAGCGCGGCCTGCGTCAGCGCTTCCTCCACGCGCACGGCCATCTCGGCCTTTGACAGGCTTTCATGGTGCGCGATGCCGTAGGCGACGTTGTCGTGGATCGACATCGGGAACGGCACCGGCTTCTGGAACACCATGCCGACCTTGCTGCGCAGGCGGTTGAGCGGGTACTTCGGATCCAGCACGTTCTGGCCGTCGAGCAGCACCTCGCCACTCGCGACCTGCTTCGGATAGATCGAGTAGATGCGGTTGAACACGCGCAGCAACGTCGACTTGCCGCAACCCGACGGTCCGATCAGCGCGGTGACGCGCTTCTCCGGGATCTCGAGGTCGATCGATTTCAGCGCCTCGAAATTCCCGTAGTGAAAGCCGAGTCCGCGCGCCGACATCTTGCTCGGCAGCGAATCGACCTGCGGCGTGCCCTGCTGGCGGGCGACGGGAGCAATGGTGGCGCGGGTGTCGTTCATGGGGTTCGACTAGTGGGATCCGGGTTTCTTGCGCAGCAGCACGAGGCGGGCGACGACGCTCAGGCACAGCACGAACACCGTCATCACGAAGGCGCCCGCCCAGCCCAGCGACTGCCAGGATTCGAACGGGCTGAGCGCGTACTGGAAGATAACGACGGGCACGTTGGCCATCGGCTGCAGGATGTCGGTGTTCCAGTACTGGTTGTTGAGTGCGGTGAAGAGCAGCGGCGCCGTCTCGCCGGAGATGCGCGCCAGCGCGAGCAGCACGCCGGTCAGGATCCCGGAGAGCGCGCCGCGGTATACGACCTGCACCGTGACCTTCCACTGCGGCACGCCGAGCGACAGCGCGGCCTCGCGCATCTGCGACGGCACCAGGCGCAGCATCTCGTCGGTGGTGCGCACCACCACCGGCAGCACGATGAAACCGAGCGCAATGGCGCCGGCCAGCGCGGAGAAGTGACCCATCTGCGACACCACCACCGTGTACACGAACAGGCCGAGCACGATCGACGGCGCGGACAACAGGATGTCATTGACGAAACGGATCACGGTACCGATTTTCTGGAAGTTCGCATATTCGGCGAGGTAGGTGCCGGCGGCGACGCCGATCGGCGTGCCCATCGCGATCGCGAGCAGGCACATCACGAAGCTGCCGAAGAATGCGTTGAGCATGCCGCCGGTGTCGCCGGGCGGCGGCGTCATCTGCGTGAACAGTGCGAGGTTGAGGTTGTCGATGCCGTAGCTGACCGTGGTCCAGAGGATCCACGCAAGCCAGAACAGCCCGAACACGGTCGCCGCCATGGAAAGCACCATCGCCGTGGCGTTCTTGAGCCGGCGACGCCGGTACAGGCGATCGGCGACGGCCGCCATCAGTTGCCCTCCCGGCGCTTGAGCTGCATCAGCATGAACTTCGCGATCGACAGCACCACGAAGGTGACGATGAACAGCGTGAAGCCGAGCGCGATCAGCGACGACAGGTAAATCGGCGAATCGGCTTCGCTGAACTCGTTTGCGATGGCCGCCGCGATCGAATTGCCGGGCATCAGCAACGAGGTACTCAGCTCATGCGCGTTGCCGAGCACGAAAGTCACCGCCATCGTTTCGCCGAGCGCGCGACCGAGGCCGAGGAAGATGCCGCCGATGACCGCCGAGCGCGTGTACGGCAGCACGACGTCCCAGGCGACTTCGAAGGTGGTGGAGCCGAGTGCGTAGGCGGATTCCTTGAGCGGGGTCGGCACCGTCAGGAACACCTCGCGCATCACCGACGAGATGAAGGGGATGACCATGATCGCGAGCACCAGGCCCGCGGTCAGCATGCCGAGCCCGAGCGGCGGGCCCGAGAACAGCGCGCCGACCAGCGGCAACTGCCCCATGTTCGCGTCCACCCACGGATACACGTGTTCCGCGAGGAAGGGCGCGAGCACGAACAGGCCCCACATGCCGTAGATGATCGAAGGGATGCCCGCGAGCAGTTCGACCGCTGCGCCGACCGGGGTGCGCAGCCACGCCGGCGCGACTTCGGTGAGATAGAGCGCGATGCCGAAGCTTACGGGCACCGCGATGAGCATCGCGATCGTCGCGGACACGAGCGTGCCCACGATAGGAACGAAAGCGCCGAACTTGCGCTGCACCGGGTCCCAGTCGCTGGAAATGAAGAACTCCCAACCAAACGTCTGGAAGGCTTCGCGTCCGCCCCAGAGCATCGACAGCGCGGCTGCGGTCAACGACAGCAGGACAAAAATGCCGGCCGAGGCGACGATCCAGCGGAACGCGCGATCCGCGCGGGCGTCGCGCAGGTCGCGGCCAGCGTCGGGTACCGAGACGGTGCCCGGACGAAGGGAAGATGCGAGGCTGTTCATGGCTTCGGCGGCCGACGCCGGGACGCGCCCGGCGTGCAGGCCTTCCTAGAACTTCATGTTCGCGGTCCAGTAGGCCTCGACCTGCTCGACCAGCGCGTCCGGCAGCGGCACGTAATCCAGCGCCATCGCCTGCGCATCGCCGTTCGCATAGGCCCAACGGAAGAAATCCCGCGCGTCCCTGGCGCTCGTTGGTTTCTTCGGCTGCTTGTACATGAGGATGAAGTTGGTCGCGGTGATCGGCCAGGAGTTGTCGCCTGGCGCATTGGTCATCACCAGGTAGAAGTCTTTCGCATTGGCCCAGTCTGCGCTGGCCGCGGCGGCCGAAAACGTGTCGGCATTCGGCGCGACGTACTTGCCCGCGGCGTTCTTGAGCCGCGTGAAGGTCATCCTGTTCTGCAGCGCATAGGACAGCTCAACGTAGCCGATGCTCGAATTGATCTGCTTTACATAGGCGGCGACGCCCTCGTTGCCCTTGCCGCCGATGCCGGTCGGCCATTTCACGGCGGTGCCCTCGCCGACCGCGGACTTCCAGCCCGGGCTCACTTTCGACAGGTAATTGACGAAGTTGAACGTGGTGCCGGAACCGTCCGATCGGTGCACCACGGTGATCCTCTTGGAAGGCAGCGGGATGCCGCCGTTCAACGCGGCGATGCGCGGATCGTTCCACTGCGTGATCTTGCCGAGGAAGATGTCCGCCAGCACGTCGCCGTCGAGCTTCATCGCGCCGGCCTTGATACCGGGCACGTTGATGACCGGCACCACGCCGCCGATGACCGATGGAAACTGGGCAAGTCCGAATTCCGCGAGCTCTTCCGGCTTGAGCGGCGCATCGCTCGAACCGAAGTCGACCGTCGCCGCCTTGATCTGTGCGATGCCGCCGCCCGATCCGATCGACTGGTAGTTGATCTTCTTCTTCTTCGTCTTCGCGTAGTCGGCCGACCACTTTGCCATCACGGGATAGACGAACGAGGCGCCGGCGCCGGTGACGTCCGCCGCCAACGCCGGGCCGGCAAGGAACGCGGATAGC
>JBBRIE010000129.1:0-8201 GCA_038221545.1 Lysobacterales bacterium
AGACCATCGACCGCATCATCGACGTGTTCCCGGCGGGCGAGAAGCCCATGGTGCGCTCGATGCTGTCGGAGTCGCTGCGCGCGGTCGTCTCGCAGTCGCTCATGAAGAAGGTCGGCGGCGGGCGTATCGCGGCGCACGAGATCATGGTGGGGACCCCGGCCATCCGGAACCTCATCCGCGAGGACAAGGTCGCGCAGATGTATTCCTCCATCCAGACCGGCCAGAACGTCGGCATGCAGACGCTCGACCAGTGCCTGCTCGACCTCGTCCGGCGTGGCCTGGTCACCCGCAACCAGGCGATCGGCTACGCCAAAGACAAGCGCGTGTTCGAATAGCGTTGTAGATTCCGGCAGTCGCGACCAAGCGCGCGCTGCAGATCAGGAGACTTGCAATGAGCGGTATCGATTTCTCGTCGTTCCTGAAACTCATGGTGCACAGGAAGGCATCGGACCTTTTCATCACCAGCGGTGTCGCGCCTTCGATCAAGATCCACGGGCGCCTGCAGCCCATCACGCAGTCGCCCCTGACGCCGCCGCAGGCGCGCGACATGGTGCTCAACGTGATGACGCCCTCGCAGCGCGAGGAGTTCGAGAAGACCCACGAGTGCAACTTCGCGATCTCGATGCAGGGCTTCTGGCGTTTCCGCGTTTCCTGCTTCTACCAGCGCAACCAGGTCGGCATGGTGCTGCGCCGGATCGAAACGAAGATCCCCAGCATCGAGGAACTGCACCTGCCTGCGATCGCCAAGTCGCTGGCGATGACCAAGCGTGGCCTCGTGATCATGGTCGGCGCGACCGGCACCGGTAAATCGACGTCGCTGGCCGCCCTCATCGGCTACCGCAACCAGAATTCCTCCGGCCACATCATCACGATCGAGGACCCGATCGAGTACGTCCACCGGCACGAAGGCTGCATCGTCACGCAGCGCGAGGTCGGCATCGATACCGACAGCTGGGAGAACGCTCTCAAGAACACGCTGCGCCAGGCGCCCGACGTCATCATGATCGGCGAGGTGCGCACACGCGAGACCATGGAGCACGCGATCGCGTTCTCTGAAACCGGCCACCTGGTGCTTTGCACGCTGCACGCCAACAACGCCAACCAGGCGCTCGACCGCATCATCCACTTCTTCCCGGACGACCGTCGTCCGCAGCTGCTCATGGACCTTTCGCTGAACCTCAAGGGCATCGTCGCCCAGCAGTTGGTGCCGACGCCCGATGGCAAGGGCCGCCGCGTGGTGATGGAGGTCCTGCTGGGCACGCCGCTGGCGCAGGACTACATCCGCGACGGCGAAATCCACAAGCTCAAGGAGCTGATGAAGGAGTCGACCAACCTCGGCATGCAGACCTTCGACCAGCATCTGGTGGAGCTCTACCACGCCGGCGAGATCGCTTACGAGGAAGCGCTGCGCCACGCCGACTCGCAGAACGAGGTACGGCTGCGCATCAAGTTGGCGCAGGGCGGCGACGCGCACTCGCTGTCGCAGGGACTCGACGGCGTGGAATTGGTGGAGTCCTGAGGCCTGTCCGTGTCCTCGACCGACGGCCTCGAGCGTTGTTCCCTGCCATGCACCGTGTAGCTTTTCCCTTGCTGTTCGGGCTCGCGCTGGTCGCGGGCGTGACCCGCGTTTCCGCCCAGACGGTCCCGAGCGGCTGCGACAGCATCGCCAGCGTGCCCGCGCGTTTCTCGATCGATTACCAGAGTGACATCCAGCCCATCTTCTCGTCCCGCTGCGCGAACTGCCACGTCGACAGCGCCGGAGCACCCGAAGCCGACCTCGACCTCGACCCCGAGCCCTCATGGTTCAACCTCGTCGACGTCAACAGCAGCCAGCTCGCGTCGCAGATTCGCGTGATCCCGCGCGACGCGCTGCGCAGCCTGCTGTTCCGCAAGGTCAATTGCGACGTGCCCGGTCCGTTCCCGGAAAGTGAGCGGATGCCACAGAATCGACCCGACCTGCAACTTGCGGAGCAGGCGCTCATCTACGACTGGATCATGGCCGGTGCGGTGAACGGCGCTACCGACACAATCTTTTTCAACGACTTCGACCCGCGCGGTTTCGAACCCTGATCAAAGGCCAAGGCTGGACGCGGCTGGCAGGCAGGATCGGCCCAGTTCACTCCGCCGGCACGCCGAAGCAGTGCAGGGACGCGAAGAACTCGTTCCACGCGTCCGCGCCCAGCCGGTTCGACAGCACCACGTCACCGGAGAACTCGTCGCGGGTGACGTAGACCTCGTCGCCCTCGAAGTGGAACTCAGGCGGTATCCGGATCGCCTGGCTCGATCCATCCTTGAACAACCGCGCGACGCGGGTCTGTTTCATCGGAGTTCTCCTGGCAAGAAGATGCATCGGGACCGGCAGATCGCCGGCATGTGCATGAACGTGTTCATGGGGACGCGGGACAGGCGGCGGTGGTCGGCGGCGCATGCGCGATGCGTGCGCGTCCGCCGACGTTGACGATGACGACGCGCAACGGCACGCCGTTCGCGTCGCAGACGCGCAGCGTCAGGTTGGTGCCGGCGCTGCGGCCGTCGGAGCGGAACCGCAGCGACGTCCGCCCGGCAGTCGTGGCGATGCGGCGCGCGCGCAGGTCGGACGCCTGCGTGACCGCGAACACGGGCTCACCGGAGTCCGGGACCGCGTCCGCATCGTGATCGCGGAAGCCGATCCACCCGCGCGAGAAATCGGCGGACGCGTGGCAGGTGCGGGAGTCGATGCTGGGGCAGATCACCGCGTTGGCTCCCGCGGTGATGGCCTCGCTGCGCACGCGGGCCAGGTCGGCGAGCAGGCGGTTGGCGACCGTTGTGGTCCGGTTGCTCTCGATCACTCCGTTGAAGCTCGGTACCGCCATGCCGAGCACGACGCCGGCCAGCCCGAGGGTGAACATGAGTTCGACGAGGCTCGACCCGGCCGCTGGCCGGTTGGCGGATTTCGGGTAGCGTCCTTTCCGTGGCATGTCCGGCTCCTTCCGTGTGGCGCCACAATGCGCTCCACGCGATCGCCGGGCATCGGTATTTGCCGGCGCCAAAGGGTAGGAAATCGCCGCATCGTCCCCACTTTCCGGGTTCGCCCGCCGACCGTACGGATCGACCCTCCATGAGCGACCGTTTCAAACTCGTTGCGCCGTTCGAGCCGGCCGGTGACCAGCCGCAGGCCATCGCCAGGATGATCGAGGGCTTCGAGGCCGGGCTCGCGCACCAGACGCTGCTCGGCGTCACGGGTTCCGGCAAGACCTTCAGCATCGCCAACGTGGTGCAGGCCATCCAGAAGCCGACGCTCGTGATGGCGCCGAACAAGACCCTCGCGGCGCAGCTCTACGGCGAGTTCAAGGCGTTCTTCCCGCACAACGCGGTCGAGTACTTCGTCAGCTATTACGACTACTACCAGCCGGAGGCCTACCTCGCGGCGTCGGACACGTACATCGAGAAAGACTCCAACATCAACGAGCACATCGAGCAGATGCGGCTGTCGGCGACCAAGGCGCTGCTGGAACGGCGCGACTCGATCATCGTGTGCACCGTGTCCTCGATCTACGGCCTCGGCGATCCGGGCGAATACCACCGCATGGTGCTGCACATGGTGCGCGGCGAGCACATCGACCAGCGCGACCTCATCCGGCGGCTGTCCGACCTCCAGTACAAACGCGGCGACTTCGACCTGCGACGCGGCAGCTATCGCGTGCGCGGCGAGGTGATCGACGTGTTTCCCGCGGAATCGGACGCGGAGGCAGTGCGCATCGAGCTGTTCGACGGCAACATCGAGGCGATCACGATCTTCGATCCGCTCACCGGCGAGACGCTGCGCAAGGTGCCGCGCTACACGATCTATCCGAAGACGCACTACGCGAGCACGCGCCGCACGGTGCTCGAGGCGATCGAGACCATCAAGGACGAGCTGAGCGAGCGCCTCGAGGTGCTGTACGCGGACAGCAAGCTGGTAGAGGCGCAGCGGCTCAAGCAGCGCACCACGTTCGACCTCGAGATGATGGCCGAGATCGGCTTCTGCCAGGGCATCGAGAACTATTCGCGGCACCTCACCGGACACGCGCCCGGCGCGCCGCCGCCCTGCCTGTTCGATTACCTGCCCGACGACGCGCTGCTCGTGGTCGACGAGTCGCACGTCACCATTCCCCAGATCGGCGCGATGTACAAGGGCGACCGCTCGCGCAAGGAAAACCTCGTGCAGTACGGCTTCCGGCTGCCGTCCGCGCTCGACAACCGCCCGCTCAAGTTCGAGGAATGGGAGCGCCGCGCGCCGCGCATGATCTGCGTATCGGCGACGCCGGGCCCCTATGAACTCAAGCTCTCGCATGGCGCGGTGATCGAGCAGGTCGTGCGACCGACCGGGCTGATCGATCCCGCGGTCGAGATCCGTCCGGTGCGCACGCAGGTGGACGACCTCCTTTCGCAGATCCACGAGCGCGTGAGTTGGGGCGATCGTGTGCTGGTCACCACGCTGACCAAGCGCATGTCCGAGAGCCTGACCGAGTATCTCGCCGAACACGGCGTCAAGGTGCGTTACCTGCATTCGGACATCGACACGGTCGAACGGGTCGAGATCATCCGCGACTTGCGACTTGGCCTGTTCGACGTGCTGGTCGGCATCAACCTGCTGCGCGAGGGACTCGACATGCCGGAGGTGTCGCTGGTGGCGATCCTCGATGCGGACAAGGAAGGCTTCCTGCGTTCGGAAGGTTCGCTCATCCAGACCATCGGCCGGGCCGCGCGCAATCTGCGCGGCAAGGCGATTCTCTACGCGGACCGCATCACCAATTCCATGCGCCGCGCGATCGACGAGACCGACCGCCGGCGCGTGAAGCAGGTCGAGTACAACCTCGAGCACGGCATCGTGCCGACGACCGTTTCCAAGGAAGTGGCCGACATCATGGAAGGCGCGCGCAGCGAAGCCGCGGAGAAACGCAACGCACGCGGCCACGTGCGCCAGGGCGCGGTGGCGGAGCCCCGCATCGACTATGCCGCGCTGCCGCCCGCCCAGCTCGCTGCGAAGCTCAGGAAGCTCGAGCAGCAGATGTACCTGCACGCGCAGAACCTCGAGTTCGAGGCGGCCGCGCGGGTGCGCGACGAGATCCGCAAGATCAAGGCGGCGGGGCTGATGGCCTGACAATCGACCGCGTCGTGCTTCGTCGCGGCGCAGCGACCCGGAGCCCCTGCGGCGCTAGATGCGACCGAGCACGCTTGCGAACGCCTGCGAACGCGAAACGGGCAGTGCGCCGTTATCGGATCCCGTCGCAGGATTGCGCGTCGATCTTCTCGGGCGGCAACGCAGGCAACGCAACGATGGTCCGCATCTGCGAGGACCAGCACGCGTAATCGGGCGTCCCGCCGGGCGGCGCCGGGTCCAGCAGCCGCCCGAGCGTCGTGACGTCCGCGCGCACCGGCTTCAGCAATTCCAGTTGCGTGCCGAGTCCGCGTGCGAACTGAGCGGGACGCAGCGCCATCTCGTCTGGCAGCGTCGGCAGCACGCGATTCAGCAGTCCGGAGGATTGCAGTGGGGGCAACGCCAGCGCGCCCTGTCCATTGCGACCTGCGACGATCCCCATGCGCTGGTCGGGGATCGCCAGCACCGTGATGCCGGGATGCTTCGACGCGTGGCCGGCGATAGCGCTGACGAGATCGCGCATCTCGCCTTGCACGGCGGTGAACTGCGCGATGCGCGCGTGGCTCGCCACCAACCCGGCGACTGCGGCGAACGTCGCGAACGCCATGGCCGCCTGGTGTCGTACCAACGCCGCACGCGGACTCTGCGGCGAGTCCGCGAGCAGCAACACGCCCAGCGACAGCGCGAACCATGCGATTGGTCCGTACAGGAGTCGACCGCCTTCGCCGTTGCCGGCGAAGACGCCGAGATTGAGCAGGGTCGCAAGCAGCTGGCCTGCGCCAGCGCAGGCGAACGCGATCGCAATGCGCATCCTCGGTGCAGCCCCTGGCCCGAATCGTAACGCCGCGAAGGCCGCCATGAGGCTGCCGGCGAGCCAGGCGAGCGCCGGCGCGGGTGCAGCCTGCGCCACGCCGCGCCACCACTGCGGCAGCGACAGCAGCGCATCGCGCAGGTGTCGATCCCCGCCATCGTTGTATGCGTGCCAGGCCGAGTCGAACCACCATGCACGCAGCACCAGGAACACTGCGACCGCCAGTGCGGTGCCGGCCAGTGCGATCCATCCGCCGCGACGGATCGCCACGGGCCGGGCAAACGCGAGCAGCAGCAGCTGCAAGGGCAGCACTGCGGCCGATTCCTTGAATCCGAGTGCGATGACGACCAGCACCGGAATGAGGCAGCGCGCATCGATCCGCGCAGGCTGTTTGCGCTCGGGTCCCAGCCAGAGGCCCGCGGCGAGCAGCGCCATGGCCGTGACGGCGAGGTCGCTGCGCGCGCTGAGCCACATCACGCCCTCGACCAGCAGCGGCGAGGCAGCGAACACGAGCGCCGCGAGCACCGAAGGAATGCGGGCATCGAGATCCAGCACGGCGGCTGCGCGGCGAACGACCCACATCACCAGCCATGTAGAGGCCAGGTGCAGCAGCAGATTGGTCAGGAACCATCCCGCGTAGTGGGTGCCGAACAGGGAGAAATTGGCGGACATCGTCACGAAGATCAGCGGCCGGTAAAAGTGGCCGATGGCATCGGCGGGCGCCGCGAACTTGCCGAGCGTCTCCGTCCACAGCCTGCCGTCCTGCGACCAGTTGAAGGTCTGGTGCAGGTGCCCGAAATCGTCGCCGAGCCAGTAGCCGCCAAACCCCGGCGCGTAGAGCCAGGCCACGAGTGCCAGGACTGCCAATACGGACGCGCGCATGCCAAGGCGGCGGACTGCCCCTTCTCGATTCACATGCACCCCGCGGCCGTCGTCGTCTCAAGTGGACGCATAAGTAACCCGAATCTAACCCGTTATTGGGAACTGCCGGGCCCGTCGAAATGTGCGCCCCCGCCGAGCGTAACTTGATCGCGGTCACCGCAAGCCCACCGCTGCCATGCGTTCGCGACGGCAGCGCCGGCGGATCGCCTGTCGCTCGGCCAGCGCAACGCCATCGAATCGGCGGGTCCCCTTGCAACGCTTCCGGGGCGCTACTGCGTGGGAACGGAGAACGATTGGCTGGCCCTCCGCAGGCGAAGGTGTGCAGAAGATGACCGCGCTCGTCGCTGAGTATCGGCGGGTTTGGGTGGCGGACCTTGCCGAGGGTTCGCTCACGCCATTCGTCAAGGGCAAGTCTCCCGTCTCTGCCGATGTGTTCGTCGCGGACATCTACTTTCCCGCCCGTGATTGAGCGCGCGCAGCGGCCGTGTTAACGTGCGCGCCCCTCGCGAGCCAGCGCTTGCCGGGGCGCCGGCGCCTCCGCATCGCCGAGCATTTTGCGGGCGGTTAGCTCAGCGGTAGAGCACTACCTTGACATGGTAGGGGTCACAGGTTCGATCCCTGTACCGCCCACCACCTCCCTTCGCACGCGCGGAGCTGGCTGGAATCGAATTCGACATTACTGCCGGTCGTTCGAGCGGAATGGAGGCCGCCGCCTCGATCAGGAACGGCGCGCCTCGTTCGAGCGCGGCAGTTCTTCGAGTTCCTGCAGTCGCGCCTGCTCATCCAGATGGGCAATGCTTTTCCCGAGCGCGGCAACGAGCTTCGTAGCGGCATCGAACGTGGACGTGGACGTGGAACGCCCGTGCCAACGGTCCCGTTCCGCGGGCGCCTCGATCAGGCGCAACTCGAGCAGCTGGCGTTCTTTCGAGTTCTGCATGTCGACCAGCGGTAACACCTGCCTGCATCGAACGTCCAACCAGGTGAGTGAATCGTTGACGCGAGACTGAACATGCGCGTCCCGAGCCGCGTTCAGGGGCAATTCCGCGCCGCCGCCCTAGCCTTCGTTCCCTCGACAACACGCCAGCGAGTAGGAGAGCCCCATGACAGAGGTCCGCGACAACCGCGAAGGTCAGAAGAATTCCCCAAAGGGCAAGAACGAACAGCAGGGCGCTGTCGTCGCCGGCGACAAGAAAGGCGCCCTCGAGCATGGCCACGGCAGGAACAGCCAGACCACCGATGGTGCGCGCGAAGACAGCCGGGGTGAATCCGCCGGGAAGGGCTGACCGCCGCTCACGAACAGCTCCGGAGCGCGAGGTTGAGTAGCACGGCAAGCGCGATCGACGCGGCGATGCCCGCAAGGCAGCCGAACGTACGGATCTTCGCGGCCAT
>JBBRIE010000130.1:0-8194 GCA_038221545.1 Lysobacterales bacterium
AGCGTCTCCTCGTAGTGCGAGCGGTTGAACACGCCGATGCGGCCTCGTTGCGGCAGCGCGAGCTGGTGGCGCCAGAGGAAATCATGGTCGAGCTCCGGCGCGGTTGGCGCCTTGAATGAGGTCACCTGGAATCCGGCCGGGTTGAGCCCCGCGAACACGCGGCTCATGAGGCTGTCCTTGCCCGATCCGTCCATGCCCTGGAACACCAGCAGCACGGACCAGCGATCCTGGGCGGCGAGCCGTTCCTGCAGTTGCGCCAGGCGCGCGATTGCGATTCCGAGCAAGCCCTCGGCGCGCTGCTTGCCCGTCGTGCCGAACGGTCCGGCGCTGTTGCAGGCGAATTTTGCGAGCCGGAAGCGCGCGCCTTTCCGCACCGTGTACGACTCCGCGAATCCCGTGTCGAACTTCTGCTTCACCACGCTGTTTTCTCCGCCGGCCATGGGTGCTTGCGCTGTCGCCGAGCATAGCTCGGCGCTACACGCGCCTTGATTCCGCTCCCGTAGCGCTTTCGCCCCATCTTCGTCGGCGCGCCGTCGCGCCACAAGTTCGACGATCGCCGGCCTTTGAACCCGGCGGGTTGGTGCCTGATGAGAGCGGAGCTACTCTCAGCGACCATTTCCGGCTCCCGCCCGGGCAAGCCCGGCGCGGCAGGAGCCGGCGCCGGGCGAGAGTCGACGCTTGACGCGGTGCAGCAAGCCCGCGAGGCTTGCCGGCCCCGTTGCCGAGTCGTGTCGCATGTGCGGATTCATTGCGGTGTTCGCGCCCGAGGGCGGCGCGCTGGCGTTGCGCGAGAAAGTGCTGGTGCAGGCGCGCATGCTGCGTCACCGCGGCCCGGACTGGAGCGGCGTGCACGCGGACGACCGCGCAGTGCTGGCGCACGAGCGCCTCGCCATTGTCGACGTGACGCATGGCGCGCAGCCGCTGGTCAGCGTCGATGGCGCCCAGGTGCTCGCGGTCAATGGCGAGATCTACAACCACCGCGACCTGCGCGCGCAGTTCCCCGGCTACACCTTTGCCACCGGCTCGGACTGCGAGCCGATCCTGCCGCTCTATCGGGCCGCGCGCGACTCGGGCGACTTTGCGCCGATGCTCGAGCGACTCAACGGCATCTTCGCGTTCGCGCTGTGGGACCGCGAAACCGGCGACTGGCTGGTGGCGCGCGATCCGATCGGCGTCATCCCGCTCTACATCGGGCACGACGCGGACGGTCGGCTGTGGGTCGCGTCCGAGCTCAAGGCGCTGAAGGATGTCTGCGCCAGTGTCGAGGCTTTCCCGCCCGGACATTTCCTGACGCGCGGAGCCTCCGCGCCACGCCGCTACTACCAGCCTGCCTGGCGAAGCTACGACGAGGTCTCCACCGGCGCCGAAGACACGCGCGTACTTCGCGATGCGCTCGATGCAGCCGTGCATCGCCAGCTGATGACCGACGTGCCGTTCGGCGTGCTGCTGTCGGGTGGGCTCGACTCCTCGCTGATCGCGGCGATCACCTCACGCTACGCCGCGAAGCGCGTCGAGAGCGACGACACGCAGCCGGCATGGTGGCCGCGACTGCACACGTTTTCCATCGGGCTTGAGGGCTCACCGGACCTGGCTGCGGCTCGCACCGTCGCGGCGCACCTGGGTTCCGCGCACCACGAGTTCCATTTCACCGTGCAGGAAGGGCTCGACGCACTGGCCGACGTGATCTGGCATGTCGAGAGCTACGACACCACCACGATCCGCGCCTCGACACCCATGTACCTGCTGGCCCGGCGCATCCGCGCGATGGGCATCAAGATGGTGCTGTCGGGCGAAGGCGCCGACGAAATCTTCGGCGGTTACCTGTATTTCCACATGGCGCCGGACGACCGCGAGTTCCACGACGAATGCGTGCGCAAGCTCGATGCGCTGCATCTCTACGACTGCCTGCGCGCCAACAAGGCCATGGCGGCGTGGGGCGTGGAAGCGCGCGTGCCGTTCCTCGATCGCGAGTTCCTCGACGTCGCCATGGCGCTCGCGCCGTCGTGCAAGCGCCCGCATGGCGGGCGGATCGAGAAGAACGTGCTGCGCGAGGCCGGCCGCGATCTCCTGCCCGACTCGATCCTCTGGCGCCAGAAGGAGCAGTTCTCGGACGGCGTGGGTTACGGCTGGATCGATTCGCTCAAGGCGCACACCGAAGCGGCAGTGACCGATGGCCAGATGGCCGCGGCGGCGAAGCGGTTTCCGGTGAATCCGCCGCAATCCAAGGAAGCCTATTTCTACCGCGAGATCTTCAGCCGGCATTTTCCGGGCGACGCCTGCGCGCGCCTGATCCCCGGCGGGCCGTCGATCGCGTGCTCGACGCCGACCGCGTTCCGCTGGTCGCAGGCGTTCGCCGCCAACAACGATCCCTCGGGTCGCGCGGTGCTCGGCATCCACCAGCCGACATCCGTGCCCGTGTAGGAGCCGCAAGGCGCGATGGAAGCGATGCGGGCGGCATCATGCGCGAGGACGCGACGCCGTCCGCCCACAACCCATCCATGCGTCGGCGCCACGCGACCGGCATCGGGTCTCGCAGCCCGGCCCTCCGCACAGCCACGCGTCACGCGGCCGCCCCCCCCGCACGGCCGTTCCGCCGATCGCGCCTTGCGCGCCTACAAAAGCGATGCCGTATGAGGTTACGCTTCACCGATGAGTGACAAGCCGCTTCACGTCGTGATCCTGGCCGCCGGCGAGGGCAAGCGCATGCGCTCCGCCCTGCCCAAGGTGCTGGCGCCGTTGGCCGGTCGTCCGATGCTCGCGCACGTGCTGGACACCGCGCGCGCGCTTGATCCCGTCAGCGTGCACGTGGTGTTCGGACACGGTGGCGATGCGGTGCGCGCAGCGTTCGCGGACGAACCGGCCATCTCCTGGGTCGAGCAGCGCGAGCAGCTCGGCACCGGCCACGCGCTGCAGCGGGCCATGCCGTGCATCCCCGAAGAAGCGCGCGTGCTGGTGCTATACGGCGACGTGCCCCTGGTGCGCGCCGAAACCCTGCGTCAGCTGGTCGATTGCAAGGCCGCGCTGGTCGCGCTCGTCGCCGACCTCGACGATCCGAAAGGCTACGGGCGCGTCCTGCGCGATGCGCAAGGCAATGTCGGCGCGATCGTGGAGGAGCGCGACGCAACCGTCGAACAACAGCGCGTGCGCACCATCAACACGGGCTTCCTCGCGGCCGACGCCGCGCCGTTGCGCGCGTGGCTAGGCGGGCTCCGCAACCAGAATGCGCAGCGCGAGTACTACTTGACCGACGTGTTCGCCGCCGCTTCCGCGGAATTCCGCGCGGCCGAGATGGTGCATGTCGATGATCCGGGCGAGATCGAAGGCGCCAACGACCGCTGGCAACTCGCCCAGCTCGAGCGTGCCCTGCAGCGTCGCCTGGTCCGTGCGCTGGCGGATCTCGGCGTGCGCTTCGCCGATCCGGCGCGCGTCGACGTGCGCGGCGAGGTGAGCGTCGGTATGGATGTGTTCGTCGATGTGGACGTCGTGTTCGAGGGTCGCGTGCTGCTCGGCGACAACGTGTCGGTGGGTCCCTTCTCGCGCCTTTGCGACGTCGAGATCGGCGCGCACACGCTCGTGCGTGCGCATTGCGACCTGGAGGGCGCGCAGATCGGAGGGAACGCGCGCATCGGACCCTATGCGCGGCTGCGACCTGGCACGCAATTGGCCGACGATGCCCACGTCGGCAACTTCGTCGAGATCAAGAACACGCGGCTGGGCCACGGCGCCAAGGCCAACCACCTGACCTACCTCGGCGACGCGATCGTCGGCGCCGGCTCCAACATCGGCGCCGGCACCATCACCTGCAACTACGACGGCGTCGACAAGTGGACGACGACCATCGGCGAGCGCGTGTTCATTGGTTCGAACTCCTCGCTGGTTGCGCCAGTCACGATCTCCGACGACGCGACCATCGGTGCGGGCTCGGTGATCACCAAGGACGCGCCGCCGGGAGAACTGACCGTCGCGCGCGCTCCGCAGAAGACCGTGCGCGGCTGGCTACGCCCCCGCCGGAAATAGCGCTCCCCGGTATCGAGAGGCTTCGATACTCGCATTTGATCAAACGCGTTTCACTCGCCTGCGGCGACAGCGCCGGCCAGCTCGCCGCCAACACGATCGCGACCAGCGCCGCGCCCCCGATCATCCAGAGACGGTGCCGGTTGGCCGCCCCCGCGGGCGCGGTGATGACTCGGTCCTGTGCTGAGGTATCGCGGATCATGCGGAAGTCGGCGCTGCGTGGCGGTGTCTGGTGAAGCACCAACGCACCATCCGTGCCATCCGTATCTATCTGATTTTGAAGCTCTTCTGAAGCGAAACAGGGTGTCCGCCCGTCCGCCCGGACACTCCCGCGGACACACACGCACGATTGTTCGCGGGCGCGGCCCGCTCCTGCAAACTTGAGATGGACTTGCAGGAGCGGGCGATGCCCGGGACCCACGGTCCACTTCGCAGGAGCGAGGCATGCCCGCGACCAGGCAATGATTGCGGGGGCAGGCCCCAGCATTGCCCGCGTCCTACCCCGGCCGTGCACGAACACGCCGGTAGAATCCGCCCCCTCCCCTGCGCGGCAACCCTCTCCCCATGTGTGGAATCGTCGGCATCAGCGCGCAGCGCGACATCACGCGCGACCTCATCGCGGGACTCAAGGCGCTGGAATACCGGGGCTACGACTCCGCCGGAATCGCAGTACTGACCGGCCATGGCATCGAACGGCTGCGCGCCAAGGGCAAGGTGCGCGACCTCGAAGTCCTGCAGGACGCCACCCCGCTGTCGGGTACTTCCGGCATCGCGCACACGCGCTGGGCCACGCACGGCGCGCCGAACCAGGTCAACGCGCATCCGCATGTGTCGGGCGAGGTCTCTGTGGTGCACAACGGCATCATCGAGAACCACGTGGCGCTGCGCCGCGAGCTTGAGGCGGCGGGCTTCGAGTTCACCTCGCAGACCGACACCGAGGTGATCGCACACCTGATCGAACAGCAGCAGCAGCGCGGCGTCGACCTGCTGGCCGCCACGCAGTCCGTGGTCGCGCGGCTCGACGGCGCCTATGCACTGGCGGTGTTGTCGTCGCGCGAGCCGGGCCGCGTGATCGGCGCGCGCTGCGGTTCGCCGCTCGTGGTCGGGCTCGGCACCGGCGAGCAGTATCTCGCCTCCGACATCTACGCACTGCTGCCGCTGACGCGCGATTTCATCTACCTGGAGGAAGGCGACACGGTCGACCTGACGCGCGAGCGCATCACCGTCTACGACAGCGACGGTCAGGTCGCCGAGCGGCGGGTCAAGCAGGTGCAGCTCGCGGCCGACGCGGTCGAACGCGGCGAGTACCGGCACTACATGCTCAAGGAAATCCACGAGCAGGTGCAGGCGGTCGCGGACACGCTCGAAGGCCGCATCGCCGGCGGACGCGTGCTCTCCGGCATCTTCGGCGTCGAGGGCGACGGGTTGCTCAAGGCGACGGACACTGTGCACATCGTGGCGTGCGGCACGAGCTACCACGCAGGCCTCGTCGCGCGGTACTGGATCGAGGCGCTCGCCGGCATCCCCTGCACCTGCGAGATCGCGAGCGAATACCGCTACCGCGATCCGGTGGTGCGGCCCGGCACCCTGTACGTGACCATCACGCAGTCGGGCGAGACCACCGACACGCTGGCCGCGCTCAAGCTCGCGAAATCGCGTCCCTACCTCGCGCAGCTCGCGGTCTGCAACGTGCCGGAATCCTCGGTGGTGCGCGAGTCGGAGCTGGTGCTGATGACGCGCGCGGGCCCCGAGATCGGCGTCGCGTCGACCAAGGCTTTCACCACGCAATTGGCGGCGCTCGCGCTGCTCGCGATCGAACTCGCGCGCACGCACGGCGTGTCCGCGGAACGTTACGCCGATGCGGTGCACCAGCTCGAGCAGGTGCCTGGTCTCATTGCCGACGTGCTCAAGCTCGACGACCAGATCGCGGCGATGGCCGCGCAGATCGTGCCCAAGCACCACGCGTTGTTCCTCGGTCGCGGCACGCAATATCCGATCGCGATGGAAGGCGCACTCAAGCTCAAGGAAATTTCCTACATCCACGCCGAGGCCTACGCGGCAGGCGAGCTCAAGCACGGCCCGCTGGCGCTGGTCGACGACCAGATGCCGGTGATCGCGGTTGCGCCCAACGATCACCTGCTCGAGAAGCTCCGCTCCAACATCGAGGAAGTACGCGCTCGCGGCGGCCGCCTGTTCGTGTTCGCCGATGCGCGGGTCGCCCACGGCACCGCGCGCGGCGACGACGTGCTGATCGAACTGCCCCCTTGCGGCGAGATGATCGCGCCGATCGTCTACTGCGTTGCGCTGCAGCTGCTCGCGTACCACGTCGCCGTCGCGCGCGGCACCGACGTCGACCAGCCCCGCAACCTCGCCAAGTCGGTGACCGTCGAGTAGCCGCTCCCGCAGCGGCTGGCGTTGAACCTAAAAATTAAAGTGGTAAAAATTCAGTAAAGACTGTAATTCCCGCCCGGAAGCGCTCTTCGCCGATCAAGGGGCTGGTGTGATCGGGTCACTGGCTCAAACCGACCCATAACGGACGTTCGATGGTCCCGGCGCTCGGTCGCCACGTGTTAAAGCTCAGTGCGAAAGTCCAATTCGACCATGTGCTTCCTGCAACAGAGCATCGATATTCTCATTGGTCTTCCATGACTCTAGTTCGTGATATCCGATCGTGTCAGCTTTGTTACAGCATTGGACTTATCTACCCGACCCACTCGGGCCCATTGTCGTGAAGCGATGATATTGTTCAAAGATCGTGGTGCAGTCGGCGACAGGTGCCTGCCGACGCATGAGGATAGTGTCATGAAGAGAATATGCTTCTACGGTTCCAACGGCCGGCCACTGTGCCTCACGTTCGCCTTTATGGTGCTGGCCGGTGCCGACCGAGCAAGCGCCTCGCAGGTCACGATCTCCGGTCCGAGCGGCAGCGGTAGATTCGGCGCTAGCGTGACTGTGCTGGCCAACGGCAATCTCGTGGTGACCGACCCGTTATTTGATGGCCCGGGCGGCATCGTCGATGTGGGCGCCGTGTACCTCTACCGCCCGACCGGGGTGCTGATCTCCACTTTGCGCGGCAGCACCGCCAACGACCGCGTCGGCAGCTCCGGCGTGACGGCGCTGAGCAACGGCAACTACGTGGTCAGCAGCCCCACCTGGGACAATGAGGCGACTGCCAGTGCGGGAGCAGTGACCTTCGGCTCCGGCACCAGCGGCATCAGTGGTGTGGTTTCGCCGGCCAATTCGCTAGTCGGCACCAGCGCGAACGACGGCGTCGGTTTCGGCGTGACGGCGTTGGCCAACGGCAATTACGTGGTCAACAGCCTCAATTGGAACAATGGGCCGACCGACGCCGCGGGGGCGGTGACCTTCGGGTCCGGCACCAGCGGCATCAGTGGTGCGGTTTCGCCGTCCAACTCGCTGGTCGGCACCAGCGCCAGTGACAATGTCGGCAACCTGGGTGTAACCCCGCTGAGCAACGGCAATTACGTGGTCAGCAGTTCCAGGTGGGACAACGGGCCGACCGTTGATGCGGGGGCGGTGACCTTTGGCTCCGGCACCAGCGGCATCAGTGGTGTCGTCGCGCCGTCCAATTCGCTGGTCGGTACCAGCCCCCGCGATTTCGTCGGCAGCTTCGGTGTGACCGCGTTGAGCAACGGCAACTACGTGGTCAGCAGTTCCTACTGGAACAATGGCCAGATCGTCGGTGCGGGGGCGGTGACCTTTGGCTCCGGCACCAGCGGCATCAGTGGTGTCCTCGCGTCGTCCAATTCACTGATCGGCAGCAGCGGTGGCGATCTCGTCGGCTTTCGCGGCGTGACGGCGCTGAGCAACGGCGATTACGTGGTCCGCAGTCCCATCTGGGACATCGGTCCGTGCGGCGATGCGGGCGCGGCGACTTTTGGCTCCGGCACCAGCGGCATCAGTGGTGTCGTCGCGCCGTCCAATTCCCTGGTTGGCTCCACCGCCAACGATCAGGTCGGTTCCAGCGTGACGGCGCTGAGCAACGGCAACTACGTGGTCCGCAGTTCCAACTGGGACAATGGCCAGATCGTCGATGCGGGGGCGGTGACCTTCGGCTCCGGCACCAGCGGCATCAGTGGTGTCGTCGCGCCGTCCAATTCACTGATTGGCACGACCACCAGCGATCGCGTTGGCAACGGCGGCGTGACCGCTCTGAGCA
>JBBRIE010000131.1:0-8003 GCA_038221545.1 Lysobacterales bacterium
GCTTGGGCTTGGGCTTGGGCTTGTCCTTGTCCTTGACCGGTTTCTCGATAGCTCCCTTGCCTGCGGCAGTTTTCTTGCTGGCCATCGCGGTCGCCCCCCTCATCTCGAGCCTCTTTCGATACTAGGGCAGGACTCGAATCCGGCGCTACCTCGTTTTTGTTGCAGTCTCGCGCTGCAGTTCCCGGAATCGCGCTGCGCGATTCCGCGGGTCCAGGGACGGCATGGGACGTCGCGCCCCCACTGCCATTCGAGCAATCGACGCAAATTCGTCACGCGGGCGCAACGCGGGTTCCCGACGATGCGGGCTGCCTTTCGCATCGAGTCCACATGTCCAGTCGCACGCCGGCGTCGTTCGTCCTGCAGGTCGCCGTGGCATTTGCGTTCCTGGCAATGCTCCCGGTGGAAGCGGCTGAGCTTTCGCTACGCCTGCATGGCTCGAACACGGTTGGCGAAAAGCTTGCGCCCGCGCTGGTTGAAGGCTGGGCTGCCGAACGCGGCTGGGCCGGAGGCGAGTGGCGTCAACTTGCGGCGGAGGAACACGTTCGCGTATTCGCCCGCGGTTCGGACACGCTGACGGTCGAGATCGAGGCTCACGGCACGGGCACCGGACTCGAGGGCCTGCTCGCCGGCCAGGCCGACCTCTGGATGGCATCGCGTGCTGCCAAGCCAGCCGAGCTGGCGGGCGCGCAGGCGCTGGGCCGCCTCGATTCGCCCGAACAGGAACACGTGCTCGCACTCGACGGCGTCGCGGTCATCGTCCATCCCGGCAACCGGCTTCGCCAGTTGACGGTCGCGCAGGTCAAGGGGTTGTTTTCCGGTCGAATCACCGACTGGAGCGCACTCGGTGCTTCGGCGGGACCGATCAAACTGCACGCGCGCGACGACAAGTCCGGCACGTTCGATTCGTTCAAGTCGCTGGTCATGGGGGACGACCCGCTACGCGCCGATGCGAAGCGCTACGAGTCGACCAGCGAGCTTTCGCGAGCCGTTGCCAGCGATCGCAACGCGATCGGATTCGTCGGCGTGGCGGGTGTAGGTGACGCGCGCGCCCTCGCCCTGGCCGACGCGGGAACGCGCGCGCTGCCACCGGCGCACCTCAACGTGGCGACCGAAGACTACGTGTTGTCCCGTCGATTGTTCCTTTACCGCCCCGCCCGAACGTCGGCACTGTCGCGCGACTTCGTCGAGTTCGCGCACTCGGCCGAAGGCCAGGCGATGGTCGAAAAAACCGGGTTCGTGGCGCAGGCGATCGCTCCCGTCGATCTGCCGTCACGACGCGACGCCGGCCACGAATACGCGACGCTGACCGACGAGGCGCGTCGCCTGACGGTCAATTTCCGCTTCGCCACCGGTGCGAGCTATCTCGATGGCAAGGCGCTGCGCGACCTCGACCGGCTTGCCCATTTCCTCCGCAGCGATGCGGCCAGGAACGGCGAACTGGTGCTGATCGGATTCTCCGATGCAAACGAAGTCAATGCCTATCAGGCGATCGCGATGAGCGTTGATCGGGCGGACTACGTTGCAGCCCAGCTGCTGCGTCGAGGCGTCGCACCGCGGCAGGTCAGGGGCGTCGGGCAGGTGGCTCCCGTGGCGTCGAACGAATCCGACACCGGCCGCGCACGCAACCGGCGGGTCGAGATCTGGCTGCGGCCGCGGATCCAGCCCACGGCGAGCGCCACGTCACTCTGAAAAAAGCGGGGTCAGAGTAGACTTTTCGGAAGATCTCTCGCGGGGTGGCGTCGGAGAAGGCGACGCTGCCCACGAAACTGCACTCTGACCCCGGTTTTTGATTTGCCAGTCCTGGTCATTCACGCGGCGCGTCCGGATCCAGCAGGTCTTCCGCGCCGCGTTGGTCACGATCCTGCTCCACCTGCGCAAGGATGTCGCCATGCGCGCGGGTGTCGACGTTCTCGTCGACTGCCGTAGCGGACGACCCTGTCGCCTGGCCGCCCCGCGCGGCATGCGCGGGCCGGCCAGGCGACACCGCGCCGGACGCAGTGGGCGCGTGTGCTGTTGTTTCGCTTGCGGCCGGGTGCGGGTAGAGCTGCACCCGATAAATGGGCTCGGGCAGGTCCATGCCGGCGCTCTCGAGCGCGGTTTTTACGCGCCGGATGGCCTCGCTCTTCACCAGCGCAAAGTCGTGCTCGCGCTGGTCGACCCAGCCGTGGAATCGCACCTGGACGTTGGAGTCGCCCAGCGCGGTGATGAAGGCACGGGGCGGCGGGGTCCCGATCACGCCGGCCACCGCGCGCATTTCGCGGATACCGATCTCTTGCGCGCACACCAGGTCGTCGTTGACGCCGATGCCGATGTCGAACTCGAAACGGCGGCTGGGATTGCGCGTGTAGTTGAGGGTCACGCTCCGGAATACCAGCGCATTGGGCAACCGCAAGTGGTTGCCATCCAGGGTCATGAGCACGGTGGCGCGCGAGTTGAGTGCGACCACGATGCCCTCGTTGCCGTCGATCACCACGTGGTCGCGCGGTGCGAAGGGCTGGCGCAGGCTCATCAAAATGCCAGCGAGGTAATTCTCGAGGATGTCCTTGAAGGCGAAGCCGAGCGCGACGCCGAGCACGCCGGCGGTGCCGAGCACGGCGCCCACCAGCGCGGTCGCGTCGATGACCTCGAGCGCGAGAACTACGCCGAGCATCAGCACCAGCCAGCGCACGGTGGTGGCGGCGAGTTCGCGCAGGAACGGGTTGTGCTTCGATGCGACGCGGGCCAGGATCGCCCGGCGCGAGAGCCAGCGCCCCGCAACCCACGCCAGCGACACGACGAGCAGGGCGAGCACGAACATCGGCAGCGCCGCGACGAGCGACTCGAGTTCGCCGCGCAGGCGCTCGAGGGCGGGGGATGGATCGAAGGTCGGGGCAGTGGTTGCCATGTCTCCTGCGGCGGTCATTGAGGCGTGCCCTACACTAGCGCGTGGCATGTGCAGACAATGTGCGCCGGCCATGGCAGCGTCGCAGTGGATGTCGGCCTGCCCCTTGCCTTGAGGACTATTGGTGCTGTCCAAGCCGCCAGCACCGCGGCAGATGCTGGCCTCGCTCGCCATTCTCGGAGGATCTGGCTGCGTGCCCCGGTGCACGCCAGGACACTCACGGCCCGGGTGTCAGCGTGCAACGATGGCATGCCTTCCATCGCAGGCCGCCTGCCTGCCCCCCCTCACGCGCCATCGGAGTCGACCATGTTTCGCGTCTGCCTGCTGTCCACGCTGTTCCTTCTCGCCTGCTTCGGTGTCGCGGCAAGCGATGCTCCCGCATTTCCATCGACCGCCGCGGACATCCGGCCGCTCCTGCTTGGCACCGCGATGCCCGATGTCGCGCTGGCGACCCCTGCCGGCAAGGCGACCTCACTGGCCGAGGCAGTCGGCGGCAAACCGGCGATCCTCGTGTTCTACCGCGGGGGCTGGTGCCCCTACTGCAACCTGCAGCTCAGCGAGCTGCGCCTGATCGAAGACGAGGCGGAGACGCTCGGTTACCAGGTGATCGCCATCAGTCCCGACAGCCCGGCATCGCTCTCGGCCACGCTGGGCAAGACCCCGCTCGATTACACGCTGCTGTCGGACGCCAGCGCCGCCGCGTTGCATGCATTCGGGATCGGCTTCCGCGTCGACGACGCCACCATCGAGAAGTACAAGGGTTACGACATCGACCTGGAAGCCGCCTCGGGCGAGAGCCACCATGTGCTGCCCGTGCCCTCGGTGTTCATCGTCGACGGCGACGGCAAACTACAGTTCTCCTACGTCCATCCGGACTATCGGCTGCGGGTGCCGGGCAGCGTGATCCTCGCGGCGGCCCGCGCCATCGCGGAGCGCAAACAGTACCTCTCGCCGCCGCGGGGTTGAACGGTGTTGGTCGAACGGTGCCATGTGCACTTGCCTGCGGCTTGGCGCCACACGCGTAGATCGGCAACACGTCCACGCCCAGCTCTTCGCGGAAGACCTGAGCGACGGACCTGGCACCGTTTTCTAAGTAAGTCGACCTGGCACCGTTTTCTGCGCTGAGCGGACTTCGCGCATACACTCAGCAGCGCGCACTGTGGTCGGAACGCTTCCGCGCGATGGTCGAGCAGAAGCGGGAGTGCTGCGTCGCGATTCGTGCAGCGCAGCGGCCGTGGCTGTGTGAAAGGCACTCCGACCCGGTTAGGGAGCAGCGCGCCGCACATGTCGTGGAAAAGCATCGCCAGCGCGGTCGCCGACTTCCGTTTCAGGCTCAAGCGCTGCGTCCTCGGTCCGCGTCGCGTCCGGCGTACCCGGCTCTACTGCATCGGCACCAGCAAGAGCGGTACGCATTCCATTGCCGCCCTGTTTTCGCCCAACGTCCGCGCGCAGCACGAGTGTGGCGTTCTATCGCTGATCCAGAGGATCCTCGACCGGCATGCGGGCCATATCACGGAGGACCAGTTCGACGCATGGCTGCGGGCCCGCGATAAGCGATTGAGCCTCGAGCTCGACTCCTCGCACGTCAACGTCGACATCCTCGACAGCCTGCTGCGGGAATTCCCGGACGGCCGTTACCTGCTGACCATCCGCGACTGCTACTCCTGGTTCAACTCGGTCACGAACCAGTCGCTACGCTTCCGCGGACAACTGGATCCGCGCTGGCAAGGCCTCGCCGCGTTCCGGGCCGGACCGGGCCCATTCGTGCATGCGCCGGAGGAATCGGTCCTAAAGCAGCTGGAGTTGCTCCCGCTGGAAAACTACCTTCGCCGCTGGGCGCGCCACAACGACCGCGTGCTCTCCCGGGTTCCCGCGCATCGACTGCTGGTGGTCCGCACCGACCAGATCGCACGACGGGCCTTCGAGATTGCGGACTTCGCCGGACTGCCCCGCCACGCCGTGCGTACGGAACGGGCCCATGCGTTCCGCAACCAGGAGAAGCAGGACGTGGTACGACGGATCGACCGCGTCTTCCTCGAACGCAAGGTGGAGGAACACTGCCGCCCCCTCATGACGCGGTTCTTTCCGGAGATCAAGTCGCTGGACGATGCCGCACTGGTGGACTAGCCGGAGTTCCCCGAGAAAAGAAGCGGGAAAACGAGCAGGGTGTCCGGGACGTTTCTCCCCCTCGGCGATTGCGGCACCGCTTCACGGGCTAGTCGCGTTGTCCTCGCGCGCGCCCAGGCGATCGAGCCAGCCCACGACCGTCTGCGCGAGCGCGATCCTGAACTCGACGAACGCGTGATCCGCGGGAAAGTGCCGCGTCACAAGGTGCCCGCCATCCACGCGCCGGATGGCCGCGGCCAGTTCGACGTTTTGTTCCGCGATGCCGCGATCGGCCCAGATGGACAGCACCGGCAATCGCGCGAGTTGCTGGGCGCTGTTGACAAGGTCCCAGTCGTCGCTACTTGCGATCACCTCCGTCGCCAGGGATTTCGCATCGGCGCCGCCCAGGCTGTTGCCGAGATCGTCGAAGTCCGCCTCGAACCTTGAGCGCGACTCGGGGTTTGCGCGCAGCACCCTGGCTTCCGCGCCTACGTTCCAGGCATCGATCAGGACCAGGCCCGCGACATCATCGTGAGTCGCCGCATAGCGTGCGGCGGCGAACCCCCCCATGCTGTGGCCGCCGATCACCACACGGTGCACATCGATCGCATACTTCGCCGCGGTGTCGTCCTTGCGCACGAACTTGATCGCCGACGCCGCGTCTGCGACGGCGTTGGCGATCGAAAACCGACCCGGCGATCCCCAGCTGCCGCGATAGTGCAGCGTCAGCACGTTCCAGCCTGCGCGGCGGATGGCCTGCGCGAGATCCAGGTTCTGCTCGTTGCCAGGCAGACCATGCAACAGCACGAGCGTGGGTTTGCGCTCCTCGCCCGAGGCAAGCAGGAACAGGGCATTCATGCCGGAGCCGTTGCTCGGGACCAGCAGTTGCTGGTTGCGCGCCGGATGGCGTGCGTCGGGCACTGGATCCTCCCGAACCGGATCGCGCAGCGACGAAGGCCGTGCCGAGGCGCCCGCAATCAGGCATGCGCAAAACAATGCCGCGAGGATTCGCACATCGCACCCCGATCGGTCCATCCCGGTTCAAGCATCGCACGAGCGGGGTATGTGTTCGGCGTTCGTCGGCACGCCGGCCCTACGCCGCAGGCACGGCCAACCTTCGAACAACGCCCGCGAACAGCAACGACGATTCGCTCTTCTCAGTGTGGGCGCTCACCGCGACGAACACTTCGTGCGCCTCGTGGGCCAGGTCGTACTCGAAACGCCAGCCCGCGCGGGCGAGCCGGTCGTCGCCGAACGCGTCGCTGACGTCGCCACGCGGTTGGCCTGTCGCGCAACGATGGCGCACGCCGTCCACTTCGACCTCGACGTGGTCGATCTCGCCGTCGTCGAGCGATGCGGCCCAGCCTTCGAGTTCGAGTCGCCCCGATGCCGTCAACTCGCGCCGGTCGACCCAGCCCCATGGCCCGCGCCGGAACTCGCCGACCGCGGACAGATCGCGCGCCGGATCCTTCGCCACCACGTACAGGTCCTGCTCGTGCGCCAGCGCCTTCGGTAGCCTGGCGCAGGCCGCGTCGATCGACAAGGCGCGTCGCAGGGCCGCGCGGACAAAATGCTCGCTGGCGTAGGTGGTGCCGTAGATCGCGGCGTCGAGTTCGGCGTTCTCGCTGAATCCGTCGTAGAGGATTCCCGATGCCGGCAACTCACGTGATGGCGGGAGCAACGCGCTGTCGCGCACGCTGAAGCACAGCACGCCGCGCGGCGACAGCAGCGACAGCAGCTTGGCCAGCCACGCATGGAAGAGCCCCTCGGGCAGGTGCGAGAACAGCGACGCCACCCAGATGAAATCGAAGCGCTGCGTCGGCGCGAAGCGTGCGGGGTCTGCGTGCGAGGCAAGCACCTGGACGTCGAATTCGCGCGCGACGAAGTCCACGGCATCCGCCTGCAGCTCGCTCGCCCACAGGCGGTCGCGCGGCACCGACAGGCAGAGGAACCGCAGCAGCCGGCCATAACCGCAAGCAAAATCAAGGATCGTCGCCGACCGGTCGGACGCACCGAAACACGCCTGCATCACCTGCCGAGCCGCTCCGTACTGTTGCAGGGCAATGTTGAAGTACTGGCTGAGCGCGGCACCCGCATCGCGATGATGGTGAAGTGAATGGACCAGCATCTGGTCGCCCGGATGGATATTCGTGCTGAAGTCCATCGGTGCCGTTGCTCCGGCGAGGAACGGGCATTGCCGCAGGACCGCCTGCCGGAAGCGCGGATCCCGGCACAGGCGATCGGCCTCTTGCTGCAACTCGATATCGGTTTGACTCATGACATCAGGGCCCTGTGGGTTGCGCGGTTCGCTTGCAGCCGCAGCAGGGGAAATACCCGACGCGCCGCGTGTCGGACACCTTCACCACGGCGGTTCAGGAGCATGTTCGCGCGGGGAAACTACCGCCCGGCGCCATCGACTTCGGGTTCGGATCGAGAAGGGGACGATAGACGAACCCGGCAGCGATCGCACCGATCAGCTGCGCTACCCCGAACAACGACCGCTGCGTGAGCGCCCGCATTGCCGAAACCGCCGGGAACCAGCAGGAACGTATCGAGGAATTCACTCACCGGCTTCGCGCAGATGACGACCGCCCATGCGGGCGGACGGCCTCGAAGCGCCCACGCCAGCCGCCTCCCTTCGTGCCTTGCCCGAGGGCGATTAACGCCGCAGCCTGCCACCGATTCTGGCGCGGCCGCAATCCTGGTGCCTTCGCTCACTGGATTACGCCTCGTTCTTGCGGTCACGCCACTGACGCGACCCTAGAATGTCGGCTCCTGCAGGCGCCACGTTACGGACGCCCGGACTCCGCATGCTCCGACTGACCGACATCAAGTTGCCGCTCGACCACACGGAAGCCGCGCTCCACGAGTCAGTACTGGCCCGCCTCGGCATCGCCGAGAAGGACCTGGCCGGCCTCACCATCGCCAGGCGCAGCTACGACGCACGCAAGCGCGGGGCGATCACGCTGATCTACGCGGTGGACGTGGAGACCCCGCGCGAGGCCGACATCCTGCA
>JBBRIE010000132.1:0-7961 GCA_038221545.1 Lysobacterales bacterium
TCGGCGCCCGTGAGCCGGCCGCCGTCCAGGAGGACCTTGGGCTGGTAGTGCAGAACGAACTCCTCCCTGTCGAGCGCATCGCGCAACCGATGCTCGAGGGACAGTCGCTCCGCCACGCGCGCCGTCATCGCGGGAGTGAAGAAGAGGTAGCGGTCGCCACTGGCCTTGGCCTGCTTGGCGGCTGCCTCGGCATGGCGCAATAGTTCTTCGGCGTCGGTCCCATCCTCGGGGAACAACGAGATGCCCAACCTGACGTGCAATCGCAGGTCGTTCTCGAACACCCGGAACGCCTTGCCGAAGACGGCTTCGACGCGCTTTTCCACATAGCGTCCGACGCGTTCGACGCTCTCCAGGTCGTACGCGACGATTGCGAACCGATCCGCGCCGATGCGCGCAAAGCGGGGCGGCTCGCCCTCGCCCAGGGACACGAGGCGCGCTGCGACTTGCCTCAGCAGCTCGTCGCCAGCGGCACGCCCGAATGCATCGTTGATGGACTTGAACCGTTGGATCTCGAGCACGATCACCGCATGCAAGCCGGTCTCGCCCTGACTGGAAACCAGCCTGGCCTGGACCCGCTCGATGAAGAGCGCCTGGTTCGCCAGGCCGGTCAACGCATCGTAATGGGCGAGAAAATCCAGTCGCTCGGCCTTCTCGATGTGATCGAGCGCGAAGGAGATGTTGCTGGCGAGTTCGCGCAGCAGACGCGTCTCGTCCTCGTTGAAATAGTCGAACTCCCCTGCATACAGGGCCAGCATTCCGACGCATTCGCCGCCGAGGCAGATCGGCAGCATGATCATCGACTTGAAGCCGCGCGCGAGTGCGGACTCCCTGAGGAGCGGGTAGGGATTCAATCGAATGTCATTGACGATGACGAGCGTGCCTTCCCGTACCACCCGCACGGCCCCGCTCTTCTCGTCGTCCAGATCGAGGTGCATATGCTGGAAGTAGTCCTGCCCGTCCCCGCTCCATGCGACCGGAACGATGCTGCCCGCCTGCGGATCACGAATGCCAATCCAGGCCAGCAGGAATCCCGCATCCACCGCGATCCTGCAGGCACCATCGTAGAGATGGCCCGGGCTGGTGACGCGCACGACCAGCGCATTGACCTGGCTCAGCACCGCGTACACTCGATTCATGCGCCGGAGCGCAGTCTCGGCCTGCTTGCGTTCGGTGATGTCCTGGCAGGTTCCCGTTGCGCTGAGCGGCCGCCCGGATGCATCGGTATGCACGAGCCATCGTTCCTCCAGCACCTTCGTGCGGTTGCCGGGAAGCAGTATGCGGTGCTCCGTCACGGAAGGCTCCGTTCTCCCCAACGAGTCGTGAATGTCCCGTCCCACCTGCACCCGATCTTCCGGATGTACCAGTTTCAGGCAGCACTCGCGGGTGGGGACGAAGCTCGCGGGATCCATCTCATGGATCCGGAAGAGCTCTTCCGACCAGAGCATCCCGTTGCCTTGCAGGTCCATTTCCCAATCGCCCACCTTCGCAACGCGCTGCGCCGCGAGCAGGCGCGTTCGCTCGATGCTCAGCAGCCGCGCGAATTCGCGCTGCTCCCGCTCGCTCGCCTGCAGCGCCTCCTGCGCGCGCGTGCGCTCGGTGATGACGCTGGCCGAAGGCACCAGGAAAACGACCTTGCCCGCCGCGTCGCGCAGCGGCTGCAGCGAGAAGTCGAGATCGATGTATTCGCCGTCGGCGCCGAGGTTCCGCACGTCGTAACGGGAGGCTTCGCCATTGGCTGCGCGCGTGATTGCCTCGCGCAGTTGCTGCCGGACTTCCGGAGAGCTTTCCCACCAGGGGGTCTCCGCGAACGGCTTGCCGAGCACGTCCGCCGCCTGCAGTCCCGAGGCGACAAGCGGGGCCTTGTTGATTTCGATCAAGGTACCGTCGGGCTCGAGCAGGCCGACGAAGATCGACGGACCGAGTCCGTCGAAGATGTCGCGCAGATGCTTCTGGCTGAGCTCGAACGCTTCATCTGCCTGCTTCTGCGCAGTGATATCGCGTGCCATCACCACGATGCCGGCGACGGTTCCTTCCGGATCGAAAAAAGGCACCTTGTCCGTCTGCACCCATAGCGTTGTCCCATCGGTAGACTGGATCGGCTCCACGATCGCAAGTTGCGAGTTGCCTGTCCGTATGACTTCGAGATCGGCCGCGTAGTAACGCGCTGCGTCGTCGGGGTAGAGCTCCTCGCATCGCCTGCCTTCGATCTCGGCGACCGACTTTCCCGCTGCCTCCGCGACCCGCTGGTTGACGCGCAGGATGCGGTTGTCGGTGTCCTTGAACCAGATCATCGCCGGCATCAGGTCGATGAGCGCACGCAGTTCGACCCGCTGCCGCTCCAGCTCTTCAGCAGCGAGCACGCGGCTGGTGATGTCCAGATGCATGACCACGGCACCGGACGACGTTGCGTCGCCGAGTGGCGTCGCGGTCATCAGGAACCAGCGCTGCTCGGCAGGTGCATGACACGGGTACTCGATGGAAAAGCTGGCCCTTGCGCCCGAGATCACTTCGCGTATTCCCGCAGCGACGGCGGGCGCTTCGTTGGAGAAGGGTCCCTCGGCGTTCTCGCAAATGGCCAGATAGTCGAGCCCGACCCCGTCTCCAGGCGAAAGCATCTCGTTTGCGTCGGCGAACGAACCCCATGCGGTATTCACGGACACGATTCTGCCCTGCCCATCGAGCAGCGCGATGTTTGCGGGCAGTGCATTCAGCACGGCGGCCTGCTTCGCGGCTTCGCTGTTGCGCAGGCTGTCCTGCGCGCTGCGGAGCAGGAATGCACGCCCCTCGTGGTCGGCGACGGCGTCGATTTCACCGGACGTCAGCTCTTCGATTCGGCTTCCCGCTCGATGCAGCGACCCGATCAGCGCGGCGACCTCGTCGCTGTCTGCGCCCGCGGTCGGCGGCCCGATCCTGTTCATGCCGAGCGCGACTCCACGCCCAGCGCTTCCAGCACGGTGGCCGTCTGGCTGAGGGAGCCGACGATCCTGCGCACCGCTCCGGGCGAATACTTGATGAGCGTCGGGGTCATGAACACCGCCTCCGACAACGCCCGCTGCGGATCCTTGAAGACATCGATCACCTCTATTTCGCAGGTATCCGGCAAGTGGGTACGGCATAGCGCCCTCAGGTTTGCAATCGCCTGCACGGAATTCTGCGCATCGCCTGCCACGTACAGTCTGAACTTGAAGTCGACGGATGGCCCGGCACCGTTCATTTTTTTGCTTCCCGAACGGCCGCGTCGGCCCCGCGCGGCAACCATACGGGCAGCCGATAGACTTCCCTGCGCTTCGCTGCGGCATCCGGCAGCAGTGCAAGCACCATGTCCATGGCATCGAACACGATGCGCCGCGCTCCTATTTCGCGTGCCTGGAACTCGAGCACCGCCAGCATGCCGGCGAGATCGAACGCCCCCGACTGCACCAGGTCCGGTGTCGGCTCGGCGTCGACGAACAAGAGCTGCCCGTCGCGCAAACCCTGGATGTTCCACCCGAAGCTTTCGGCATTCGCCACGATGCGGCTGGAACTTTCCTCGAACGCGACGAAGATCCCTGGTTCGTCGCACCGGGTCGCTCCATGCACGAGGAACTGGAGCGCGAAGATGGTCTTGCCCGAACCGGGACCGCCGACGAGCAGGGTCGTGCGCCCGCGCGGCAGTCCGCCGCCGGTGATCGCGTCGAGGCCGGCGATGCCGGTCAGAGTTTTCTGGGGTCCATAGAGGACCGGAAGATGTTCGGATTGCATGGATCGGCCTGCGGCGAGCAAGGGCTCCGCGCAGCACGCATCAGCGCCGATGTGGAATCAAAGCGTCGTGCTGCAGCCGGAGCAGGCGCACTTACTGCCACTCGAAACCGCCGGAATGTCGGTACACCGGTGGCAAGATAGGGTTATGCCGATCTTGCACCTGCTCATCGCCAAGTGCGAGTCCCTCCAATCGGCGCTTGTGGCGCCATTCAGATAGTGGAAATCGCTGTTGCGGGAGGCGCAACCCTGAGCGGCGACAAATCGCGGACGAACGAGCTGCAGCCCTTGTCGAGCTCATCTTCGGGCGCGTTTCCAGCCGGAGTCCCGGGCTCGTTAGTCGGTTTCGACCGAGGCACCGTGAAGCAGCCCTGGCGAAAACCGCGGACCTTCGCGCTGAGCCGTCCCTTCCTGGAAACTTCGCATTTGGCGCGAAGGCAACCCGGGCCTTGCCCTGCCTGCGACATGCAATGAGGTGCCTGGTGCTGGCCGCGCCGCAGGCGCGGGGCGATAATGAGTCGATGACCACGCTCGCACGCGCCGCCTCGCCCGCCGACCCGCTCATCATCGCCGGAAAATCCTATACCTCGCGCCTGCTGACCGGCACCGGCAAGTTCGTGGACCTCGAGCAGACGCGGCTCGCCACCGAGGCTGCGGGCGCCGAGATCGTCACCGTCGCGATCCGCCGCACCAACATCGGCCAGGATGCGAACGCGCCCAACCTCCTCGACGTGTTGCCGCCGGACCGCTACACGATCCTGCCCAACACCGCCGGTTGCTACACCGCCGACGATGCGGTGCGCACCTGCCGGCTCGCGCGCGAACTGCTCGATGGACACGCGCTGGTGAAGCTCGAGGTGCTGGGCGATGCGAAGACCCTCTTCCCCGACGTCGTGCAGACCCTGCGCGCGGCGGAAATCCTCGTGGCCGACGGCTTCCAGGTCATGGTCTACACGTCCGACGATCCGATCGTCGCAAGGCAGCTCGAGGCCATCGGCTGCGTGGCGGTGATGCCGCTTGCGGCCCCCATAGGCTCCGGCCTCGGCATCCAGAATCGCTGGAACCTGCTCGAGATCATCGAGAACGCCAAGGTGCCGGTGCTGGTGGATGCTGGCGTCGGTACCGCATCGGACGCGGCGATCGCGATGGAACTCGGCTGCGACGGCGTGCTCATGAACACCGCGATTGCCGGCGCGCGTGATCCGGTGCGCATGGCCCATGCGATGCGGCTGGCGGTCGCGGCCGGGCGCGATGCCTTCCTCGCCGGGCGCATCCCGCGCCGTCGCCACGCCAGCGCGTCGAGCCCGATCGACGGCGTGCTCGGGTGAGCCACGAGGCGCGCCCTGCATCGCTGTGCGCGCCCCGCTCGCCGCGCAGCTTCGTATTGCGGCAGGGCCGGATCACGCCGGCGCAGGAACGTGCCTTCGCCGAGCACTGGCCGCGCTACGGCCTCGAGTTCACCGGCTCGGCGCGCGACTTCGATGCGCTGTTCGGGCGCCGCGCCGCACGCGTGGTCGAGATCGGCTTCGGCAATGGCGAGGCCCTGCACGGCGCCGCGCTCGGCGACCCCGCGCGCGATTTCATCGGTGTCGAAGTACACCGCCCCGGCGTCGGGCGGATCTTGAACGACGCGGCAAGGGATGTGCTCGGCAACCTCAGGGTCTACCGCCACGACGCCGTCGAGGTGTTGCGCGACGAGTTTGCGCCGGCGTCGATCGACGAGATCCGGGTCTGGTTCCCCGATCCCTGGCCCAAGGCGCGCCACCACAAGCGCCGCCTGGTGAGTCCGGCATTCGTCGCGCTTGCCGCGTCGCGGCTGGTGCCGGGAGGCGTACTGCATCTCGCTACCGACTGGCAGGACTACGCCGAACAGATGCGTGCGGCGCTCGCGGGCGAACCGCTACTCGAGCCCGACCCATCGAACGCCGACGGCTTCGATGCCGGGGAGGGCATGCGCGCATCGACGCATTTCGAGCGCCGTGGCCGGCGACTCGGCCATGGCGTGTGGGACTTGATCGCAGTGCGTCAAGGGAACCCGCCGACTTGATCGCCCGGACCCGCTGACGCGACATGGACGGCACGATCAGCCTGAGCCCCGAAATGCTGCTGGTGCTGGCGCTGGCCGCATTCGCAATGCTGATGTTCTCGCTCGAATGGATGCGCACCGACGTCACCGCGCTGATCGTGCTGGTGTCGCTCGGGATCACCGGTCTCGTGCCCATCGACCGTCTGTTCGACGGCTTCGCCGGCAACGCGGTCATGGCCATTATCGCGACCATGATCCTCGGCGCCGGACTCGATCGCACGGGCGTCCTGTCGCTCGCGGCGGGCTGGTTGCTGAAGGCTTCGCGCGGGCACGAGAAGCGCCTCATGGTCCTGCTGTGCGCGATGAGCGGCGGCGTGTCCGGCTTCATGCAGAACCCCGCGGTGGCAGCGCTGTTCGTGCCGGTGGCGGCGCGGCTCTCCAACCGCACGGGCCTGCCGCTCGCCCGCCTGCTGCTGCCGATGGCGAGCTGCATCATGCTCGGCGGGACCATCACCATGGTCGGCAACTCGCCGCAGATCCTGCTCAATGACCTGATCGATTCCGTCAACCGCAACCTGCCACCGGGCGCGGCTGCACTGCACACGGTGGCGCCGTTCGCGATCGCGCCCATCGGCCTCGTGCTCCTGGCCGCGGGCCTCGTGTACTTCTGGTTCTTTGCCGATCGCGTGCTGCCGCGCGAAGACGAAGGCGCAGGTGCGACCCCCGCCCGCACGGAAACCTACTTCGCGAATGCCTACGGCATCGAAGGCGATGTCTTCGAGACGACCGTAACCGCAGACTCGCCACTGGTGGGCCAGTCGATCACGGAGTTCGAGGCGACGCCGGGAGCACCGCTGCTGCTCGCGCTCAAGACCGGGGAAGACGCGCGCCTGTCGCCGCCTGGCGACCAGATGATCTGGGTCGGCAGCGTGCTCGGCGTCATGGGTGCGCGCGACACGATCGTCGCCTGGGCGGAAGAGAACGCTTTGCGGCTGCTGCCGCGCATGCGCAATTTCGGCGACATGTTCAACCCCGCGCGCGCCGGCATCGCCGAGGCGGTGATCCCGCCCACGTCCCGCTTCATCAACCAGACGATCGGCGAACTGCGGCTGCGCACCCGCCACTACATCTCGGTACTCGCGATCAATCGCGGCGACAAGATCTTCCGCGACAACGTGCGCGAGGTCGGGATCCGGCAGGGTGACACGCTGGTACTGCACGGACTCTGGAGCAACCTGTCGCAGGCCGCGGAGGAGCACGACTTCGTGGTCGTCACCGACTACCCGAAGGAAGAGCAGCGGCCGCACAAGCTGTGGAACGCGCTGGGTTTCTTCGTGCTCGCGATGGGCCTCGCCCTGGTCACCGACCTGCCCTTGCCGGTGGCACTGCTGGTGGGCGCGATCGGCATGCTGCTCACCGGCGTGCTCAACATGGACGAGGCTTACCGCGCGATCAACTGGAAGACGATCTTCCTCATGGCCAGCCTCATCCCGCTCGGCTGGGCGATGGACGCCAGCGGCGCGGCGGCGTGGATCGCGCAGGAACTGATCATCGGGCTCGACGACGTGCCGACGTGGACGCTGCAACTCGCGGTGGCCGTGTTGACCGCCGTGCTTACTCAGGTGATCTCGAACGTCGGCGCGACGGTGGTCATGGTGCCGATGGCAGTGAACCTCGCACTCGCCGCGGATGCCGATCCGCTCGTGTTCTCCATGCTGGTGGTGCTGTCGGCCTCCAACAATTTCCTCAGCACGTCGAACCCGACACTCGCGATCGTGGCCGGCCCGGCGGGCTACCGCGCCAGCGACCTCTGGCGGTGCGGGGTGCCGCTGTCGCTGATCTACCTCGTGATATCCGTACTGATGGTCAACTGGGTCTTCTGACCGCAACCGGCTGCGCGAGACCTGCGTCGCTGCAAGGCGCAGGCGCGGCCGCGGGCGCGGGCGCCGGACGAATCGGCCCGGGTTGCGAGAGGGTGATCGCGACGTGTCATGCCTACAAGTACGGCAGCGGGTCGACGTCGTCCGCTACCCAGACATCCCCGTCCCGAATCGTGATGTCCAGCGCAGCCAGCGACTGACCGCGGCAGGGGCCGCTGACGCACAGGCCGGCGCCGAGCTCGAACACGGCGCCGTGATGGGCGCAGACGAGGTTCGCGCCATCGCGCAGGAAGCGGCCCGGTGCCCAGTCGAGCCGG
>JBBRIE010000133.1:0-7863 GCA_038221545.1 Lysobacterales bacterium
CCCTCACCAGCCGGCGAAGTGCCCATTGGCACTATAACGATCGGCGGTCTAGCGAAGTCGAGTTTTCCGGCGTGCGAGATCGATGTCTTAGGCATTGTGCTGCAGCGACAGACGTCGCGTCGCGATCCAGCGGCTGGCCGCAGCTAGAGCGTTTCGGCCACCGGATCCACCGATGCGACTTCCGCCGTCGACCGCGGCGAGCGGATCGCGTCCGCCGGATGGTGTCGCTGCCGGTAACGCAACCAGCAGACGAGTCCGGTGGCGACGAACAGCGTGGCGACGAGGGCGAGCCGCTGCGCGTACTGATCGATCGCAGGCGCGATCAACCCTGCAATCACCGAGTTGAGCGCGCTCCAGATCACCGCCTGCAGGCTCGATGCGGCTCCGCGTTGATGCGGATGGCGGTCGAGCATCAGCAGTGTCATCGCCGGAAACGTGCACGAGATGCCAAACGCGGTCATCGCGATCGGCAGGATCGCCCACGGCGGATGCGGCTCGTCCACCGCGAACGCGTACGCGAGGTTGAACAGCACGCCGACGCCCATCACCGCGAAGCCGAGCGAAGCGGTCTGCGCCTGCGACAGTCGGCCGGCGACGCGCGCGGAGGTCGCCGAACCCAGCATCATGCCGATGACAATCGGCACGAACAGCCAGCCGAAATCGGTCGCGCCGAGCTGCCACTGCCCGAGCACGATCGCGGGCGCGGAGCTGATGTAGAGGAACAGCGCGCCGAAGTTGAGCCCGCCCGCGACGGCGAGCAACAGGAATCCGCGGTCGCGCAGGATGTCGCGATACACGGACCCGAGCGCGCGGGCCGCGAGGGGCCGGCGCGCAGCCGGGGGATGCGTCTCGCGCAGCGCGAAGGCGCACAGCACCCACAGCAGCGCGGCGTAGCCGGCCAGGAACGCGAAGATCGCGTGCCAGCCGAAGCGCACGAAGATCGCGCCTCCCACGATCGGTGCGAGCGCGGGCGCGATGCCGAAGATCAACGAGATGAGGCTCATGACGCGTTGTGCCTGCGCGCCCTCGAAGCAATCGCGCACCATGGCGCGCCCGACGATGAGGCCGGCGCCTGCGGACAGGCCCTGCAGGGCGCGGAACGCGAGCAGTTCGCCGATGGTCGAGGCGAGCGCGCAGCCGATCGACGCCACCGTGAACACCGCGACGCCCACCAGAATGACGACGCGGCGCCCGTACGCATCGGACAACGGTCCGTGGAACAGCGCCATCACGCCGTAGGCGACGATGTAGACGCTCAGTGTCTGCTGCATCGCGAACGCGGTGGTGCCGAGGTCGCGCGCGACCGCCGGGAAGGCCGGGAACAGCGTGTCGATCGCGAACGGCCCGAACATCGCCAGCAGCGCCAGCAGGCCGGCGAAGCCGACGGGATGCACAACCGGCGTCGCCGGCGCGCCGGGGCGGGCGGCGGTCATGCCGGCCGCGCGCTCAAGCCGGCAACCGCGGAATGCCCTCGGTGCCGGACCATTGCAGGGTCGGCAGGCCCAGCATCGGCGCGAACAGCCAGTACAGGACCAGCACGATGCCGACCAGGATCGCCATCCGGAACGCGAATGCCGCGATCTTGATGAACAGGTACACCCCCACCACCAGCAAAGCGATTGCCATCCAGCTCAAACGGAATCCTCCAGTAATGCGACGGCGCATGATAGCCGCGCCGCGCGCGGCGATCCGCGATAATCCCCCATTCGCTCCAGTGCAAGCCCCGCAATGACCTCTCCCGTCGTCACCCCGTTCGAAGCCTTCGAACCCATGCCGCTGCGCGAGTACGCGGAACGCGCGTACCTCGACTACTCCATGTACGTGGTGCTCGACCGCGCGCTGCCCTTCATCGGCGACGGCCTGAAGCCGGTGCAGCGGCGGATCATCTACGCGATGAGCGAGCTGTCGCTCGACCACGCGGCCAAGCCGAAGAAGAGCGCGCGCACCGTCGGCGACGTGATCGGCAAGTACCACCCGCACGGCGATTCCGCCGCGTACGAGGCCATGGTGCTGATGGCGCAGTCCTTCAGCTACCGCTATCCGCTGATCGACGGCCAGGGTAACTTCGGGTCCCCCGACGATCCCAAGAGCTTTGCCGCGATGCGCTATACCGAGTCGCGACTGACACGGCACGCGCAGCTGCTGCTGTCGGAACTCGGCCACGGCACGGTCGAATTCAGCGCGAACTTCGACGGCACCCTGCAGGAACCTGACTGGTTGCCCGCGCGCCTTCCGCAGGTGCTGCTCAACGGCAGCATGGGCATCGCGGTCGGCATGTCGACCGATATCCCGCCGCACAATCTGCGCGAGGTCGCGAGCGCCTGCATCCGGCTGATCGAGGACCCCGACGCCACGGTGCGCGACCTCTGCGAGCACGTACTCGCGCCCGACTACCCGACCCGCGCCGAGATCATCACCCCGCGCGAGGACCTCGTGCGGATGTACGAGACCGGGCTCGGCAGCGTGCGCGCCCGCGCCGTGTGGCGGCGCGAGAACACCGACATCGTGATCGATGCGCTGCCGCACCAGGTGTCGCCCTCCAAGGTCATGGAACAGATCGCGCAGCAGATGCGCGCGAAGAAGCTGCCGCTGGTGGAGGACCTGCGCGACGAGTCGAACCACGAGAATCCCATTCGCCTCGTGATCGTGCCGCGCTCGAGCCGCGTCGATGCCGAAGAGTTGATGCGGCACCTGTTCGCCACCACCGACCTCGAGCGCAGCTTCCGGGTCAACCTCAACATGATCGGCCTCGACGGCCGCCCGCAGCTCAAGGACCTGAAGACCCTGCTGGCGGAGTGGCTGACTTTCCGCACGGACACCGTGCGGCGGCGGCTGCAGCACCGCCTCGAGAAGGTCGAGCGCCGGCTGCACCTGCTCGACGGCCTGCGCATCGCCTACCTCAACCTCGACGAGGTCATCCGCATCGTCCGCACCGAGGACGAGCCAAAGCCGGTGCTGATGCGCCGCTTCGCGCTGAGCGAGGAGCAGGCCGACTACATCCTCGAAACGCGGCTGCGCCAACTCGCGCGCCTCGAGGAAATGTAGATCCGCGCCGAACAGGACGCGCTCGAGGACGAGCGCGCAAAGCTTGCGACCACGCTCAAGTCGGCGCAGCGGCTGCGCACGCTGGTGCGCGACGAGATACGCGCAGACGCGGAAGAGTTCGGCGACGCGCGCCGTTCGCCACTGGTGGTGGCCGTGGCGGCGCAGGCGTTGAGCGAATCCGAACTCACGCCGTCCGAACCCGTCACCGTGGTTCTCTCCGTCAAGGGCTGGGCGCGCGCGGCCAAGGGCCACGACGTCGATCCCGCCGCCCTCGCCTACCGCGAAGGCGATGCGGCGCATGCGGCGGTGCGCGGGCGCAGCAACCAGCAGGCCATCTTCTTCGACTCGACCGGACGCGCCTACGCGACGCCCGCGCACGCGCTGCCATCCGCACGCGGACATGGCGAGCCGCTGACCGGTCGCTTCGCGCTGCCGGCGGGCGCGCGCTTCGAGGCCGTCACGATCGGCGATGACGAAGCGAAAGTCGTGATCGCGACGTCGCACGGATACGGGTTCGTCGCGCCGCTCAGCGCGTTCGCCTCGCGCAACAAGGCTGGCAAGACCGCGGTAAGCCTCACCGCCGGCGCGCGCGTGCTGCAGCCAGCCGCAACCGCCGATGTCGCGCGCGACCGCATCGTGGCGGTGACGACGCAGGGTCACCTGCTCATGTTCTCGGTGGCCGACCTGCCCGAGCTCGAGCGCGGCAAGGGCAACAAGCTCATCGAGGTTCCCAAGGCGCGGCTCGCCAGCGGCGACGAAACGGTCGCCGGCATCGCCGTGGTGCGCGAAGGCGGCGAAGTACTGGTGTATTCCGGCCAGCGCTTCCTGCGGATGAAGTGGGCCGACCTCGTCGCGTATCAGGGCAACCGGGCGCAGCGCGGATCGAAACTTCCGCGCGGCTTCCAGCGCGTCGACCGCATCGCGCCCGCCTGAGGGGTGCGGGTAGTTCGAAGCGGCGGTATGTCGGTCGGCGGGAATCGGGCGACTCGCCGGGCGGACGTGGGCGAACGGCGACCTCGGCCCGGCCGCGATCGAAATGGTTCGGGACTGCAACCGGCTCGTCATCAAAATTGTGGGGGGCGCATTTACTGTCAGGGAGTTCCGCACTCTCCCGAAGAAAATCAGCATGCGCCGCGCCGCTCTCACAGTCATCGTATCTGCGGCGGTCTTCGGCACCGCCCTGATGCTGGGTGGATGCAACGACAGGAACGCGACGCCCGCGCCTCTGGTTGCAACTCCCCCGTCTCCGGTTCGGGGTGACGCCGCACCGAAAGATTCGGTCGAACAACTCCGCCAGCGCGCTCGCGCGGCCTTCGCCGCGGGTCGCCTCGTGACCCCGCCGGACGACAATGCCCTTGCGATCAACCTCGAACTGCTGGCGCGGGATGAGCAGGACGAAGGCGCGCGACAGGCAGTGGCGGATCTCTTTCCCGCCGTGGTCGCCGCGGCCGAACAAGCCCTGGCAAGCGACGCATTCGAGGAATCGGAACGACTGCTCGGATTGCTGGAGCGAGCGAATCCCGATTCGGCAACCGCGTCGCGCATGCGCGAACAGCTGTCTGCGGCTCAATCCGTGTTCGCGCAGCGCGCGGCGCAGGACGACGCGAAAGTCGAGCTCGCGCTTCTCGCAGAAGTCGCGACCGCCACACCCGCCGCGCCGGTCGCCGTGGAACCCGCTGCAGGCGCGGCCGCGATCAGCGGTGTTGCAGGATCCGCTTCGTCGGGGGCGCTGCCGATCGACGGCCCGGTAACCGTGGGTTCCAGTGCAATCCGGGGACCCGTGGCGTCGGCGCAAGAGCCGCCTGCGCCTTCCAGACCCGGGACTTCGGGCCTTGCGTCGTTGGACACCGCCGCTTCGGCGGCTGCGGCTGCGGCTGCGGCTGCATCCGCTCCGGTCGCCGCGACTGCACCAGCGAGATCCACGGATTTCAGCGGAGCTGAGATCCTCACTCGCGTGAAGCCGGATTATCCCCAGGTCGCGCGTACTCGCCGGACGTCTGGCTGGGTCGACCTCGAGTTCACGGTCACCGCCGACGGGCGTGCCGAGGCCATTCGGGTAGTCGAGGCCAAACCGGAGAATCTCTTCGACCGCTCTGCGCAACGCGCGCTCGCGCGCTGGCGTTTCAAGCCCGCGGAGCGCAATGGCGCCGCCGTGCAGTCCACTTTGCGCACTCGCATCAACTTCTCGGCGGGCTGACGGGCCGATTCATCGATCCCGGCGACAGGCGTGTCGCAAGACCCCAGGGCCGCGTCCGTAGCGCATCCCGCCGCTTACGGCTGGCAAAATTACCCGCGGTTTCCGCCCGGTTGCGCCGGATCGATCCGGGCGTTCGCGCATAATGCGTTTCGACCTGGGGGAGCGGCGGCGATGCGGATGGTTCGGGGTTTGCGCCGCGGCGCGGTGGCGGTGCTCGGGCTTCTGTTGCTGGCATTGCTTGCCGCGTACGTGCTGCTGCGCATGAGCCTGCCGCAACTGCGGGACACCGCGTCCCTGCCCGGCCTTCACGCACGTGTCGAGGTCGCGCGCGACGCGCTCGGCGTCGTGGACATCCAGGCCGGCGACCGCCCCGACGCTTACCGCGCGCTCGGCTTCGTACATGCTCAGGAGCGCTTTTTCGAGATGGACCTGCTGCGACGCTCGGCGGCCGGCGAGCTCTCCGAACTCTTCGGCGGGCGCGCGCTCGAGGTCGACAGCAGGCAGCGCATGCATCGCTTCCGCATGCGCGCACGCCGCGACGTGGAATTGCTGCGGCCCGCCGAACAGGCACTGCTCGGCGCCTACACGGATGGCGTCAACGCGGGCTTGTCGCGCCTGCGTACGCGCCCGTTCCCGTACCTGCTGCTGGGCGCGAAACCGCGGCCATGGAGCCGCGAGGACTGCGCACTCGTGGTGTTCGCGATGTTCCTGGACCTGCAGGGCGGCGACAACCGCGAGGAGCTTGCGCGATCCGTCGCCCGCCGACACCTGCCTGCCGCGCTCGCGGAGTTCCTCGACCCCCGCGGCAGCGAATGGGACGCCGCGCTCGATGGTTCGAGCGTGCCGGCGCGCCCGATCCCGACCGCTCAGGATATCGACCTGCGGCAGCTGCCGAAGTCATGGTTCGAAGGCGAGGCGCGCGCGCAGCGCGAGCAGAAGCCGGGCAGCAACAACTTCGCGGTCGGCGGCGCCCTCACGGCCCACGGGGCGGCACTGGTCGCCAACGACATGCACCTGTCGCTGCGCGTTCCGAACATCTGGTTCCGTGCACGCCTGCGATTCGCTGACGCGGGCGCACCGGGCGGCCGCGTCGACGTGATCGGTGCGACTCTGCCCGGCACGCCGGCGATGGTGGTCGGCAGCAACACGCACGTCGCATGGGGATTCACCAACAGCTACGGCGACTGGATGGACTGGGTCGAGGTGCGCTGGCTCGACGAGGCGCGCATCCGGTACGCCACCGCGAACGGCCCCCGCTCGGCCGAAACCGTGCGCGAGACGATCCTGGTCAAGGGCGGCGACAGCGTCGAGCTGCCGGTGCGCGAGACCATCTGGGGTCCGATCCTGCACGAGCGGGGCGACTCGCCCGCCCTCGCGCTGGCGTGGACGGCGCATCGTCCCGGCGCATTCAACCTCGGCGTCGGTGCGCTCGAACGCGCGCGCGACCTGGACCACGCGGTGATGCTGATCACGCGCGCGGGACTTCCGGCGCAGAACTTCGTCGCCGGCGATACGAAGGGCCATGTCGGCTGGGTGCTGGCAGGCCGCATCCCGGTGCGGCTGGGTTTCGATCCGGCATTGCCGGCGGACTGGGGCGAGCCCGGCGTCGGCTGGGGTGGCTGGTCGCCGCCCGCGCGCAACCCGCGCGTGATCGATCCGCCAGACGCGCGCATCTGGACCGCCAACGCGCGCAACATCGGCGGCGAAGCGGCGACGCTGCTCGGTGACGGTGGCCTGACGCTCGGCGCGCGCGGCAAGCAGATTCGCGACGGGCTGCGCGAGCGCACGCGGTTGGCGCCCGCCGACATGCTCGCGATCCAGCGTGACGACCGCGCGCTTTTCCTGCGGCACTGGTGGGAGTTGCTGCGCGATACCGCCGCGCGGCATCCCGACGACACGGCCATGCGCGAGCTTGCGCAGGCCAGCGCAACACCGCCGGAACACGCCAGCATCGACAGCGTGAGCTATCGACTCGCACGCCAGTTCCGCACGCGCGTGACCGCCAACGTGCTCGACATGCTGACCGCGCCGATCCATGCGGCCGATCCGGATGCGCCCCGGCCTTCGCCCGCGCAGGCGGAAGCGGTGGTCTGGCCGCTGCTCACGGCGCAGCCCCCGCACCTGCTCGCGCCGATCTACGCGGACTGGAATGCGCTGCTGGACCGATCGGCGCGCGACGTCATCGAGGAACTCTCGGCATTGCCCGGCGGATTGGCGAAACGCACATGGGGCGAGCGCAACACCAGCGCGATCAACCATCCGCTCGGGGGCATCCCCTTGCTCGGCTGGCTGCTCAATACCCGCGCGCAGGGCCTGCCGGGCGACGTGCACATGCCCTTCGTACAGGGCCCGACGTTCGGCGCGTCACAGCGATTCGCGGTGTCGCCCGGGCACGAAGACGAGGGCTACTTCAACATGCCGGGCGGCCAGAGCGGCCATCCGCTATCGCCGTTTCATCGCGCAGGCCACGAGGACTGGGTCGCGGGCCGCGCCACGCCGTTCCTTCCCGGCGCACCCATGCATCGACTGCAGCTTGATCCCGCCCGGCGCTGATGCACGCGATGGCGGTCCCGCTTTTTCGCTGGTGCGGCGCAAGAAGTGAGGGGCGTGCTGCGTACCAG
>JBBRIE010000134.1:0-7834 GCA_038221545.1 Lysobacterales bacterium
CCGACGTATTCCTCACCCGTCCGCCACTCGCCACCCACAGAGCAAGCTCTGCTGTGCTGCCGTTCGACTTGCATGTGTTAAGCATGCCGCCAGCGTTCAATCTGAGCCAGGATCAAACTCTTCAGTTGAATGTTGCCTCGAGCCTCACGTCGCCGTCACGGTCCCGGCCAAAGCCGTCACCCTCACCACGCCGCAGGACCCGAGTATTCCTAGAAGAGCGACCAAGATTCAAAGTCACTGGCCGAGCCACGCTCCCGCATGCTTGCGCATGCCGACACGTGACCACGGTTTGTTTCCTCTGGTGCAGTGAAAGCTCCGAAAAGCACGAATCCGAAGACCCGCCACCGCACCTCTTGAGCGCCCTCAATTGTTTCGACAGTCCGTCTCGGCCGTAGCCTTCAACAGGACCTTAGGCGGTTGCTACCGCCGGGCGCCCACACAAGTCACCTGCGCACACTGACAAAGAACGCGTGCCGCGATCGCCGAAGCGCATCACCGCACCACCCTCAAAAGGGGCCCACAGCTCGTGGGAGCCGCGCAGTATATCCCCTGACAGGAACATGTCAACTTTATGACCACGCTCCGGACAAGGATCGGCAGCAAAACCGTCGATCAGCCGACGTTTTCGAGCGAACTGCGGTGTGCGACCTTGATCAGGTACAGGTTGCGCAGGTACACGAACATTCCCACCCCTTGTCCCGCGATGAACACTGGATCACGGCGATGCAGCGCGTAGGCCAGCAACACCAGGCTGCCGGCGAGGCTGAAGTACCAGAAGGCGATTGGCACGACGCTGCGCCTGGCGCGCTCGGACGCAAGCCATTGCAGGATGAAGCGCGTCGAGAACAGTGCCTGCCCGGCGAAACCTATTGCTATCCAGATCGTGGTGTCTTTCATCTTTCTATCTCATCGACCGGCGCGCGTGCGGCGCGTCGGATAAGCCAGGCAACACCGCGCAGGTCGCTGATGCCGACCCACGCGCGCTGCAGATTGTTGTAGTTGGATCGCCCGGCGGTACGCGGCCTGTGGTTCACCGCCACGCTCAACGTGCGCCAGCCGTCGCGATGCATCAGCGCGGGGAGGAATCGATGCATGTGATCGAAGTACGGCAGTTCCAGAAACGCCGCGCGCTCGAACAGCTTGGTGCCACAGCCCGTATCCGGGGTCGCATCGCGCAGCAAGCGTGCGCGCAACGCATTGGCGAACAGCGAGGCCCAGCGCTTGCTCGTGCTGTCGCGTCGATCGACGCGCCATCCGGCGAACAGCTTGACCTCGTTTGCCGATTCGGCGCGCCGCGCGACCAGCTTCAACAGGTCGGCAGGATCGTTCTGACCGTCGCCGTCGAGCGTCGCGATCCATTCGGCACGCGCAGCGCGCACGCCGTTGCGGATCGCCGCGCTTTGCCCCGCACGGTGTCGATGCCGCAACACGCGCAACTCCGGAATCGACTGCATCAATTCGGCGAGGACTTGCGCGCTGGCGTCATCGCTGGCGTCATCGACGAAGACCATCTCGAACTTGAGTCGTCCGCGCAGCACGTCGATGACTTCATGCACAAGCGCGGCCACATTCTCGGCTTCGTTGCGCGCGGGCACCACAACACTCAGCTGGATCGGCGGCTTCCCTGGCGGCGTCTCGAGCGACTCCTCGCGTCTGGATCTCTCGGTATCGGGCTCAGCGATCGCCACGCAAGCGCTCGATCAATCCGTCCAACTCGTCAAGGCTGAAGTAGCGGATCACGAGCTTGCCGCGCCCGCCGCGCCCATGTTCGATCGCCACCGGTGCGGCCAGCAGCTCCGCCAGTTCCTGTTGCAACTGCGCCACGTCGGCGTCCGGGGTCGCGGGGACGCCGGACTTCCTGCCACGAGCGGCGGAGGCCGCGCCGACGGGACGCCGCGCGTGCGCTTCGAGCTCGCGCACCGACCAGCCCTGTTCCGCGGCGCGTTCGGCAAGCGCTTCCGCCCTGGCCGCGGGCAACGTCAGCAGGGCACGCGCATGGCCCATCTCGATTTCGCCCGCCTCGAGCTTGCGACGGACCGCTACGGGCAGTTCGAGCAGCCTCAGGAGATTGGAAACGGCGGCGCGCGATCGCCCCACGGCGTCGGCCGCCTTCTGGTGCGTGAGCTCGAACTCATCAATGAGGCGTTGCAGCGCGGACGCCTCTTCCAGGGGCGCGAGGTCCTCGCGCTGGATGTTCTCTATCAGCGCCATGGCGATGGTCGCGCGATCGTCCGCCTCGCGCACGACGCACGGCACTTCCGTAAGTCCGGCCTCGCGAGCTGCGCGCCAGCGTCGTTCACCGGCGATGATCTCGAAACTCCGATCGCCAGAGGCTCGAACCACGATCGGCTGGATCATGCCCTGCGTCCTGATCGACGCCGCGAGTTCGGACAGCGCTTGCAGGTCCATCGACTTGCGCGGCTGGAATCGCCCGGGCGTGAGTGCATCGATGCCGATTGTCCGGAGCGATTCGCCGGCGGTGTCTTCGGCGGTCACGGTATCGATGCGCAGCAGCGCATCGAGCCCCCGCCCGAGGCCTCGTTTCTTGGGTGGCATCAGGGGTCTCTTGGCGTGGTTTGGACCGATCCAGCGGGCACTCCGCGCGAGGCGCGTTCGCGCCTGAGCAGTTCGCCGGCAAGGCCGGAGTAGGCAATGGCGCCGCGCGAACCGCGGTCGTACTGGGCAATCGACTGGCCGTGGCTGGGCGCTTCGGCCAGCCGGATATTGCGCGGGATGACGGTGCGGAACACCTTGTCGCCGAAGTGTTCGTTGAGTTGCGCGGACACATCGTTCGCCAGGTTGTTGCGGACGTCGTACATCGTGCGCAGGATGCCTTCGATCTCGATGCCCGCGTTGAGGCGAGATTTCACGGCCTTGACGGTATCGAGCAGCGCGCTCAGGCCCTCGAGGGCGAAATACTCGCACTGCATGGGCACGATCACGCCGTCCGCCGCGGTCAGCGCGTTCAAGGTAAGAATCGAGAGCGAAGGCGGGCAATCGATCAGGATGTAGTCGTAGCGATCGCGCACCGGAGCGAGGACCTCGCGCAACCGCTGCTCGCGGGCGATCGCCTCCATCAACTTGATTTCTGCGGCGGTGAGGTCGGGGCCTCCCGCGATCAGGTCGAACCCGGTGGGTGCGGCCAGGATCGCGGCGCTCGCGGGCTGCTGTTCCAGCAGCACCTCGAACCCGTTGAACTGCGACGTCGCCTTGTCGATCCCCGCCGCCATGGTCGCGTTGCCCTGCGGGTCCAGGTCAACGAGCAGCACGCGGCGACCCGCCTCGGCGAGCGCTGCTGCGAGGTTCACGGCGGTCGTGGTCTTGCCGACGCCGCCTTTCTGGTTGGCGATTGCGAGGGTGCGGGTCATCGCTCGGGCGCAGGCGGGGCGCGCTTCAATACCACCAAGTACCGCTCGCCGTCCAAGCCCGGAACGCTCAGCCGGTGCTGCGCGACGAGTTCGATCGTCGCCGGCAACGCGGCGAGTTCGCTTTCGACGCCCGGCCCCTTCATGGCCAGCAGGCGTCCGTTCGCGGCAAGCCACGGCGTGGCCAGCCGGCACAATTCGTGCAGCGGCGCCAGGGCGCGCGCAATGACCGCTGGTCCCGGCCGCGCACGCGCACTCTCCGCACGGCCGGCGAATACCTCGACGTGCTCAAGCTCGAGTTCGCGTACCGCCGTGCGCAGGAATCGCGCCTTCTTGCCGTTGCTTTCCACCAGCGTCACCGGTCGCGAGCGGTCGAGCAGCGCCAGCGGGATTCCCGGAAGGCCCGCGCCGCTGCCAAGATCCGCGAGCGCCCCCGGTTCCAGGTGCGCGGACACCGCGAGGCAGTCGAACAGGTGCCGGGACAGCATGTCCCGCGGATCGCGCACCGCCGTGAGGTTGTACACCGCGTTCCAGCGGGTCAACAGCGCCAGGTACCGAAGCAATCCGTCGGCCAGGGCGCGGTCGCCCGCCAGGTCGAGCGCAACCAGTCCGCGCTCAAGCTCAGGGCACAGGTCTTCGATCGAGGTGACGGCAGCGAGGTCGGCGCGCATCTGCCGAGGTTAACGCGTGGCGCACACGAACCAGCATGCTTGACCGTTGCAGGTCGACGATCAGGCGGCCCTGGCCTCGACTCCGCGCGACAGGTCTAGCTGGCAGCGCGTCGCCGTCAGGCCGAAGCGACGCAGGCGCTGGTCGACGCCGCGTTTCAGCGCGCGGTTGCTTTCGCTGGGCGCAACGCTCGCTGCAGGCAAGGGTTCCTCGCGGAGGACTTCGCGCAAGCTGTCGCGGATGCAGTCCTCGAAATGCTCGATCTGCTCTTCGGCCTGCACGGCGTCCAGCACCTGGAAGTACACCGTGCCGGCGGCAGTGACCGCCTCGCCATCTGCGCGCGTGACCACCCCGCTATCGAGTTCGGCGTGCCGGCCCGTCAAGCTGATGCGATGGCCAATTCGGTCGACCAGCGGCCAGGTCCAGTGCACTCCGCTTTCCAGCGTCCGCCGGTAGCGGCCAAAGCGATAGAGCGTGCAGGCTTCGCCTTCCGGAACGCGTCGAACCGCCCCCAGCGTGAGCAGGGCAGCGGCGGCAAGAAGGGCGGGCACAGGAGTCATTAGTGTGATTCTTCAGTTGCTTACATCAACTATCTAGAACATTTCGATGCAAATGTCCAGAACACTCTGCCGGCGCTCATGTTTCTTAACGCTTTCGGAGGCAAACGAATTATTAACTTCGCGCGGCGGGGATACTGAGCACCGGGTCACGGCCCGGTGATACAACCGCAGGCCGCCACCGACGCACGGACAGAGGCGGACGGGCTGGGACTGCGCGCGCCGGAAAGCGTTCCCGTGGCGCTGAACGTCGAGCAACTCGGCATTGATCTTCACGGCGACGAGCTGCAGCGTCATCCACCATGCCGGTGGACGCCTGCGAGTTCCCTCAGCCGACGGCAAGCAGCCGCGCGAAGTGCGTCTTCTCGATCGGGCGCGGCTTGCCCAGGAAGTGCCCTTGGGCGAATTCGACGCCGCACTCGCGCAAGGCGGCGAGCGTGGCCGGCCCATCCACGTGCTCGGCGATCACGCGCAGCTTGAGGGCCCGCGCCATGCCGGTAATCGAGCTCACCAGCTTGTGGTCGAGTTCCGTCGAGACCATGCCTTCGACAAAGCTGCCGTCGATCTTGACGAAGTCCACCGGCAGGTGGCGCAGGTGGGTGAACGAGGAGAACCCTGTGCCGAAATCGTCCAGCGCAAACCGGCAGCCCAGCGCACGCAACGCCAGCATGAAGCGACGCACGTCGTTGAGACGGCTGAGTTGCGATGTCTCGGTGAGTTCGAACACGAGCTGTCCGGGGGCGGCGTGGCCGGCGCGCACGAGTTCCTCGATGCGACGCAGCGTGTCGCTGTCGGAAAGCGTCTGGCTGGACAGGTTGACGGTGAAGGACGAGAGCACGCCCTGACGGCTCAGGGTACCGAGGTGCTTGAGCGCGCGCGCCACGATCCAAAGATCGATCTCGGGCATCAGTCCGAAGCGCTCCGCCAGCGGAATGAACACGGATGGCGAGATCAGGTCGCCTCGCGCGTCGCGCAGCCGCACCAGCAATTCGAAAAATTGCGTACGCGCCATCGCCGCGTTGGGCGACCACGAAGGCTCCACCATCGACGTCGCGAAATCCGGTGGAATCGCGGCGATCGGCACGATCGGCTGCAGGTAGAACACCAGTCGATCCTGCGCGATCGCCTCGCGCAGGCGTTCCGCCCAGCTCGTCTCGATCTCCCGTGCGAGGCGGCTGTCGACTTCGCCGAGCGATATCTGCGTCTGATCGCGACCTCGTTGCTTGGCCACCTCGCAGGCCTCGCGCGATCGCTCGAGCGCGTTCTCCACCGAGGGGGTCTCGCGCGAGACGAGGCCCACGCCGACCGACACCGTTGCCGGTCGTTGGCCATTGTTGACTTCGATCGTGCAGGCCTGCGCCTGTGCGCGGAAACTCTCCGCGAGCGCGAACAGGTTGTCAGGCTGCACGCCTGGAAGCAGGAGCCCGAAGCGGTCGCGTTCCAGCCGTGCCAGGACATCACCATCGCGCAACAGCGTGCTGAAGCGGCGAGCCAGGTCCACCAGCAGGTTTTCCGCCGCGCTGATGCCCGAACCTTCCACGATCTGGAGGTACCGGTCGACGTCGATGTACAACAGTGCGGCGTATCCGCCCAGGTCGCGGCGGCGCGACAGTTCCGCGCCCAGCAATTGCAGGAAATGGCGCGTGTTGTGCAGGCCGGTCAGCCCATCGTGCGTCATCTCCCAGTGCAGGCGCTCGACGCTCTTGCGGTCGGATATATCGCGGAACACCGCGACCGCTCCCTGGTGCCGGCCATTGATGGCGAGGGGTCGGAGACTGCATTCGACCGGCAGCGCAGCACCCTCGCGAGTCCAGAAGACCGTCTCGAACTGGTTGACGGGAGCGCTGGTCGAATAGGCACGCGCGAGGGGCGAATCCTCGCCCGCGAGCCGCGTGCCGTCCTCGCGCATCGGGTGGAACAGCTCGTGCGCGACGTGTCCCACCACCTGGTCTTCGTGCGTGTATCCGAGGAGCCGCAGGCCATTCGGGTTGATGAAGCTCACGACGCCGTTGGGATCGACGCCGTACACGCCATCCGCCACGGCACCCAGGATGCCGTCGAGACGCTGCCGTTCGGATTCGACGCGCTGCTGCATCTGCACCTGGCGCGCGAGGCTCGCGATGCGCACGGTAAAGAGCTCCATCGCCTCGCTCTTGAACATGCACTCGATCGCGCCAGCCTCAAGGCAGCTGCGGATGATGTCATCGCGATAACTGTCGGTGATCACGGCAATCAGCGCATCGGCGGTGTGGGGGATCTCGCGCAACTCCCGGCACAGCGTTTCGCCGGTGCCGTCGGGAAGGTAGTAGTCCACCACGATCAGGTCGTAGCGCCGCGCACGCGCCTTCATCAGCGCCTCGTGCCGCGTACCCGCGAGATCGACCGCGTAACCCTGGCGCAGCAGCACGCTCTGGTAAGTCATGCGTACGCTGGCCGAGTCGTCGACGAACAGCACGCGGACAGCGTCGTTCCGGCGCAACGGCGCCGACTCCAGGGTGGAGTTCGCCGGCGCGAGGTGCTGCAGCATCGAAGGGATGCGGCCGAACTGGGCCCATGGGAGGAACTCCGCAGCCGGGTGCGACGCAAGCCAGACATCGAGCTCCGGCAGCCGCTCGTGTCCGAGCACCACCACCGCGATCTGCGGGTTGCGCCCGAGTTCCTCGAGCAGCGCCCGGAATTCCTGCTGCAGGCGCACCGGCGCGCCGAGCAGGAGCGCACGCGGCGGCGTGCCAAGATCGACTTCGCGCTTCACGTGCGCGAGCGCGTCGACGCTGCTCGCCAGCTCGCGCCACCCGCCAAGATCGGCGGCCTGGAGCGTGCGCGTGAGCAGATGGCAGAGGCTGGCCGAGCGCTCGACGACGATCAGTTCTGACATCGCTACGGGAATCCTGCCGACCCAACTCCCGATAGGAACAGCGGCGGGGCGGGAATGCAAGCTGCGACGCGCAACCGGTCGCGCCTGCGGCGTCGCGGGAAGCGCTCGCAGCCGGGGCGTGCTTCGTCCGCGCGAAGTCCGCACAATGGCAGCCTTCCCGCCAATCGCATGCACATGGCCCACTACCCCATCCGACCGCGCCGCCTGCGCCGCGACGAATTCTCGCGGCGGCTGGTGCGCGAATCGCACCTGACCGTCGACGACCTCATCTATCCCGTGTTCGTGCACGAACCCGCGGGCCGCGTGGCGATCGCCTCAATGCCCGGCGTCGAGCGCGTGTCGGTGGACGAACTCCTGCACGTGGCGGA
>JBBRIE010000135.1:0-7825 GCA_038221545.1 Lysobacterales bacterium
GCGTGCACGCGGCGCTCGCCCTGCGCGCGGACGGGTACGAGACCATCATGGTCAATTGTAATCCGGAGACCGTGTCGACCGACTACGACATCTCGGACCGGCTGTATTTCGAACCCGTCACGCTCGAGGACGTGCTCGAGATCGTCGCGGTGGAGCGCCCGGTCGGCGTCATCGTCCAGTACGGAGGCCAGACGCCGCTGAAGCTTGCGCGTGCACTTGAAGCCGCAGGCGTGCCGATCATCGGCACCTCTCCCGATTCCATCGACCTTGCCGAGGATCGGGAACGTTTCCAGAAGCTGATCGAACAACTGGGCCTCAAGCAGCCGCCGAATCGAACGGCCCGGTCGGCGGAGCAGGCGCTCACGCTCGCGCGCGAAATCGGCTATCCGCTGGTGGTGCGGCCAAGCTACGTTCTCGGCGGCCGTGCGATGGAAGTCGTGCACAGCGATGCGGATCTCACGCGCTACATCACCGATGCAGTGCGGGTTTCGAACGATTCTCCGGTGTTGCTCGACCGGTTCCTCGACAACGCAATCGAAGTCGACGTGGATCTCATCGGCGATGCATCGGGACAAGTGCTGATCGGCGGCATCATGGAGCACATCGAGGAAGCCGGCGTGCATTCCGGTGACTCCTCCTGTTCCTTGCCGCCCTATTCGCTGACCGCCGCGATGCAGGACCGGCTGCGCGATCAGACCACGCAGATGGCGCGAGCGTTGGGCGTGGTCGGACTCATGAATACGCAGTTCGCGATTCAGGGCGAAGAGGTGTTCGTGCTGGAGGTCAATCCGCGCGCATCGCGCACGGTGCCGTTCGTCTCCAAGGCCACCGGCGTGCCGCTCGCGAAGATCGCCGCGCGCTGCATGGTCGGGCAATCACTCGCCTCGCAAGGGGCGACCCGCGAGGTCGTGCCGCCGTACTTCTCGGTCAAGGAAGCGATCTTCCCGGTCCTCAAGTGCCAGAACGTCGACCCGATCCTCGGGCCGGAGATGCGTTCGACCGGTGAGGTGATGGGCGTGGGACTGACCTTTGGGGCCGCGTTCGCGAAGGCGCACCAGGCCGCCAATATCCGGCCTCCGCAGGTGGGGCGCGCGTTCCTGTCGGTGCGCGATCCCGACAAGCAGCGCCTGTTGCCGGTCGCGCAGGAATTGCTGCGGCGCGGGTTCTCGCTGGTCGCGACGCGCGGCACCCGCGACTGGCTGGCGTCCCAGGGCGTCGAATGCGCCGTGGTCAACAAGGTGCTCGAAGGGCGCCCGCACATCGTCGACCTCATCAAGGATGGCGAGATCGCGTTCATCGTCAACACCACCGAAGGCAAGGCCGCCATCGCCGACTCGTTCTCGATCCGCCGCGAAGCGCTACAGAACAGGATCACCTACAGCACCACGGTCGCGGGCGCGCGCGCGCTGGTGCATTCGCTGGATTTCCGCGACGTCGACGGCGTGACGTCGTTGCAGGAATTGCACGGGAGACTCAACGCATGACGCGTGTACCGATGACGGGGGCGGGCGCCAATCGGCTGCGCGCGGAGCTTGAACAACTGAAGTCGGTGACGCGCCCGCGCATCATCGAGGCGATCGCCGAGGCGCGCGCGCACGGCGACCTCAAGGAGAATGCGGAATACCACGCTGCCCGCGACCAGCAGTCGTTCACCGAGGGACGCATCAAGCAGCTCGAAGCCGCATTGTCCAATGCGGAAGTCATCGACGTCGCGCAGCTGAAGCCCGGGTCGCGCGTGGTGTTTGGCACGACGGTGGATCTGCTCGCGGACGACAGCGACGAGAAGGTCACCTACCAGATCGTCGGCGACCTCGAGGCCGACATCAAGCACGGCATGATCTCGATCTCTTCCCCGGTAGCCCGTGCGCTCATTGGCCGATTCGAAGGCGACAGCGTGACCATCACCACTCCCGGCGGCGCCCGCGAGTACGTGATCGCCCGCGTCCGCTACGTCGTCTAGCAAGCGGTGAGTAGCGGTCCGAGTCCCTGGAGATCAAATTGGACAAGAAGGCTTGCCCTGTGTGCCTGGAGACCCTCAATGTCAAGGCGAGGAAGTGCCCGCATTGTCACGCATCGCAATTTCCCGGCGCGCGATTTTTCGCCCACCCGGCAAGCAGTGCCGTCATTCTCGCTCTGTTTTTGGCGGCAATGTTCGGTTCAATTTGGTTCTCAGGCGACGAATCCAAGGCGCCCGCTTCGCTTTCCCAGTTGAAGATCGCGGACGCTCGGGTTCGCGTGTTTTCGTTGAAGGAATCTCCGCACAGCGCTTGCCTGGCCAGGTCACGAATACGTCCCAACGTTCGTGGAGGAACCTTTCCTTGCAAGCGGTTTTCCGCGACCGGGCCAAGAGCATGATCGACGTGCACCACGCAAGAGAGGTGTTTTCCCTTCGTCCCGGCGCCACTGCACGAATCCAGGTGGGAGGGCCGTCGCGAGCAGGGCAGACAGGAATTGCGGACTGCTCGATTTCCATTCCGGATGGCAGTTGTGCAGCGCGAGATTCGAATTGCTCGGGTCACTGACGCTAGCTAACGTGTCCCGCCCTGTGAAATCAGATCAGCTGACCTTGCTGCTGCCGCCGTGGGCGGTATTGGAACGGCAGGGCGATGCGGCGCTGCTGGCGGCGATGCGCGTGCGTGGTGACGTGGTCGGGGGCGCCGTGCCCGGACTTCGCGCGCAGCAGCTCCGGGTGTTCGACGTAGTGCCGAAGCCCGCCGCGTGGGCGGCGATCACGCGCGAGTTCGATTGTGCGGACACCGCCGGATACCAGTGGCTTCGAGCAGACCCCGCTTACGTGCAGGTCGAGGCGGGCGGCTTGCGCCTGATGGCGCTCGGCGACGATCTGGCGCTCGAACCTTCGGAAGCCGAGGAGTTGTCTGCCGCCGTGCGTCCGTGCTTCCACGATCTCGGCATGGTGTTCGATGCGCCCAATCCGGCGCGCTGGTACGTGCAGATTGCGCGCGGTCGGCCGACACCGCGCTTCGTCGATCCCGAGGATGCGCTCGGGTCGTCCGGCACTCCTCTGCCCGCGAGCGAAACCGCTGGGCGCGAGTGGCCGCGCCTGCTCAACGAAACACAGATGGTGCTGCACCTGCACCCCGTCAATCGCGAGCGCGCGCGGCGGGGCCAGCAACCCGTGAACTCGTTGTGGCTGTGGGGCGCGGGCGAACTGCCGATCAAGGTGGCGAGCGAGGCGCGTGCGCTGATCACCACCAACGCCGAATTCGCCGCGCTTGCCCGGCTCGGCAGGGTCCGGGTCTTCGCTGCCCTCGCCGAGGCAACGGGTTGCCGACCGGAAGGGGTCGTGATGGATGCGCGACATGCACCGAGGGAGAACCTCCTCAATGAAGCAATCGAACGCCTCGCGTCGGGCGCATTCGGAAGCCTTCGGCTGGATTGCGAGGACGGCACGCTGGTGGTGTACAAGCGCTGGCACCGCTTTAGATTCTGGCGCTGACACGCCGCGCCTCGCGTACCCGCTCCGCAGCAGCGCCTGAATACAAGGTCGTTGTGAGCGTGTGAATGCGTCGGTACTGAACTACCGTAGTCGATTGTCAATGACGGAACACACCATGCCGGATACGGCGATCGGTGTTTCGGGAGGTGAGCCTCATTCGCGCCTGGGCACCGGCAGGGCCCTTGCCTGGCTCGTGGTCATTGCGTTGGCGGTCACGGTACTCGCGTGGACGAGCCTCGCCCTGACGCGCTCCGGCGGCAACGTGGCCGCCTTGTGGATTTCGAACGGCGTGATTGCCGGGCTGCTGGTCCGAAGGAATCGAAGCGCCTGGCCGTACATCCTCCTTGCCGGAGCCTGTGGCGAGTTGGCCGCGCGGCTGATCCAGGGCGATGAACTGCAGTTCGCCGCGATCCTCGTCGCCGTCAATGTCCTCGAGGTTCGCCTCGTGTCGGGTGCCATCCGCCACTTCGTGCCGGACCCAGGCGATCGTGACGAGCTCGTGCGTCTCTCCTGGGTGTGCACGATGAGCACGCTCGTCGCCTGCGCGGTTTCCGCGGTGGCGGCCAGCTTTGCATTTGTGTTCTTCTCAAACAGCTCCTTCTGGTTCACCTGGCTGACGTGGTTCTGGGCGCACACGCTCGGGATGGCGATCTTCGGCACCCTGACGCTCGTCGCGCAGCAGCAACGCTGGGCTGCTTTCGGCCAGCGAGGGCGCCGCGCGGATTTCGCCGCAGGACTCGTCTTCCTGGTCGCGGCATGCGTAGGGATCTTTGCGCAAAGTGGGCTGCCGCTTTTGTTCCTGGCCTTCCCGCCGCTGCTGTACATCTCTTTCCGGCACGGTTTCGCCGGCGCGGTGATCGGGATCACCACGATCACCGTAGCCGCGCTCATCGCCTCGGCATTGGGCACCGGACCGATTGCGAAGATTGCAGGATCGCCGTTGCTCAGCGGGACACTGCTGCAGCTGTTCATCATCACCGCGTGCATCATGTCCTTCAGCGTGGCGATCACGCTGTCGGAGAAGCGCCGGCTGACGAGGGGGGTCGCTGCCAGCGAGTTGCGTTTTCGGCTGCTCGCGGAGCACGCCCAGGATTTCGTGGGGCGCCTGACGTCAGCCGGAACGCGGTCGTTCGTATCTCCGTCGGTCGAACGCATGTTGGGCTGGAAGCCCGAGGAGCTGAGGGACGCCCGCTGGGATCTGGTTCACCCCGACGACCACGACAGGCTCCGTTCCAGTTTGCAGCAGCTGTTCGCGGAAGGCGGATCCGCGAGCCTCACTTATCGTATGCAGCATAAGCTTGGGCACTACGTCTGGATGGAAGTGCTCGCCACGCGTGTGCCCAGCGAGATCCCGGGCGCTCCGGAAGAAATTGTCCATTCGGGCCGCGATGTGACCGCGCGAATCGAGGCACAGGAAGCATTGGCCGCGAGCGAGGCTCGGCTGCAATCGATCGCAGACAACCTGCCGGCCTTGATCGCATACGTCGACGACCAGCAGCGCTACCGGTTCGTCAACGCCCAGGTCTGCCAGACGTTCGGGTTGCCCAAGGAGTCCATTCTGGGCCGGACGATCCTCGAGTTTCGGGGCGAGGAGGGTTACGCGCTGCTGCAGCCCTATGTTGAAGCCGCATTGCGCGGCGAGCCGCAGCGCTTCGAGGGCCCGATCGAGCGGGACGGTCGCCTGGTGCCCCATGAGTCGAAGTACGTTCCCGAGTTCGGTCCGGACGGTCGCGTGCGCGGCTTCTACGCGCTGACCTTCGACATCAGCGATCTGAAGGATACCGAGCAGCAGTTGCGACACCTCGCCAGTTTCGACTCGCTGACAGGGCTCGCCAACCGGCGGTACTTCGAGGAGCGGCTTCGGGAATCCGTGGAGAGCGCTCGAGCGGGTGGCGATCCTCTAGCGTTGATGTCCTTCGACATCGACCGCTTCAAGGAGATCAACGATACCCGTGGACACGCCGTCGGCGACGGAGTCCTCACGCAGTTCGCGGAGCGCCTGCGCTGCATCGTGCGCCAGGAGGACCTGGTGGCGAGGTTCGGGGGCGACGAGTTCGTGGCGCTCATCCAGTCGCGCGGGTCAGCCGCTGCCGCGGAGCGTGGCGCGCGCATGCTGATCGCATGGATGGACGACCCGATGCGTATCGACAGGCAGGACGTACCGGTATTCACCAGCATCGGCATCGCGGTTTCCGATTCGCCCGCCAGCACGGAGTCGCTCCTCGAACTGGCCGACAAGGCCCTGTATGCGGCCAAGCAGGCCGGTCGCAACACTTACCGGGTGCTGCGCGACGAGACCCGCTCCAGCTGAGGGCCGCCGCGCCAAGCCCTGGTCGCGCGACGGCTGCGCCGGCCGGTCCAGTGGCCGCGCCTCCACTAGAATGGCCGGCTGTTACCTATTGCCAGCCGTCCGACATGGAAATCAACCCGATCCTGTTCCGCATCGAAGACCTGACCGAGCGCGTGGCATCGCTCCGGGGGTTTCTTTGACTTTGAGGCCAAGCGCGAACGACTCGAGGAAGTCGGCCTGGAGCTCGAGGCGCCGAATGTCTGGGACAACCCCGAACGCGCGCAGACGCTCGGTCGCGAACGCGCCGCGCTGTTGCGCGTGGTCGACGGGCTGACCTCGCTCACGGGCGGACTGACGGAAGCGCGTGAGCTGCTCGACATGGCGGCGGGCGAGGGCGACGAAACGACGGTCGCCGCGGTGGCAGCGGATGTCGAAGGCCTGGCTGGCGAAGTCGAATCGCTCGAGTTCCAGCGCATGTTCTCCGGCAAGATGGACTCGCATTCCGCGTTCGTCGACATCCAGGCAGGTGCAGGTGGCACCGAGGCGCAGGACTGGGCAGAGATGCTGTTGCGCATGTACCTGCGCTGGGCGGAGTCGCGCGACTGGAAAACCGAACTGCTCGAGGTGAGCGGCGGCGAAGTGGCGGGTATCAAGTCCGCGACGTTCCGGGTCGAAGGCGAGTACGCCTACGGCTGGCTGAAGACCGAAACCGGCGTGCACCGGCTGGTGCGCAAGTCCCCGTTCGATTCCGACAACCGCCGGCACACCAGCTTCACTTCGGTGTTCGTGTCACCGGAAGTCGACGACGACATCGATATCGAGATCAATCCGGCGGACCTCCGCACCGACGTGTATCGCGCATCGGGTGCAGGCGGCCAGCACGTCAACAAGACCGAGTCGGCGGTTCGTATCACGCATGTGCCGACCAACACCGTCGTCGCCTGCCAGACCGAGCGCAGCCAGCACGCGAACCGCGATCGCGCCATGAAGATGCTGGCGGCCAAGCTGTACGAGGCCGAGGTCCAGAAGAGGAACGAGGAAAAGGACCGGGTCGAGGCGACCAAGTCCGACATCGGATGGGGCAGCCAGATACGCAACTACGTGCTCGACCAGTCGCGGATCAAGGACCTGCGCACCGGCATCGAGCGCTCGGATACGCAAAAGGTGCTCGATGGGGATCTCGACGGATTCATTTCCGCGTCGCTCAAGGCAGGACTCGAAGCCGGCGCCAGGCGCAGTGACGACCGGGCATGAGTGATCAAGTGAACCCCGTTGTCGAAGAAAGCCACCTCATCGTCGAGCGTCGGGCGAAACTGGCCGCGTTGCGCGGCGAGGGCATCGCCTACCCCAACGATTTTCGCCCGGACACGAAATCCGCGGACCTGCAGGTGGAGTTCGCCGACGCCGCGCAGTGGGACGCGGCTGCGCTCGAGTCCCTTGGCCGCAAGGTGCTGCTGGCGGGGCGCATGCTCGCGAAGCGCGTCTTGGGCAAGGCGAGCTTCGCGCAGTTGCAGGATGGTTCGGGTGGGATCCAGCTCTTCCTGCAGTCGAACGCGCTGGGCGATGCCTACGAGGCGTTCAAGGGCTGGGACGTGGGCGATATCGTTGCGGCCGGCGGTACGCTGACCCGCACGCGCACCGGCGAATTGTCCGTGCGAGTGGATCAGCTCCGCCTCCTGACCAAGTCCCTGCGTCCGCTACCGGACAAGTGGCACGGACTCGAGGATGTCGAGCAACGCTACCGGCAGCGCTACGTCGACCTGATCGTCAACCAGGACGTCCGCGAGACCTTCCGGCTGCGTTCGAACATCGTGCGCGTGCTGCGCGACTGGCTCGACGCGCGGGGGTTCCTCGAAGTGGAAACTCCGATGATGCATCGCGTGGCCGGCGGTGCGACAGCCAAACCGTTCGTGACCCACCACAACGCGCTGGGCCTCGACCTGTTCCTGCGGGTCGCACCGGAGCTGTTCCTGAAACGACTGGTCGTGGGCGGCCTCGAGCGGGTTTACGAAATCAACCGGAACTTCCGCAACGAAGGCGTGAGCACGCGGCACAATCCCGAATTCACGATGCTTGAG
>JBBRIE010000136.1:0-7762 GCA_038221545.1 Lysobacterales bacterium
ACTACGAGGAGACGCTCGTGGTGCGCGTGCATCCGGAATTCCTGCGGGGCCAGCGGCTGCCGCCCGCATTGCTCGGAGCCAACGTCTGGACGGAACGCTTCGAGGATATCAACGCCTGGGAACGCCACCTTGCGCGCAACGGCACTGCGATCCGCAAGTTCTACCTGCACCTGTCGCGCGAGGAGCAGGCCCGGCAGTTCCTGGACCGCATCGACGATCCGTCGAAGCACTGGAAGTACAACGCTGGCGATGTGGCCGAGCGCAAGCACTGGGACGCCTACATGCAGGCCTACGAGCAGACCATCCGCGCGACTGCCATGCCGCACGCGCCCTGGGTCGTGGTGCCGTCGGATCGCCGCTGGTTCGCCCGGCTTTTAGTTGCCGCGGCGCTGATCGAGGCACTGGAATCTCTGGCACTCCACTATCCGGTGCCCGACGAAGAGACGCGCCTTGCCATGGCTACGCAACGCGTGGAACTGGCGGCCGAGCTTGGGGACAGCGAATCCAGACCCCGCGCAAGGACGGGAACCGTGCAGCCGGGCAAGCCCGGCGCTACCAGAGCGCGCAAGCGTGGCGCGATGTTGTAGCGCGGAGCATTCTCTGCCGACCTGGCGGTAGCCATGGCCGTGGCCGTGACTGCGAAGTCGGTGCGCGTCAGACTCAACGCCGCCAGACGACGCAGCGATTGTTCGCAGGCATTTCTGCGTCCTCGGTCAGGCGCACTCCGAGCGAGCGCGCGAGGCCATCGACCGCCTCGAGGTCGCGGATGCCGGAGCGCGCATCGCGCGCCTTGAGCCAGCCGTCGAATTCGCGATTGCTGTCGCTGGTGTACGCGCCGCCGTAGTTGAAGGGCCCGTACACGACCAGCGTGGCCGCGTCCGCCAACACACCGGCGAGGCCGTCGAAGAACGCTTCGACTTCAGGCCAGCCCATGATGTGCAGGCTGTTCGCGCTGAACACCGCATCGAAGCGACGCGACGGCGGTATCGGCCACGGCGCTACCGCCACGTCCAACTCCACGGGCTCGGGCGTATTCGGCAACCCCGCCTCAGCGAGCCAGGCGCGGATGCCTGGCAGATTTTCGGCACGGTCCGAGCATTGCCAGTCGAGCCACGGCATGGCCGCGGCGAAGTGCACGGCATGTTGGCCGGTACCGGAGCCGACTTCCAGAACCGTGTGGCATTCGCGCAGATGACGTTGCAGGACGGCAACAATGGAATCGCGATTGCGCTCGCAGGCGGCCGAGAAAGGCTTGCTACTCGACATCAATGGGTTCGGTCAGGCCAGCGCGCGCACATAGACCGCTTTGCCGCCGGTCGAGGCACCACGCTCTTCCATCGCGAAGTGTCGCGGGTGGCTCTTGAGCAGGTCGCTCAGCTTCTTGTGCCCGTAAAGGCGCGGATCGAAATCCGGGCGAATCTTGTTCATGTAGGTGCCGACCGCGCCGAGGTGTGCCCAGCCCTCTTCGTCGGAGGCTTCCTCGATCGCGCGACGCAGCAGCTCCAGCGGCAATGCGAGACGGGTGGATTTGGTCGAAGCCACGGGCGCTTCGGGGGCGGCGCCCGCGGACGCCTTCACCGGTGGTGCGGCCGCGACGCTGCGCGCGGGCGATTTTCTCGCGCGCGCGCTGCCGCTGGCCGCTGGCGCCGCGGACGATGCGGGCGCCGTGGGCGGCACGTCCGGTCGCAGCACTTCGGTGTAGATGAACTTGTCGCAGGCCTGCACGAACGGGTCGGGTGTTTTGCGCTCGCCGAAGCCGTAGACGAGCAGGCCCTCTTCGCGCAATCGCTGCGCGAGGCGCGTGAAATCGCTGTCGCTCGACACCAGGCACATGCCGTCGAAGCGCCCGGTGTACATGAGGTCCATCGCATCGATGATGAGCGAGGAGTCGGTCGCATTCTTGCCGCTGGTGTAGGCGAACTGCTGCACCGGGCTGATCGAGTGCTTCAGCAGCGCGCTCTTCCACTGCGTCTGCCGCGTGGAGGTGAAGTCGCCATAGATGCGCTTGACGGATGCCACGCCGAATTTCGCGACCTCCGCCAGCAGGCCCTCGATCACGGACGGCTGTGCATTGTCCGCGTCGATCAATACGGCCAGGCGGCGCTGGTCGTCGCCCGGATCGGGCTTGCCGCTGTTCCTCGCTGCCATGGCGCGTGCTCCGCTGCGGAGCTGGACGATCCGCATGGCCCGGATTGTGCGCGAAAATCCGCCTGCGCGTCGTGACGCTGGACGCAAACAGCCCGGACGTACCTCGATTTCGTGCGTTCCCCCACGGGCTCACTTTCGCCGTTTGCGCCGGTCGGGGTGCCGGATGGGCGACGACGGATGGCCGCCGCGGCAGGCGCAGGCAACGCCGACGCATGAAGGCGCATGTTCCGCGTCGCTAGAATGCGCGGCCCATGGAAGCTTCCGCACGCATCCCGCGCTACGCGCTCATCGCCGCCTCGCTCGCGGTGATGGCGCTGCTGCTCGTGTACGGCGCGCGCAGCGACCTCGTCGCGCAGGTCTCGATCGAGAGGGTGCGCGAGACGGCGATCGTGTGTGCCTTCGCGACCGCGTTCACGTTGCTGCTGGTGTGGCGGCGTCGGCTGTCGCCTGGGTGGGCCTGCGCCGCGCTGTTCGGGCTGGTGCAGGTGATGCTGGTGGGCATCTCGCCCCTGGCGGCGGTCCTGCTGATCGGCGCGGCGGGCGTGGGCATAGGCTCGGTGCTTGTGCCGAAGGATTTGCCGGCGCGGTTCGTGTTGGCACTGGTTTGCGGGGTCGGGATCATCGCCGCAGCGATTGGCTGGCTGCTGCCGTTCAAGCTGCACTTCGCGCCGTTCTACGCGTTTGTGCTGTCCGTGGTGGTGTTGTGGCGACGCCGGGAATTGCGTGCGATGACGACGGCGCTGGTCGCGGCGTGGCGGCCGCGCGAGGGCGGCTGGGTCGCGTTCTTCGCGGTGCTGGTCATCGGCCTCATGGGCCTCGCCAGCTGGGTGCCGACGGTCAGCGCCGACGATCTCGGCTATCACCTCGGGTTGCCGTGGGAACTCGTCACCTGGCACCGCTACCGCATGGACGTCGCCTCCCAGGTGTGGGCGCTGTCGGCGTGGTCGGGCGATGTCGTGCAGGCGATCGCGCAGCTCGTCGCCGGCCGCGAGGCGCGCGCGGCGGTCAACCTGCTGTGGCTCGTGGTGGCCATGCACCTGCTGCATCGAGTCGCGCGCAACGCGGGCGTCAGCGAACGCGGCAGCTGGTGGGTGGTTGCGCTCGCGGCGAGCCAGCCGATGACGCTGTCGCTCGGGCTGACGATGCAGGTCGAGATGCCGTCGACCGCGGTGCTGCTGGCGATGATCCTGGTGGCGCAGGGCCTCCCGGCCACCGACCGCGTCCGCCACACGCTGCTGTTCGCGGCTCTCGCCGGATTCGCGCTCGGGCTCAAGGTGAGCAACGTGATCTGGGTGGGGCTCGCGAGTATCTGGTTCCTGATCCGCGCGTGGCCGCTGCCGCTGCGCGCGTGGCTACCGGCGATCGTGGTCGGTGCGGTCGTCGGCGGCTCGAGCTATTTCCATGCCGCGCTGCTCACTGGCAATCCGGTCCTGCCGTTGTTCAACACGATCTTCAAGTCGCCGGACTACCTGATCGAACCGGTGGTCAACTCGCTGTACATCGGCAAGCTCACGTGGGACCTGCCGCTGCGCATGCTCACCGATACCGGCAGCTACCAGGAGAGCTACAGCGGCACGGCGGGATTCCAGTTGCTGCTGCTTCTGCCCGCGTGGCTGCTCGCGCTGCGCGACCGCACATTGCGCCCGCTGGCGCTGATCGCACTCGCGGCAGCCGCGATCCTGCTGGTGCAGATGCAGTATCTGCGTTACCTGTACCCGCTGCTGGTGCTCGCCACCGTGCCGATGCTGGCCACCGTGGAGCGCCTGCTGTCGCGGCGCACGGCGGCGATCTCGGCATTCGTGCTGGTGCTGGCCAACCTCGCGTTCCTGTTCAACGTGTCATGGCAGATGCGCGCCGGGCCCTGGCCCGCTCTCATCCGCGGGCACGGTGCGTACTTTGCGGAGTTCACTCCCGAGCGCTTGCTGGTTGCGCAGTTGCGCGCGCGCGGCGGCGACTTCCACGTGTTCTTTGGACGCGTGAACGATGGCACCGCGGAGCTCGCGGGGCGGGGCAACGCGATCAGCTGGTACGACCCGGAGCTCTACGCCGCGATGCCGAAGGTGTTGGCCGACGAGACGGGCCGCGAGTACGAGGCGATGGTGCGCCGCGTCGGGGCCACGCACGTGATCGTGCAGGAGTCAGACGCGCAACCAGCATTGCTGGCAATGCTCGACCGCATTGGCGAGGTCGAGGCGCGTGCCGGCCGCGCCGGCCTTTACCGGCTTGCACCGCAGCGCGTTGCCGCGAAGGAGTCGGCGGTGGTCGAGACGCCGGGGATGCGCACCTTCTGGTTCCCGATCCCGGGTGAGGGTCCGTTCATCGGGCAGGCCACCATCCGGATCGCCTGCACTGCCAAGGGGCAGGTGGTGCGCGTGGACTGGTTGTGGTTCGACGGCAAGACCGGGCTCGGTGACCGTCTGGACTATGGCCTGTGCGATGCCGCCGGATGGATCGTGTACGAGCGCACGTTCCGCATGGGCACCGAAACCGATCGCTTGCGCATGCGCGTGCAACTCGGCGAAGGGCCGGTGTCTTCGTCTCCGGGCGTGGTCGACGCATCGATGACGGTCCGACGGGACCTTACGACGGCGCGCGACCGCAGCGAGAAGTACGGCGGATGATCGGGCAGATGGCGCGGTACCTGGTGGTGGGGCTTGCGCAGATCGCGTTTGATTCGGCACTGTTCGCGTTGCTGTTCGCGCTCGGCGTCGATGCCGGCGTCGCCAACGTCCTGAGCCGCGCCAGCGGAATCCCGCTCAATTTCTACCTGCACGGGCGCTTCACTTTCCCCACCGGGGAGGGCGCGTCGCACGGCACGCGCCGCTTCTCGCGTTACGTCGTACTCTGGACGCTGCTCACGCTTGCGAGTACCGCCCTGGTCATGTCCGCCGACCGGTTGCTCCCGTCGAGCTGGGTATATCTCGCCAAGCCGACGATCGAACTCGCACTCGCGGCCGTCAGCTTCGTGATTTCCCGGCAGTGGGTGTACCGGTGAGCGTGCCTTCGGGGTCCTCGATGGTGACGGGACTCGCGGAACGCACGCTCCCTGTTGCCGTGATCATCCCTTGCTACCGGGTGGGCGCGGCCGCGCTCGACGTGATTGCGCGGATCGGCCCGGAGGTTGCCCGCATCATCGCCGTGGACGACGCCTGTCCCGAGCACAGCGGCGACCTGATCGAGCGCGACTGCACCGATCCGCGCGTCGTCGTGCTGCGCCACGAAGTGAACCAGGGCGTGGGCGGCGCGATGGTGACCGGCTACCGGCACGCCATCGACGAAGGCCATGGCGTGCTGGTCAAGCTCGACGGCGACGGCCAGATGGATCCCGCGCTGGTGTCACGCCTGATCGCGCCGATCCTCGCGGGCGTGGCGGACTACACCAAGGGCAATCGCTTCTATCGGCTGGCGGACGTCATCGGGATGCCGCGAACGCGACTTTTCGGCAATGCCGTGCTGTCGTTCCTCGCGAAGCTCTCCACGGGCTACTGGCAACTGTTCGACCCGAATAATGGATTCACGGCGATGCATGCGGGAATCGCAGCGCATGTGCCGTGGACACGCGTCGCTCGCCGTTACTTCTTCGAGTCGGACCTGCTCTACCAGCTCAACCAGTTGCGCGGCGTGGTGCACGAGATGCCCATGCGCGCAGTTTATGCAGACGAGCACTCGAGCCTCAGTCCGGTGCGGCAGGTCGCACCATTCCTGTTGGGCCACACGCGGAATTTCCTGCGGCGCATCGTCTACAGCTATTTCGTTCGCGGCTTTTCCCTCGCCAGCGTCGAACTGGTGCTGGGAACCCTGCTGCTGGTTTTCGGAGTGGTTTTCGGCGGCTTCGAGTGGATCCAGTCCACGCGCACCGGGGTACCGTCGACCGCCGGCACAGTGATGCTCGCCGGCCTGCCGATCATCGTCGGCATGCAGCTGCTGCTGTCTTGGCTCGCCTTCGACATCGCCGCGGAGCCGCGGATTCCCATATCGCGCGCACTCGATGCGTCTGCAATGGGCAACTGCGCGGTGCCGGCGCATCCGACGAAATGACATGGCCGTGCAGGTGACGAACCGCTCGATCAATCGCCTGCAGGAACTCGAAGCTGCGGGATGCGCGGTCGAGGACGCTTCGCGGTTCGCGGCTCATCGCGCGGTCCTCCTCCGCACGTCCATGATCCGTGGGATGTGCAAAGAGTTTCACCTGATCGTCGACTCGCTCGCCGCCCACCTTTCGCGCGGTGTCGGCGCGCGGATCGAACTGGGTGCGGTGTTCAACCCGATGCGCGAGACGCGGGCGGGCGCACTGGGGCGGGAGGGGGTGGCGTCGCCGCACCTCGACAGTGTTCGCGGCGATCGCGTGTCGACGGAGTCGCGTGGACTTCGATCGAACTACCGCCGCAACGCGAACGCGATTACGTAGTCGCCAGGCGTGGTTTCCAGCCCGCCGTGTCCGCCGGCGGCGATCACGACGTATTGGCGCCCGCCGCGCACGTAGGTCATCGGTGTTGCCTGGCCACCGGCAGGCAGGCGAGCTTTCCACACCTCGACGCCATCCGCGGTGCGGAACGCGCGCAGGAAATCGTCGGTGGTCGCGCCGATGAAGACGAGGCCGCCTGCGGTGGTGATCGATCCGCCCATGTTGGGTACGCCGCGGATATTCCAGAGCGGCCATGGCGCGAGGTCGCGCGTGGTGCCAAGCGGTGTCGACCAGGCGATCGTGCCCGCTCCGAGATCGAGTGCGACGAGCTTGCCCCACGGCGGCGGCGTGCAGGGCACGCCGAGGTTCGACGCCAGCAGGCCGCGCCGCATTGCATACGGTGTTCCGCGCTGTCGCGAAAAGTCGTAGTCCTCGTAATCGCCCGAATCGCGCTGCGCCTCGTACTGGTCGCGCGGCAGCAGCGCGACCACCATCGGCAGGTCGTTGACGTTGAAGATCAAACGCTGGCGATGCGGGTCGAACGACGCGCTGCCCCAGTTGCTGCCGCCGGCGTAGCCTGGGCGCATGATCGTGCCGCGCAGGCTCGGCGGGGTGAAGAGTCCCTCGGAGCGGAGTGCGCGGATCTTGTCCCTGCACGAGTTGCGATCCCAGCGCGTGAAACCCCAGGCGTCGGCCTCGGTCACCGGCCCGTGGGGCACCAGGCTCGGCAGCGAAGAGAATGGCTGCGTCGGCGATGCGAACTCGCCGGCGACATCCGATTTCGGCACCGCGCGCTCGTGGATCGGGAAGCGGGCCGCACCCGTCTCTCGGTGCAGCACGAACACCTGGCCATGCTTGGTGGCCTGCACGAGCGCGGGAATCGTGGCGCCGCCGCGCTTGAGGTCGATCAGCATCGGCTGCGAGGCGATGTCGTAATCCCAGAGATCGTGGTGCACCAGCTGGCGCCCCCACACGATCTTGCCCGTGCTGGCACGCAGCGCCACGATCGAATTGGCGAAGCGCGTGTCGCCGGGCCGCATGCCACCGAAGAAATCCGGGCTCGGCGTACCGGTGGGGACGAACACGAGGTCGCGTGCGGCATCCCCTGCAAGGATCGTCCAGGCGTTCGCGCCGCCGGTCCATTGCGCGCGCTGCTCGTCAATTTCACCGAAGTCGGGATCGGACGCGCTGCGCGGCACGATCGCGGTG
>JBBRIE010000137.1:0-7753 GCA_038221545.1 Lysobacterales bacterium
TGATCACGAGCGGTTCCAGCGCGCCTTCGTCGACTGCCATGGTGGCGGCGCTGTCCGAATCGGTGGCAGGCGCGGCACTGGTCACCGCCGGCACGTCGGGCCGCGCAAAGCTCGGCACCAGCGACCAGACCAGCCAGCCGATCGCGCCCACCAGCAGCAGGGTCGCGAGCGACAGCGCGAGCAGCGGGCGCGGACGGGCAGGCACGATTGCCGCCGCCATGTCGCGCGTATCGACCTTGCTGTCCGTCTGCGCGGCATCCTCGATCGCCTGGAGCATCTCGCGCGCCGACTGGAACCGCTGGGCGGGTTGCTTGGCGAGGGCCTGGTCGATCACCGGCTGCCAGTTGTGCAGACCCGGCCCGAGCTGCGGAATCGGATCCTGCGTATGCGCAAGCGCCACTGCCAGCGAATCAGAGCCGTGGTAAGGCACGTCGCCGGTGAGGATCTCGAACAGCACCACGCCGAGTGAGTAGAGGTCGGCGCGTCCGTCCAGGCGCATGCCGCGAGCCTGTTCCGGGCTCATGTATCCGCTGGATCCGAGCGTCCGCCCCTCGGCCGTGACGCGATGATCGTGGGCCGACGAGATCGCAATGCCGAAATCGGTCAGGCGGGCATTGTCCGAAGCATCGAACAGGATGTTCTCGGGTTTGACGTCGCGGTGCACGACGCCCTGCGCGTGCGCGTATTCGAGCGCGTGGCAGATGCGCCGCAGCACCGCGAGCAACTGCTGCGGACGTCCGCGCAGGTCGCGTTGCGACAGGTCGCCATTGGGCAGGTACGGCATCGCGTAATAGAGGTGGCCGTCGCCTGTCCTGCCGACGTCGTGGATGCCGACGATGTCGGGGTGTTCGAGCCGCGCGATGGTCCGTGCCTCGCGCTCGAAGCGCACCGACAGGTCGCTGCTCTGGTTCGGCCGGTTGCCGAGGACCTTGATCGCGATCTGGCGATTGAGGGAGGTCTGCTCGGCCAGGTACACATCCGCCATGCCGCCCTGGCCCAGACGGCGCTGCAGTCGATAGCCCGCGATCGAAGGCAGCGCGGCGGTGGGTGGAGTCGGCGCTTCGCTCATGGACGGCAGCAACGGAGGACGACTGCGATGGTACTGCAAGGTTTTCGGACGTCCCGTTGCACCCCGACGCGCATGCGGCGCTCGTTCACGCAGCGCCGGCGTCGCCCGTTCGTCGCCGCTTGAGCCGGCTGTGCAGCTGTTTGCGAACGGGGGCTACCACCCTGCCATCTGCTGCGACGGCCGCGGTCTCGAACCACTCGAGGTGTTTCCCGCCCCTGCGGTGGCGCTGCCGCGCCTGCATGTCAGAACAGCAGCGAAGCCATCCGGCGGCGATAGCGGCTCACGAGATCGGCGTCCTCCACCGATGCGAACGCGTCGATGAGCAACTTGCGCGGCAGTCCGTCGGCATGCGCACGATCGATCCGCAGCATCTCGAGGAACTGCTCGAGCGCCTGTTCGTGCTCGCCGCGGACCAGGAGGCGCGCGCCGAGGAGATGCCGCGCCTCGAGATCGGTGGCGTCGCGAGTGACCCGCGCCTCTAGTTCGACTTGCGGTGGTGCGTTCTCGACCGACTGCAGGAATCCGAGGATCGCCCGGGCCTTGCGCGCGCGGTCGTCCAGCGCGAGCGCGTCGGGCAGCTCGTCGAGCAGGCGCCGCGATTCCCCGGTCTCGCCGGTTTCCAGCAGGGCCAGCACCAGGTCGAGCTTCAAGGTGGCCTGGTCGGGTTGGGCGGCGAGTTGCGCGCGCAGCGACTCGATGCGAACCGCGACGGGCAGCGGGGCGGCGGGACCCGCATCGGCAGGCTCCGGCTCCGCCGCGACCGGCGAGATCCCGTGCTGGGTCAGAAACTCCCGGAGTTGTGCCTCCGGAAGTGCGCCCGGAAATCCGTCCACCGGTTGCCCGTCCTTGAACAGCACCACGGTCGGGATCGAGCGCACCTGGAACGCGGCCGCGAGCTGCTGTTCCTGTTCCACGTCGACCTTGGCCAAAAGGAAGGCGCCGTTGTACTCGGCGGCGAGTTTCTCGAGCACGGGGCCGAGCTGCTTGCACGGGCCGCACCATTCGGCCCAGAAGTCGATCAGCACCGGCGTGGTCAGCGATCGCTCCATCACGTCGGCCGGGAAGCCGGCCGCAGTGGCGTCGAACACGAATGCGGACGACGCCGGCGATGCGGGATTGGATTCGGGGAACATGGATGTGTCCAGTCGGGTAGGGCGGCAACATGAGGCCGGATCGGCGCGACTCAAGCGCCTCGACTATTTGTAGCGGAGCTTCATCGCGAGAATGCCGCCCGAGAGTCCGAGCGTGACGATGTTGGACAGGATCATCGGCCACGAACCGAGCAGCACGCCGTACGCGAACCAGAAGCCGATGCCGATCGTGAATACCGTGTACATGCCGAGCGAAATGCTCTTCGTATCGCGCGTGCGGAACGTCTTCGCGGCCTGGGGCACGAACGCGATGGTGGTTAGCGTCGCCGCCGTGAAGCCGACCAGTTCGACCATGGTGCTGGTCATGGGAGCAGCATGCCTCTTCGCGCCTTGGGGGACCGAGCCACGGTCACGGCACTTTCGAAACCATTGGACGCCTGTACACGACGCCGTCCTTCATTACGAAGTCGACACCCATCACCGCGTTGATGTCGGCCAGCGGATCGCCGGGCATCGCGATGATGTCGGCGCGCATCCCGGCTCCGAGCGCGCCCTGGTCGGTGACGCCGAGCACTTCGGCGGCCCGCACGGTGGCTGCCTGCAACGCTTCGGACGGCGACATGCCGGCCTCGACGAGATAGAGGAACTCGCGCGCGTTGTCGCCGTGCGGACCCACGCCCATGTCGGTGCCGAAAGCGATCTTGACGCCTGCCGCGTACGCACGCGCCGCGGTCTTCTGGATCTGCGCGCCGATTTTTTCAGCCTTGGGCCTGACGATCGCGGGAAAGTATCCGTCGATTTTCGCCTTGTCGGCCACGAACCGGCCCGCAGCAATGGTCGGCACGTACCATGTGCCTTTCTGCTTCATCAGGCCGAAGATCTCGTCGTCCATCATCGTGCCGTGCTCGATGCTGGTGACGCCGCCGAGAATCGCGCGGCGCATGCCTTCCTTGCCGTGCGCGTGGGCGGCAACGCGGTACCCATAGTCCTTCGAGGTCTCGACGATCGCCTGGATTTCCTCGATCGTGAATTGCGGCGCATCCGGGCTCTTCGCGTAGCTCAGCACGCCGCCGGTCGCGGTGATCTTGATGACATCGCTGCCGTCCTTGTAGCGCTGGCGCACGGCCTGGCGCGCTTCGGCGGGGGAATTGATGACGCCCTCGGTCGGGCCTGGCGGACCAAGCAGGTGCGAGAGCTCTGCGTTGTAGCCGTTGGTGGGATCGGCGTGACCGCCGGTCGTTGTGATGGACTTTCCGGCCGCAAAGATGCGCGGGCCGCGGATCGTGCCGGCATTGATCGCGTCGCGCAGATGCGGCACCACTTCCCCGCCGAGGTCGCGCACGCTGGTGAAGCCGGCCATCAGCGTCTTTTCCGCGTAGCCCACGCTGCGGTAGGCGTAGTCGACGGGATCCAGGCGAAAGCCTTCGGAATAGCTGTTGGGGCTCGACTCGCCCGCGAGGTGCACGTGCAGGTCGGTCCAGCCGGGCGAGCAGGTATGCCCTGCGAGATCGATGACCTCCGTGGCATCCGTCGATACGCGGCCAGGGAGAAGACCCACAATCCGGCCTTCGAGCACGAACAAGGTGCTCGCCTCGAGCATCCGCCCGCTACGCGAATCGAACACGCGTTCGCATTGCAGCGCCGTTCTCCCGGCGGGGAACGCCGGAGCCGCAAGCAGTACAAGCAGAGCAAGGGTGGAGACTCGCATGGCGGCACCAGTGGACAGACCGCCGCCGATGGTAGCCGCCAGCGTCCCCCACACGAAGCCCTGTCGCGTTTGCAGGAGTGGCGTGAGTCGAGAACGGGCGTGTGGGATAGCCGCGGCCACGGACGCCGCTCTGGATAGCCGACAGGATCAGACGCGGTCGTCGACGCCCCGGACCCCGGCCTTGCGCGCGCAGTGGGCGCAGCAATAAAACGTGCCGTCGTGTTCGGCGCCATGGCCGATCACCTTGCAGCCGCAGTGCGCGCAATTGGGCGCGAGCGCATGGATTGCGCATTCAAAGCTGTCGAAGGTGCCCGTCTGGTTACCGCGTGAAATGGTCAAGACCTTGTCGTAATCGTTGCCGCAGGTGTCGCAGCGCGCCATGGCGGTGCCCTCGGGGAAAACTGTCGTCCAACCTAATGCCCTGCCGCTGAACCCCCGCGGAGGCGGCCGCAATGCGTTCACAAGCCTGCCCTTCCGCCCGTTTGCTGCGCTGCGGTAGGCTGCCGACCACGCCCTGGAAACGACGACGCCCGTGTCCGCCGAAGCCGCCGCCTACGACCCGCAAGCCATCGAAGCCGCCGCGCAGGCGTATTGGGAACGCACGCGCGCGTTCGTCGTGGTGGAGGAGCCCGGGCGCGAGAAGTTCTATTGCCTCTCAATGCTGCCGTATCCCTCCGGCGCGCTGCACATGGGCCACGTGCGCAACTACACGATCGGCGACGTGATCGCGCGCTTCCAGCGCATGCTCGGCAAGAACGTGCTGCAGCCGATGGGCTGGGACGCCTTCGGCCTGCCGGCCGAGAACGCGGCGATCAAGCACAACACCGCACCGGCGAAATGGACTTACGCGAACATCGAGCACATGCGGGCGCAGCTGAAATCGATGGGCTACGCGATCGACTGGTCGCGCGAGTTCGCGACCTCGAGGCCCGACTACTACGTGCACGAGCAGCGCATGTTCGTGCGCCTGTTCGAGAAGGGACTCGTCTATCGCAGGAATGCGGTGGTCAATTTCGATCCGGTCGACCAGACCGTGCTTGCCAACGAACAGGTGATCGACGGCCGCGGCTGGCGTTCGGGGGCGCTGGTCGAGAAGCGCGAGATCGCGCAGTGGTTCCTGCGGATCACCGCGTACGCCGACGAACTGCTGGCGGGGCTCGACGCGCTGCCCGGCTGGCCCGATGCGGTCAAGACCATGCAGCGCAACTGGATCGGGCGCAGCGAGGGCCTCGAGATCGCGTTCGAGGTCGAGGGGGGCGGCGATCCGCTGCGCGTGTTCACCACTCGCCCCGACACGATCATGGGCGTCACCTTCCTCTCGATCGCCGCCGAGCATCCGCTCGCGCAGCGCGCCGCGGCGGACGACGCGGACCTGGCCGCGCGCATCGCGTCGCTCAGGCAGGGTGGCGTGTCCGAAGCCGAGCGCGAGACCCAGGAGAAGCGCGGCGTCGACCTCGGCATCGTGGCGCTGCACCCGGTCACGGGCCAATCGATGCCGGTCTTCGCGGCCAACTTCGTGCTGATGAACTACGGCACCGGTGCGGTCATGGGCGTGCCGGGACACGATCAGCGCGACTGGGAATTCGCGCAGGCGCATGCCCTGCCGATCCAGATGGTGGTCGTTCCGATCGAAGTTCGGGACGCCCTCGCCGAGATCGGCCGCCACGTGGATTCGCACGACGATCCCATGCGCAGTGCGCTCGGCGCGGCCGGTGCGATCGACGTGGTCGACACTGGCGCCGCGGTGCAGGTAGTAAACGAGTTCGAGCAGGGCATCGCGGAAACGGCCGCGTACACCGAGCGGGGCTTCCTCGTGAACTCCGGCGAGTTCGACGGGCTGGATTACCAGGCGGCGTTCGACGCACTGGCGGCGCGATTTGAAAGCGCCGGCAGCGGCTCGCGGCAGGTCAATTTCCGCCTGCGCGACTGGGGCGTGTCGCGCCAGCGCTACTGGGGCTGCCCGATCCCGATGGTGCTGTGCGCACGCTGCGGCGACGTTGCGGTGCCGGAAGACCAGTTGCCCGTGGTGTTGCCCGAGGACGTGGCGTTCTCGGGTGTGCAATCGCCGATCAAGGCCGATCCCGCGTGGCGCGTGACGACGTGCCCGAAGTGCGGTGGCCCGGCCGAACGCGAGACCGACACTTTCGACACCTTCATGGAGTCGAGCTGGTACTACGCGCGCTACACCTCGCCGGGCGCGACCGACATGGTCGACGCGCGCGCGAACTACTGGCTGCCGGTCGACCATTACATCGGCGGCATCGAGCATGCGATCCTGCACCTGCTTTATTTCCGCTTCTACCACCGTCTGCTGCGCGACGCCGGCATGGTCTCCGGCAACGAGCCCGCCACCAACCTCCTGTGCCAGGGCATGGTGATCGCCGAGACGTTCCATCGCGAGGTGGAGGTGACGACCGGCAGCGGCGAGTCCGTGGTCGATCGCATCTGGGTCAACCCCGCCGACGTCGACATCGTGCGCGACGAACGCGGCCGGGTGACCGGAGCGACCTCGCGCCTCGACGGTGCGCCTCTCACCATCGGCGGCATCGAGAAGATGTCGAAGTCGAAGAACAACGGCGTCGATCCGCAGGCGATGGTCGCAAGGTTCGGCGCCGACACCGTGCGCCTGTTCTCGATGTTCGCGGCGCCGCCCGAGTACAGCCTCGAGTGGAGCGAAGCCGGCGTCGAGGGCATGAGCCGTTTCCTGCGGCGCTTCTGGCGCGAGGCGCAGGCGACCCTGCAGGCCGCGACCCCCGCGACCGCGGACGCGGCGGGCTCGGCGCTCGATGACGCCGGGCGCGAACTGCGACGGCAGCTGCACGAAACCATCCAGAAAGTGGGTGACGACTACGCGCGGCGCTTGAGTTTCAATACCGTGATCGCGGCGCTCATGGAACTGCTCAATGCCCTCGCGCGCTATCGCGGCGCCGGTGCAGCCGCCACGGACCTGCGTGTCGAGACGCTGCGCGCGATGACGCTGATGCTCAATCCCATCACGCCGCACTTCTCGCACGCCCTCTGGCAGTCGCTCGGCAACCGCGAGACGCTGGTCGACGCCCAGCCGTTCCCGGTCGCCGACCCCGCGGCGATGGCCCGGACCACGATCACGCTCGCGATCCAGGTCAACGGCAGATTGCGCGGCACGCTCGAAGTGGCGACCGAAGCGTCGCGCGAGGACATCGAGCGCCGGGCGCGGGCCGATGCCACCGTGATCCGCCATCTCGAGGGCATGACCGTGCGCAAGGTGATCGTCGTTCCCGGCAAGATCGTCAATATCGTTGCCGCCTAGTGCCTTGGCTGCTCAATCCTGGCCACGGGGAGAAGCAGGTGCCGGGTTTGCGGTAGCCTCGCCGGCCTGCTCGTACCGCATCGTTTCGGAACCCTGATGAATACCCATCGCATCCTGAAGTCGACGCTGCTCACGCTTCTCGCACTTGGAATTTCCGCCTGCGGATTCCAGTTGCGCAAGGACCTCGCGCTGCCGCCCGCGCTGCAGACCCTCCGGCTGGACGTAGCGGATCCGTTCTCGCCGCTCGAACGGGACCTCGCCGCCGCGCTCGCCCGCTCCGGCGCGACCATCACGGAGCGCCCCGGGGCGCCGCGCATCTCGATTCCGGTGAACTCGCTCTCGACGCAGGTGCAGAGCATCGGTGATGCCGCGCGCGTTACTGAATACGTCGTGCGCCATCGCGTCGAGTTGCGGGTGTTCGCGGCCGATGGCGTCGAACTGCTGCCGCTCACCGTGATCGAACTCGATCGCGACTTCGCCTACGACGAGACGCAGGCGCTGGGCGCCGCGGCGGAGGAGGACCTGCTGCGCAAGGAACTCCAGCGCGAGATGGTGCGCGAGATCCTGCGCCGCATTGCGCTCATCCAGTAGCCGTT
>JBBRIE010000138.1:0-7746 GCA_038221545.1 Lysobacterales bacterium
CACGAGCGCGGTGCGGCCAGCGAGGTCGAACATCGAAGGATTGACGGCAGCTGTGGACATCACGGGACTCGCGCACGGCGGTAAGCTCCGGCGCGAGCATGGGGGGAACGGTTCGATGACGCAACGCAAAGTACTGATCACCGGCGCCGGCAGCGGCATCGGCCGTGCGCTGGCGGAACGCTACGCCGCTGCGGGCTGCGCCGTGGCGTGCGCCGACATCGATCTCGAGCGGGCACGGGAAGCCGCGACCGCGCTGACGGGGTCGGGGCATTCGGCACACCAGGTCGACGTCGGCAACGACGCTTCCTTCGACGCATTCGCGGCCGGGATCAATGCGAGCACTCCCGCGCTCGACGTGCTGGTCAACAACGCCGGCATCGCCAGCGGCGGTTCGATGCTCGAGGCCGACATGGCCGAATGGCGCGAGTTGCTGGAGATCGACCTGCTCAGCGTGGTTCGCGGTTGCCGGGCGTTCCTGCCGGGCATGCTCGCCGCCGGCCGCGGTCAGGTCATAAGCACCGCGTCGTTTGCGGGGCTCGCGGGCGCGCCCGGCATCATGACCTACGGCGTGGCCAAGGCCGGCGTGGTGACGCTGAGCGAGCAGCTGCGCGCCGAAGTGCAGGCGCGCGGCATCAGGGTATCGGTCGCCTGCCCCTCGTTCTTCCAGACCCGGCTGCTCGAGAATTTCCGCGGCAGCGAAAAGGTGCGAGGCGCCGCGGACCGCCTCATGCAGCATTCCGCCGACACGCTCGACAGCGTCGCAGACCGCTACTTCGCCGCCGCCGAACGCGGCGATTTCCTGATCCTGCCCACGCGCGGCGAGACATTGCGCTGGCGTCTCAAGCGCTGGTTCCCGGAGTACTACTTCCGCAAGCTGCAGGAAGCGACGACGGAGCGAAAGCAGGCCCTCAAGTAGTGGCTGCTCACGTTCGAAAGGCTGGGCGCCCGCAGTGCAAGCAACGATTGAGGCGACGCAATGACGAGCCCCGTCGATGAGCCTCATCGAAGGCCGGCCGCATTGGCAGCCGCGTCCGCGGATTTCTCTTCATGACCATTGATCCGGTCGTCCTGTTCTTTCTCCTGGGATTGACGGCAGGCCTGCTGCGCTCCGATTTGCGCCTGCCGTCAGCGATCTACGATTTTCTCACGCTGATCCTGCTGCTCGGAATCGGACTCAAAGGCGGGGTGGAACTGTCGCGGCAATCGTTGGGGACGCTTGCCCCGCAAATGCTGGCCATCCTGTTGATGGGTTTCGCGCTGCCGCTGATCGCCTACCCGTTGCTGCGCTACGCGGTTGGACTCAAGCGCCCGGACGCAGCGTCCATTGCTGCTCACTACGGGTCGGTAAGCGTCGGCACGTATGCGGTCGTGGCCGCCTATCTGGTTTCGCAAGGCATAGTGTTCGAGGAATACATGCCGTTGTTCGTGGTACTGCTGGAGGTGCCCGCCATTCTGGTCGGCATCGTGCTGGTCCGCGGCATCACGCGGTCCACCAGGTGGGGGTCGCTTGCGCACGAGGTTTTTCTGGGCAAGGGCGTCGTGTTGTTGACCGGCGGCCTGGTGATCGGCTGGGTCGCCGGGGTCGAAGGCGTGCAGCCAATAGAGGGGCTGTTCTTCGATCTGTTCAAGGGCGTGCTCGCGCTGTTTCTACTGGAGATGGGCCTCATCGTTGCCGGTCAGATGTCGGACATGCGCCGCTACGGCCTGTTGCTGATGGTCTTCGCGATCGCGTTCCCGTTGTTTGCCGCAAGCATCGGTGCGGGACTCGGCCGGATGCTCGGCCTCTCGCTGGGCGGCACCGTGGTGCTGGCCACGCTGGCCGCGAGCGCCTCGTACATCGCGGTGCCGGCGGCGATGCGAATGGCGGTGCCGGAAGCCAATCCCGCGTTGTCGCTGGCCGCATCACTCGGCGTGACGTTCCCTTTCAACATCGTCGTCGGCATACCGCTCTACCATGCGCTGGCGCGTTACCTTCATGGCGCGGGAGGCTGAGCCATGCACACCGATCGACGCAGACTGCTCACCATCGTTGCCGAGGCACCGCTGGAGCAGAATCTGGTGCAGGATCTTGGTCGCCTCGGTGCCAAGGGGTACACGATCACGGACGCCCGCGGCAAAGGCAGCCGCGGCGTGCGTAACGGCCAGTGGGAACACAGCGGCAATATCCGCGTCGAGGTGGTGTGCGACGCGAACACCGCTGACGCCATTGCCGCGCATCTGCAAGCGCGCTATTACGACAGCTATGCGTTGATCCTGTTTATCGGCGATGTGGATGTGCTGCGTCCCGAGAAGTTTGTGGGCTTTTCGGAACCGTTGTCGAAAAGCGGCGCTTGAATCGGTGCAGGCGACCGCAGCGCGTCGGTCCGCCCTTCAGGAAGTCCAGAAGCAACCCGGAGTTCCACGAAGCCGGTTGCCCGTGGGCCAATCACTTGTGACGACTGGGGAGCCCTGAAGAACATGCAGTGGATGATCTATGGCGCGAACGGATACAGCGGCGAGCTGATCGCGCGCGAGGCGCACGCGCGCGGGCTGCGCCCGGCCCTCGCGGGCCGCGACGGCGCGTCGGTCAGGAAGCTCGCGGATTCGCTGGGGCTGGAACATCGCGCGTTCGCGCTCGACGACGCGGCCGCCATCCGGCATGCGCTGGGCGACGTCGGGCTCGTGCTCAATTGCGCGGGCCCGTTCTCCGCCACCAGCGCGCCCCTGCTCGAAGCGTGCCTGGCGCGCCGGGCGCATTACCTCGACATCACCGGCGAGATCGACGTGTTCGCGCACGCGCACGCGCAGGACGCGCGGGCCATCCAGGCCGCCGTGGTGGTGATGCCCGGTTGCGGTTTCGACGTGGTGCCGACCGATTGCCTCGCCGCGCAGCTGAAAATCCTGCTGCCGAGCGCGGATCGGCTGGTGCTGGCGTTCGAGGCTGGAGGCGGACCGAGCCCCGGCACGGCGCTGACCGGCGTCGAGGGCCTTGGCAGCGGCGGACGCGCGCGCATCGGGGGCGTGCTCACGCGCGTTCCGCTGGCGTGGAAGCAGCGCGTGTTCGAACGCCCCGATGCCCAGGGGCGCATGCAGCGCCGTTCGGCGATGACGATTCCGTGGGGCGACGTGTTCACCGCGTACGTGTCGACCGGCATTCCGGATATCGAGGTCTACATGGCGCTCTCGCCGACCACCATCGCGCGCGCGCGCCGCATGCGCTGGCTGCGGCCGTTGCTCGGGACCGCCCCGGTGCAGGCCTTTCTCAAGCGGCGTGTGCAGGCCCGCGTGCGCGGACCGTCGGCCGCGGCGCGCGAGTCGAGCGACACCCACGTCTGGGGCGAAGTGCGCGATGCCCTCGGCAACGAGATGAAGCTGCGCCTGCGCACCCCGAACGGCTACGCGCTGACGGCCACCAGCGCGGTCGGAATCGTCCAGCATTTCCTAGCAGGCGGCGCGTTCGAGCCCGGCTACCGCACGCCCTCGCAGCTCATGGGCGCGGAGTACGTGATGACCCTGCCCGGCGTCGAACGCTTCACGTAAAGCACCTGTAGCAGCGGGGCGCAGCTCCGCTGGCCGTTGGAAACGCGCAGCTCCGCCGGCCGTTTGGAAACGCGCAGCGGAGCGCAGGCCTTGAAGCCGAGCTGACGCTCGGCTCTACAACAGCCGGTGCGCGACGCGGTTAGAATGCGCGGCCCCGAAAGGCGCTGCGCAATCATGCAACCTATCCCCGACCCCAATCGTCGATTGAGTCCACTCCCGGCGCTCATCTTCGGCTCGCGCTGGCTGCAGCTGCCGCTCTACCTCGGCCTCATCGTCGCGCAGGGCGTCTACGTCATCCTGTTCCTCAAGGAACTCTGGCACCTCATCCTCAATGCGGTGACGTTTGGCGAACAGGAGATCATGCTCGCGGTACTGGGCCTCATCGACGTGGTGATGATCTCGAACCTGCTCGTCATGGTCATCGTCGGCGGCTACGAAACTTTTGTGTCGCGGCTGCGCCTGCAGAACCACCCCGACCAGCCGGAGTGGCTCAGCCACGTCAACGCGGCGGTGCTCAAGGTCAAGCTCGCAACCGCGATCATCGGCATCAGCTCGATCCACCTGCTCAAGACCTTCATCGAAGCGAACCAGCTCGGTGCCGATGGGAGCAAGGTCACGGAAGCCGGCATCATGTGGCAGACCATCATCCACATGGCCTTCATCCTCTCGGCGATCGGCATCGCCTGGATCGACCGCATCATGCAGCCGACCACGAAGATGCTGCGCGCCCACGGGGCCCCCGCGCACCTCGCCGAATGATCGGGTTGAGCCCTGTGCCGTGAATGGGCCTGAAACCCGCGCAACGATGCGCGGCAAGTCGCACGCCATCCTGGGCGGGATTTGCTAACGTCCCCCGATTGAGGATGCCCGCGGCGCCGCGAACCGCGGGTTGCCGTGGCCGTGGCGCGTGCGACCACCCGGGTTGCAGCCGCGCATGCCGTCTCGCCGGGAGGAACGCGGAAAATGATCATGGACGAGTCGATCAAACCCCGCCTGCTCGACACCTTCGAGCCGATGTCGCGACGAATGCTTGCATACAGCGCGCTGGTCCTCTTCAGCATCGGTGCCGCGCTGGCGGTCGTGCTGTCGACCGACCGGGAGCTGCGCCTCGGCAATGGAGAGCGGCAGGTGCGTGCGCTGGCCAATGGCATGCAGCGCGAGCTCGCCCGCGAACTCATGTACCTCGAGCGCGGCTTCAAGGGTATCGGCGCGGATGTACAACTGAATCCCGACGAGACTCTTGAACAGACCCGGCAGCGGCTGCAGTTCCGCCTCGACGGCGTCGAACGGCGCAACCCTGCATTGTCGGGGATCGCGATCACGTCGACGTTGCCGCGTGCGCTGGCGGCTGCCGCGGATACCGGGGACGAGCGGCTGTACATCGGTGCGCCGCATGCAAAGGACGACATCGGCTGGGTACTTCCCCTGGCATTCCCGATCGTGCCTGCGGGTCCGGGCCTTGCCACCTGGCTGACCGCGGACCTCGAGATGGCCAGCCTGCAAGGCATCGCCGCCAACCTCGATCTTGGTAGCGACGGCGTCGCCAGCATCGTGCATCGGGCAGGGCGCATGGTGGTGCGCAGCCGTGATCACGCGCGCTGGGCCGGCGTCGACCTCGCACGCACGCCGTTGTTCCTGGTGCACCTCGCGCGGTCGGACGCGGGCGTGTTCGAGGACGACAGTCCCCTCGACGATTCCGGCCGGATCGCCGCGTATCGCACCGTGCCGAGCTATCCGCTGGTCGTGGTCGCAGGCGTCGCGCGCGCGGACATCCTCAGCGGCTGGCGAGTTTTCGCCGGCACTGCCGCCGCGCTCGGCCTGCTGCTGGGTACGCTCTGGCTGCTGCTCATGGGCCTGCTGCGGCAAGCGCGCCAGCGCCAGCACCGGCTGCTCGATTCGCTCGGCACCACCGCAGCCCGGCTGCTCGAGGCACACCGCATCGCCGGGCTCGGCGAATGGAGCTGGGAACTCGACACCGGCTGGGTCACCTGGTCGGAGGAGGTGTGGCGCATCCATGGCCTGCCGCCGCGCACCGAACCCTTTCGCATCGAGGAGATTTCCGCGTTCATCCATCCGGAGGATCGCGCCGCACTCGACGCCAACATCGCGCGCATGCTCGAAGGCGGCGAACCGATGGATGCGGAATACCGGGTGGTTCGCGCCGACGGCGGCGTGCGCACGATCCACGCGCGGGGCGAATGGCTTGGCGGAGAATCCGGTACACGCGTGCTGCGCGGCACGCAGCAGGACATCAGCGATCTTTCGGAAACCCGCAACCGCCTGCGCGAGGCGCGCCACGAGTACCAGTTCCTGTTCGAGCAGAATCCGCTGCCGATGTGGGTGTTCGACCAGGACACCATGCGCTACCTCGCCGTGAACGACGCAGCCATCGCGCGTTACGGATACTCGCGCGAAGAATGGCTCGGCATGACGCTGCTCGACATTCGTCCGGCCGAGGACAACGACTCGCTGATTGCGGCGGTGCAGGCGCCGGACCGCGACGCCTTTGCCGGCCAGGTGTGGACGCACCTGCACAAGGACGGCGAACGGCTGCGAGTGGCGACCTACGGACGGGATATGCAGTTCGAGGGGCGACCGGCCCGGATGGTGCTGGCGGAGGACGTCACCGAGCGCGAACGCAACGAACAACGTTTCCAGCTGGTGGCCCGCGCCACCTCGGATGCCATCTGGGACTGGGATCTCGTCAACCACACCACCTGGCGCAGCGAGAATGTGTTCGCGCTGTTTGGTTACGATCCCCAGGAATTTGGCCCTAGCCTCGACGCCTGGAGCGGTTTGCTGCATGCGGACGATCGCGAACGCGTGTTGACGAGCATACGCCACAGCATCGACTCGGGCGCAGCCGAGTGGCAGGAACAATACCGGTTGCAGCGCAAGGACGGCACGTACGCGAACGTGCTTGATCGGGGGTTCATCCTTCGCGACGAGCACGGCCACGCATTGCGAGCAGTGGGCGGCATGCTCGACGTCTCCGAGCAGCATCGCGCCGAAGCCGACCTCAGGCTGCTCCGCCGGGCGATCGAGGCGGCCAACAACGGCATCGTGATCGCGGACGCCCAGGTTGCTGACCTGCCGCTGGTTTACATCAACCCTGCCTTTGAACAGATGACGGGTTATGGCTCTGCCGAGGTGCTTGGCCGCAACTGTCGTTTCCTGCAGGCCTCGGATCGCGACCAGCCGGAACTCGTGGCCATAAGGCAGGCGATCGAGGAGCAGCGTGAGGTGCGCGCCCTGCTGCGAAATTATCGCAGGAACGGGGAGCTGTTCTGGAACGAATTCTATCTCGCGCCCGTGCGCAACGAAGACGGAAAGCTCACGCACTTCGTCGGCATCCAGTCCGATGTCACCGAGCGCCAGCGCATTCTCGAGCAGCTCGCCTATCGCGCAACGTTCGATGAACTCACCGGCCTGCCGAATCGACAACTGCTCACCGACCGCCTGCAGCAGGCGGTGCATAACGCCAGGCGCTACCAGCGCGGCGTCGGCGTGCTGTTCATCGACCTCGACGAGTTCAAGCTGATCAACGACAGCCTCGGGCACAGCGCCGGTGACGAGGCATTGCGCTGCGTGGCGACCCGCCTGCGCGATGCGGTACGAGACACGGACACGCTGGGCCGTTTCGGCGGCGACGAGTTCGTCGCCATCCTCACGGAGCAGACTGACGAGGAAGGCGTGGGACGGGTCATCGAACGCGTCTCCGCGGCCCTCGCGCGGCCTGTGCTCATCGCGGGCAGTCCGCACTATGTCAGCGCGAGCATCGGCTACACGCGTTACCCGGAGGGTGGCGAGGACGCCGAAACGCTGTTGCGCCATGCCGACGTCGCGATGTACCAGGCCAAGCAGCAGGGCCGCAATCGCGCGGTCGCATACCGGTCGGAGTTCGACGCCGGCATCGGCGAGCGTCTGCGCCTGGTCTCGTCGCTGCGCGACGCGCTTGAGCGCGAGGAGTTCTGCCTCGCGTTCCAGCCGGTGTTCGACCGCGACCGGGTGGCGATCGGCGTCGAGGCCCTGGTGCGTTGGCAGCATCCGGAGCGTGGCCTGATCGGGCCCGGACACTTCATCGGCGTCTGCGAGGACTCGGGCCTGATCGTGCCGCTCGGCCGCTGGGTCCTGCGCGAGGCGATCCGCCACCACGCACTGCTCGCGGACCACGGGCTTGGCCACCTGCGCATCGCGGTGAACGTGTCGGCCGCGCAGTTCGGGCAG
>JBBRIE010000139.1:0-7575 GCA_038221545.1 Lysobacterales bacterium
CCCTGCGCGCCGCTTTCGCGGAAGGCATCGCTTGGGGCGACGCCAAGCAGCAACTGTTCGAGCGCATTGATCGGGAGCTTGCTGCGCCGCGGGAACGCTACATGGAACTGATGCGCAGGCCGGCGGATGTCGAGGCGATCCTGCAACGCGGCGCCGCGAAGGCGCGCGAGCGCGCCGCGCCCTTCCTGCGCGGATTGCGCGCCGCGGTCGGGCTGCGCCCACTCGGCGCCAGGCCCGACACGGCAGCGGTCGCCCGCTACGGCGCGGCGAAGCCACAAGCGCGCGCGTACGAATTCAAGACGTGGCGCGAGCCGGATGGCAAGTTCTACTTCAAGCTCGTCGACGCGAGCGGTGCGATCCTGCTGCACAGCACGTCCTTCGATTCGCCCAGGGCCGCAGGCCAGCGCATCGCGGCCATCAAGCTTGCTGCGGCGCAACTGACGGAGCGCGCGGGCCGGCTCTTCCTCGACGGCGAGCCGGTCGGCACGCTGCCGGACTACGCCTCGCTCGACAACTTGCGTGCGTTGCTGACCCGCGAAGACGCCTGACGGCGCTGGCTCAGCGCGCCGCATACGTGGCGGCGCCGGTCAACGTCGCCAGCTGCGGGTCGAACGGGCGCACGGCCTCAAGATCGGCCACCGCGCGTTGATGGGCGGCGCGTGCCGCGGCACTGTGCGGCTGCAGACGAAGCTCTGCCTGGGTCGACCATGCCCGCGCCGCCAGCGCCGGCCACGCTGCATCGCCGATCTGCTCGCGGAAGCCCTGCTGCGCGCGCTTCGCCGCAACCGCCGAGGCCCGCGCGTCACCGTCCGCCCACGCAATGCGCGCGCGCAGCAACTCGATTTCGGGCGAGTTGCCGCCGCCGATGCCGCGATCGAGGAACTGGCTGGTCGCCTGTTCGACCAATGCGCGTGCAGCTGCGATATCGCCGTCGCCCAGCGCAGCCTCCGCGCGCAGTCGCAGCAACGCGATCAATTCCAGATGCGGCGCCGTGTACTTCTGCTGCGCGAGTGGCCAGGCTTGCTCGAGCAACCGCCGGGCCTCCTGCGCGCGCCCGGCGAGCAGGTGCGTCTCAGCCCGCAAACCGATCAGCCGCAGTTCGTTGCGCGGGTCCGGCTCGAGCTTGGCGCGCTCTTCGGCCAGCAGGCGATCGAGAGTGGTCGCGGCGATGTCGAAGTCGCCCCGGTACATCGCAAGCTGCGCGCCCCGCATTTCAACCTCGATGCGCCGCTGGTAGTCGGGACCGCCGGCCTTTCGCCACACGCGATCCGCGGCGTCGAGCGAGGCCGCCGCGGTCGCCGCGTCCATGAGGCTCAACGCATTGATCGCCTCGTTCAAATGCACGGTCGCCAGCATGCTCGGGTCGGCGTCGGGCTGCCCATCGAACACGCGCCGGGCACGCGCGTACCACTCGGGTGCCTCGCGATAGCGCTGTTGCTGGCGCAGGATCCCGGCGATGGTGTTCGCGATGTAGGCGTTGAGCGGATGCTGCGGCAGCAGCACGCGCTCGGCGATCGCGAAGTTCTCCCGCGCGATCACCTCCGCCTCCTTGAGCTGGTCGAGGTTGCGCAGGGCGATCGCGAGATTGTGGCGGGGCTTGAGCACGGATGCATGGCCGGGGCCGTGCCGGCGCTCGTTGTCGGCTATCACCTGGCGCAGGATGCGCGCGGCCCCGTGGTAGTCGCCACTGTCGGAAAGGGCGAGCGCGTAGTCGTTCAGCGCGATGCGCACGCGCGTCTCGTGCTCGCCCTTGCGCGCGATGCGCGCCTCCGCCACCTTGCGTCGCAACTCCAGCCCGGGTTTGCTGGACGCGCCCTGGTCGAGCAGGCGCGCACGCGCGAGATCGAGGTCTTCGGCGCGCGATTCGATGTCCTGCATTGCATCGCCGAAATAATTGCGCAGGGTCGGCGTCGCCCGCAGCCAGCCGCGCCATCCCCGTTCCCCGGCACGGATGCGATCGCGCAACTCGAGCGCTTCGGCCGTCCAGCGTCCACCGTTCGCGACGTCGTCCTGGTGCGACGCCATGTCGACCATGTCGACCAGCACGTCGAACCGCGGGCGCAGCGTGTCGCCTTCCGGCGGCAGCTTGGTCAGGGCCGCCTCGAGCAGCTTGCGCGCCGCCGCGTAGTCGCCGAGGTAGAGGTAGGCATTGCCGATCGAATTGAACAGCTCACCGGCGGTGCGCGGCTGGTCGGCGAGTTCCTCCGCGATCCGCGCGCTGCCGCCATCGAGCAGCGACCTGGCCGTGACCGGCTCGCCTTCCACCGCGCCTGGCCCCGCCTCCTGGAACAGCGACACGATGAACTGCTTCACGGCCTCCGCGCGTTCGGCCTGTTGCCTCGCTGCCTGCGCCTGCGCGAGGCTGACGCCGGTGGCGATGATCAGGATCGCGAAGATCGCCGCCGCCGCCGCGATCGGGACGCGCTGCCTGCGCAGGAACTTGCCGGCGCGGTACGCGAACGTCGGCGGCACCGCGAGCAGCGCGCGCCCATCGAGGTAGCGCCGCAGGTCCTCGCCCATCGCGGCGACCGAGGGGTAACGATCCTGCGGGCGCTTCTCGAGCGCCTTGTGGACGATGAGGTCAAGGTCGCCGGCGAGTTGCCGCCGCAGTTGCGGGATCGACGAGCTTCGCTGCGCGGCGAGCACGGCGAGCGCCTCGCGGTCGGCCGGCAGCATCGCGGCGAGCGGGGCGGCTTCGCGTTCGAGCACGGCGCGCTGCATGGCGAATGGCGTAGCGTTGGCCTGCTGGAACGGCCGCACGCCGACGAGCAGTTCGCACAGGATGATGCCGAGCGTGAACACATCGGTGGCGGCGCTGTGCGGATCGCCACGGATCTGCTCGGGTGCCGCGTATTCCGGCGTGTGGATGAAGGTCCGCGGCGACGTGTCTTCCTGCGTCTGTTCGTCGAGCAGCGCCGCGATGCCGAAGTCCAGCACGTGCGGCGCTCCGTCGCGGTCGATCAGGATGTTGGAGGGCTTGAGGTCGCGGTGGATCACCAGCTGCTGATGTGCGTACTGCACGGCCTCGGTGATCCGCAGCAGCAGTGCGGCGCGCTCGCGCACTGGCAGCGCCCAGCGTGCGCACCATTGGCCGAGTGCCTGGCCTTCGATGAGTTCCATCGCGAACCACGGCGAACCGTCTTCCAGCACCCCACCGTCATACAGACGCGCGATCGCCGGGTGTTGCAGGCGCGACAGGATCTGGCGCTCGCGCTCGAAGCGGCGGCGCGCATCGCTGCCCTCGTAACCGCTGCGGATCAGCTTGAGCGCGACCTGCTGGGTGAAACCGCCGGCGTTGCGCTCGGCGAGGTACACGGCGCCCATGCCGCCATGTCCCAGCAGGCGGACGAGCCGGTACGCCCCGACGTGTTGCCCGAGCCGCGCCTCATTGTCCTGGCGTGGTCCGGCGGCAACTTCGGTGTCGGCGAAGCGCGGACTTTCAGAGGTCGGCGTGTCCGCCGCGGCGAACAGCGCCGCGCGATCATCGAGCGGACCCGAGGGCGTGCTGTCCGCCGTGAGCAGCCGTTCCACTGCTTCGCGCAGGTGCTCGTCATCGCCGCACCGGGCCTCGAACCAGGCAACGCGCTCGAGCTCGGGCAGTTCGACCAGCTCGCGGAAAATTGACAGCGCGCGCTGCAATGTCGCGACATCGAGGACGGCATCGGTCATCGTCAGGCCCTGCTCAGCTCCGCGTGCAGCATCGCGCGCGCGGCGCGCCAGTCGCGCATCGTGGTGCGCAGCGACACGCCCAGCGTGTCGGCGACGGCCGCGAAATCCAGTCCGCCGAAGAAATGCAGTTCGACCAGTCGTGCGGAACGCTCGTCCACCGCCTCGAGCCGCGCCAGCACGCGATCGAGTTCGAGTACGTCGATGGCCGGCTCCGGCGCGGCCACGCCGGGTTCACCGGTCAGCCCGGTGATCGCGAGACCGCCGCCGCGCTTGTCGGCGTGCTTGCGCTTGGCGGCGTCGACCAGGATCTGGCGCATCGCGCGACTGGCGAGGTTGAGGAAGTGGGCGCGCTCCAGCGCGTTGGAATCGACGGTAACCAGCTTCAGGAATGCCTCATGCACGAGGCCGGTGGTCTGCATCGTGCCCGGGAAGCGTGCGAGCTGGCGGTGGGCGAGTACGTGCAATTCGTCGTAGAGCCGCTCGAACGCGCCCGGCACCGCAGCAGGGCTCGCTGCTTCTTTCTTAGGTGTTGGTGCGCGTGCCATGGAATTCCGTGACGGGGAACAGTCCGCATTGTGCGCGGCAGGTTGCTCCTTGAACAGCGACCCGGGCCTCAGTCCCAGGTTCTGGCCGGCGCGCCCTGTCCCGGCTTGATCATCCGTACCACGCAGAATCGCTGCCCGGTTGGCGCCTCCATCAGCCACCAGCGCTTGACGAAGGCGATGCGGCGGGCGCCCAGCGCCTCCAGCCGACTCGCCTCCGCGTCGATGTCGTCGGCTTCGATGTCGAGGTGCACGCGCGAGGGATGGTCGACTTTCTGGACCTCGATGTGCAGGTCGCTGCCAACGAGCTTCACGTACTCCGCGCCGTCCTCCCCCGATGGTTCGCCGACCTCGAGACCGAGCGCCGCGCTCCAGAAGCGCGCGGCCGCGTCGAGGTTGTCGGTTTTGCAATCGATGATGAACCCGCCGAGCCGGCTCTTGTGCGCCAAGTAAGCTCCTCCGGAAAATGATTGCGCGGCGCGTGCTCAGTGCGCGCGCGCGAGGTCGTCGAGCAGCACCTTGAGGAATCGCGCCGCCTCCCCGCCGGTACAGGCCCGATGATCGAAGGTGAGCGACAACGGCAGCACGCGGTGCGACTCGAATCCGCCCATCACCGGCGTCATCTGGTGGCGGCCACGGCCCGCGGCCACGATCGCGACCGTGGGTGGCACCACCACCGGTGTCGCATAGCGACCGGCGAACATGCCGAAGTTCGACAGCGAGATCGTGTACCCGCTCAATTCGCTCGCGGCGATCGAACGGTCCTCGACCTGGCTGCGCAGGCGCCTGACCGCCTCACGCACGCCGCGCGGGTCGAGCATGTCGGCGTTGCGCAGCGCGGGGACGAACAGGCCGTCCTCGGTGTCGACCGCAAGCCCGATGTCGACCTGGCGATGCAGTGTTCGCATGAGCTTGTCGCCGTCGAACCACGCGTTGAGCGCGGGCACGGCCTGCGCGGCCGCGACGATGGCGCGCACGAGCCGCGCGGTAAGGTCCTCCCCCGGTCCCCAGGCATGGATGTCGGCATCGTCGACGAGCGTGGTCGGTACCACCTGCGCATGCGCGGCGGCCATGACGCGCGCCATGTTGCGGCGAACGCCCTTGAGTTGCTCCGGCTGGCCGCTCGCCACGACGCCCGGCGGTTGCGTGCGCATGGGCTTGCCCGCGGCCGACAGCGACGTACGCGGTTGCGTCGCCCCCTGCGCCGGCGCAGCCGACCGCTGTACCGGTTGTGCAGCGCCTGGCTGGACGTTGGCCGTGCCCTGCGAGGCCGCAAGCTTCACGTCGGTCATCGTCACCGCGCCATCGCTGCCGCTGCCCCGCACGCGTGCGAGGTCGACTCCGAGCTTGCGCGCGAGTGCGCGCACCGCCGGCATCGCCTTGACGCCCCCGATCGCAACCGTCTGTTCGCTGCGGATCGCATCCGACGTCTGCATCGCGCCGACCACGGTCCCGGCGTCGCTCTTGGCCGGCGGCGCTTCGGGAGCCGGCAGGTCGCCGCCGAGGTCCGATGCGATGGTCGCGTCGCCATCGTCGGGAGCGGGCGTCGGTGCGCCCGCGCCCTTGCTAGCGGAAGGCGGCGGGCCGTGGTGATGTCCGGTGTCCTGGCCTTCCGCGCGCTGCGGCGCGCTCGCATCGAGTTCGAATTCCGCGAGCACCGCGCCAGTCGGGATCACGTCGCCGACGACGCCCGCGAGTGAGCGCACCGTGCCCGAGTAGGGCGACGGGACCTCGACCACGGCCTTGGCGGTTTCCATCGACACCAGCGGCGCGTCGAGGCGGATCGTGTCGCCGACCTTGACAAACCACTCGACGATCGTCGCGTCGGGCAGGCCTTCACCGAGATCGGGCAGATGAAACGACTTGTGCTTGCTCATGCGGATTCCTGTGACGGCCATGCCGGTTGCGCGCTCAGCCTGCTGCCAGTGCGCGCTTGGCGGCGGCCACGATGCGGTCGACGCTCGGGAGGTATTTCATTTCGAGGCGGAACAACGGGATGTGTGTGTCGTAACCGGTCACGCGTTCGACCGGCGCGACCAGGTCGTACATTGAGTGCTCGGCCAGACGCGCCGCGATCTCCGCGCCGAAGCCCGCGGTGCGCGGGGCCTCGTGCACGATCACGCAGCGGCCGGTCTTCGCGACGGATTCGGCGATGGTGTCGAAGTCGAGCGGCGTAAGCGTCGCCACGTCGATGACCTCGGCGCTTACCCCGTCTTGCGCAAGCGCGTCGGCCGCCTCTAGCGCTTCCTTCACCTGCGCGCCCCACGTCACCAGCGTGACGTCGGTGCCGTCGCGCAGCACGTAGCAGACGTCGAGCGGCAGCGCCTCGCCATCGTCGGGCACGTCTTCCTTGTACTGGCGGTAGATGCGCTTGGGCTCGAAGAAAATGACCGGATCCGGATCGCGGATCGCGGCCAGCAAAAGGCCGTACGCGCGAGCTGGCGAGGACGGCATCACCACGCGCAGGCCGGGCACGTTGGTGAAGATCGCCTCGTTCGCTTCAGAATGGTGCTCGGGCGCGCGGATGCCGCCGCCCCAGGGCACACGCAACACCATCGGGCAATGCATGCGTCCGCGGGTGCGATAGCGCAGGCGCGCAGCGTGGCAGATGATGTGGTCGACCATCGGGTACATGAATCCGTCGAACTGCGCCTCTGCAATCGGCTTCATGCCCTGAGCCGCGAGTCCGATCGTCAGGCCCGCAATCATGGTCTCGTCGAGCGGCGTGTCGAGCACGCGTTTTGGGCCGAACTTGTCCTGCAGGCCTACCGTCGCGCGGAACACACCACCGTTGACACCGACATCCTCGCCGAGCACCACGACCGACGCGTCGTGCGTCATCTCCCACGCCATCGCCTGCGTGAGCGCCTCGATCAGCGTGATGGCGCTCATGGACCGGATGCCCCTGAACGTGCAGCATCCAGTGCCATGGCCTGCGCGCGCTGTGCGGCGACCTCGTTCGGCATGTCGGCGTAGAGGAAATCGAACATGGCCTCGACCGGCTGCACCTTGCTCTCGAGGTACGCGTTGATCTCGACGTCAACGCGCTTGCCGCATTCCTCGATCCACGCCGTCTCTTCGTCGGCGCTCCACCAGCCCTGCGCGGTGAGCCAGTTGCGCATGCGGATGTGCGGCTCGCGCGCCCATGCCGCCTTCACCTCGTCGTCCGGGCGATAGCGCCGTGCGTCGTCGGCAGTGGTGTGATCGCCAAGTCGATAGGTGACGGCCTCGATGACGCTGCCGCCTTCACCACGGCGGGCGCGTGCGATCGCCATCTCCACGACGTCCAGCACTGCGATGAGATCGTTGCCGTCGACCTGCACGCAAGCCAGTCCGCCGGCCAGTCCCTTCTGCGCAAGCGTGG
>JBBRIE010000140.1:0-7542 GCA_038221545.1 Lysobacterales bacterium
TCGTGCCTGGCGTGGTCGAAGTGGCTGCGGAGCTGGGATTCCTGTTCGGCGCGCTGCGAAACTCCGTCGAAAACGAGATCGAGCGCTACCTCGACAAGGAGTTCGGCAAGCGCGGGTGATCGCCCCGGTCACGCCGCCGACGAGGGATCGTCCCTGCGAAAGGGATCCGGATCGCGGGCGAAAAGCCGCTCCAGGGCAGATCGCTCGCGCCGCTCGATCGTGGCGAGGAATTCCTCGCCGTCGCGTCCCATGTCCCTGCACGCGCCGAAGCCGGCTTCCAGGAACTCCTGCATGCGCGCAAGCCCCGATGCCCTGGCCGGACCGCGGGCCAGCCTGAGCAGCGTGCCAAGCACGGGTTTGTGCGCGAGCCGATCGAGGTCGGCGCCGACGGCGAGCAAGAGGCCGAGCTGGTCTTCGCGCTCCTGGCGCGAGCCGGAGGCAGCGTAAGCCTCTGCGTACCTGTCGATATCGATGCGCGGCTGCCCGCCATGGGTCGATGCGAGTGCGTTCGAGGTGGCGAGGTCGAGTCGGTGCGTCAACAGGTCGAGTTCGAGCGCGCGCGCCACCACGTCGAGCAGCTTCTCGGGCAGCCATCGGCGCATGGTGGGCAAGATGCGAACGACGTCGCGATCGCGCCAGGCCACGTCCTGCTCGCCGTAGAGGTCCTGCAGGAAGAAACGGGTGGCACGGCTGAAACGCGGATCGCGTGCCAGGTCGTCGAAGCATGCCGCGAGTCGCGCTGCCTGCCATCGCTGCAGTTCGGGCAACCAGGTGGAACAGTTGCGAGAATCCTGGACCGGGTCCCGAGCGGCGCGCAGCGCGCCCGCAAGTGTTTCAATCCGTAGACCATGCTCCATTGCACGCCTTCCGTACAGGTTTCCTGCGGAGGGCCGCGAGCTTAACGCCAACCTGCCTCGTTCCAGAGTCGTTTTCGCCGACCGTCGGCGTCGCTCTACAATCCCGCGCCCCGTTGCCGGACGCACCTAATGCTCATTGTGCAAACCGGCGCCTCCCCAAGGCGTTCCCGACGTTCCAGGGTCGGCATCGCCATCGCGGGCGGCGGACCGGTCGGCGGCATGTACGAAGTCGGCGCGCTGTGCGCCCTGGACCAGGCGCTCGACGGTTGCGACCTTACCCGGCTGGATGTGTACGTCGGCGTGAGCTCGGGCGCGTTCCTCGCGGCCGGGCTCGCCAACGGCATCGATACCGACGAGATCTGCCGCCTGTTCATCACCGGGGAAGCGACCAAGGTCAAGTTCCGACCGGAAATGTTCCTGCGCCCCGCGTTCGGGGAGTACGGCAAACGCCTGCGGGCCGCCCCTGCAATCTTCGGGCGCTGGCTGGGCGAGTGGGCACGGCATCCCCTGAGTGGCGCCTGGAGCGACATCTTCGGTCGCCTCGGGGCGCTCGTTCCCGCCGGCCTCTTCGACAATGACCCCATCGACGCCTACCTGCGCGATGTGTTCGCGCACTATGGGCGCAGCAACGATTTCAGGGAGCTGCCACGCCGGCTATTCGTGGTTGCCGTCGAACTCGACACCGGCGACGTCGTGCGCTTCGGCGCACCCGGCTTCGACCATGTGCCGATCTCGCGCGCAGTGCAGGCGAGCGCAGCCCTGCCTGGCCTCTATCCTCCGGTCGAGATCGACGGCAAGCACTATGTCGACGGCGCATTGCGGCGTACGCTGCACGCGTCCGTTGCGATGGCCGACGGCGCGGACCTGGTGCTGGCGCTCAATCCGCTGGTGCCGTTCGATGTCGCTGCGCGCGCGGCCGCAAATGCCCGCGACAACCCGGGCGAGGTCGCGACCTTGACGGCCAGCGGTCTGCCTGCAGTTCTGTCGCAGACATTCCGCACGCTGCTCAAGTCGCGCATGCAGGTCGGCCTCGACAAGTACCAGACCCAGTTCCCGAATTCCGACCTCATCCTGTTCGAACCGAATGCGGACGACGGTGAAATGTTCTTCGCCAACGTTTTCAGCTACGACAACCGCCAACGCGTGGCCGAACACGCGTTCCACGCGACGCTGGCCGACCTGCGTCGCCAGCGCGACACTCTGGCGCCCCTGCTGGCCGGCCATGGCATCGTGCTGCGCGACAGCGTGCTCGACGATCCGGCAGCGAGCATGCTCACTGGACTGCGAAGCTACCGGCCGCGACCCACCGAGCAATCGCGCAAACTGCGCCGTGCACTCGACGACCTCGACAATTCGATCAAGGCCGCCCAGCCGCCTGCGACGTCGCGCCGTCGGATCCGCCGCCCGACCCGCGCCTGAGCACGCATGCGCACGCCGCGCCTAGTGTGACTATTCTATGCATGGCGCCTAGCGTGCCGTTCTCTCTTGCCCCCCTTTCTCCGAGCCTGCCGCCATGACCGAGCCGAAGTTCAAGAAGAAGTCCGCTTCCCCGGATCCGAAATTCGATGCGCAAGGCAAGTTGCTGGAATCCGCGCAGCAGATCTGGATGGCGGGCCTGGGGGCTTTTTCGCGCGCCCAGGACCAGGGCTCGAAGCTGTTCGATGCCTTGATCCGCGAAGGCCAGACCATCGAATCGAGAACCCGCCACTTCGCCACGGGCAAGGCCGATGGAGTACGCGACAAGGTGGAGAACACGGTGAGCAACGTCAAGGAGCGGGCTGCCGACACCTGGGATCGCCTGGAGAAGGTGTTCGAGGATCGTGTTTCACGCGCCCTGACCCGGCTGGGTGTGCCGGGCCGCGAGGAGATGCAGGCGCTGGTCGACCGGGTGGAGCAGCTCAACCGCAGCGTGCGGCAGCAGCAGGCGGCGCCGGCGAAGACGGAGGCACCCACGTCTCGAAAGCCGGCCGCGAAGGCGAAGCCGGCCGCGAAGCCGAAGCCGGCCGCGAAGCCGAAGCCGACCGCGAAGCCGAAGCCGGCCGCCAGCAAGCGCGCGCACGCCAGCAAGGCGTCTCCGCGGGCGTCGGCTGCCGACAACGCGAACACCGGTTCCAGGAAATCTGCCGGCTCACGGACGCCCGGGTCCCGCAAGCGCGGCACCCAGGCTTCGCACTAGCGAAAGCGGACGGGTCCGCGGTGCGACGGGCCGTGGCGATCGACCGTCCCTGTGACGACCGCGTCTGATTTGGCGCAGTCTTCCAGCCATTCGCGGGGCACTCCGCGTTGACGGCTCGGCGCGCACGGGAATTGCCCGCGGAGCAACGTTCCTGTTTGTCCGTTGCGGAGGTGCACCATGCGAATAGCCGTTCTCGCGGTCTTGCTGGCATTTATGGCGCGCGCGGCACTCGCGGGTACCGCCATCGATGTGAGCCACCCCGACCAGTCGTATCAGGCACTCGGGTTCGAGCGCAGTCTCGCCGGTGAGCACGCCGAGGCGCACCGATACTTCCGGATGGCCGCACGGTTTGCCGACAAACCCTCGCAACTGGCGTTGGCGATCATGCACAGGGAAGGGCTCGGCGTTGCGGTGGACAAGCCGGCGGCCTATGCATGGAGCGATCTCGCAGCCGAACGCGGATATCCGCAATTCCTCGCCCTGCGCGAGCTTATCTGGGACGAACTCGATGCGCCGGACCGGAAGCGCGCGCTCGAGATCGGTACGGTCCTTTATCGCGAATTTGGCGACTCGGTTGCCAAGCCGCGCCTGGAAGCCCGCCTGCGTCGCGGCCTGGCGCGTGCCACCGGCTCGCGCACGGGTGCGGTCGACGAAACCCTGCAAGTGGGCGTGGTCCGCAAGGGATACGCTCGCGTGGTCGCCGGACAACTCGGCAGCGCTGGCGGCGCGATGAATGGTCTCGCGGCGAGCGCGGGACGCGTACGCGAGTACTACGCGTCCTACCGCTGGAAGCCCGTCGAATACTGGGCGCGGGTCGATGAAGCCTGGCTGCCGACCGGCAAGGTCGAGGTCGGCGAACTTCGCAAGCTGGATCGCTGACCGTTACCAGTGCACTCCGCGCATGAGGGACGCGAACGCCACCTGCTCGTTCGATGGCTTCTCGTCCCTCCCCTTGATGCCTTTTGCCGCGGCCGAATCCGGGAACAGGTTGTAGGCGGTGTTCATGACCACCTCGTAGGCCTTGGGTGCCACCGCATTCAGCACCGACGAAAACACGCCGAGACGGGTGGCAATGCGGCTCGGCCGCTTGATGATCGCAGTCACGATCATGTCGGCCGCCTCTTCGGGCGAAAGCGTCGGGACGCTGTCGTACATCTTGGTCGGCCCGATCATCGCGGTGCGTACGAGCGGCATGTTGACCGTGGTAAATGCGATACCGAGGTCCGAGAACTCGCCCTGCGCGCAATTCGAGAACGCGTCCAGCGCGGACTTGGACGCGACGTAAGCCGAAAAGCGCGGTGAATTCGCCAGCACGCCGATTGACGAGATGTTGATGATGTGGCCGCGCCGACGCTCCGTCATCGCCGGCAGGAAGCCCAGGATGAGCCGAAGCGCCCCGAAATAGTTGAGCTGCATGGTGCGCTCGAAGTCGTGGAAGCGGTCGTAGGACAGCGCGACCGAGCGGCGTATCGAGCGGCCCGCGTTGTTGACGAGGATGTCGAGCGGACCGTGTTCGGCCAGCACGCGCGCGACCAGCTTGTCGCACTCTTCGATCTCCGCGATATCGGCGCTGTAGGTGTGGCAGATGCCTCCGGCTGCCTCGATCTCGGCGCGCGCACTGTCCAGTTCGTCCTGCTTGCGCGCAACGATGATCGTACGCGCGCCGGCCGCGGCGATCTTGATGGCGGCGGCGCGACCGATACCCGATGAGCCGCCCGTGATCAACACCAGCTTGCCCTTGATGCGACCGCTCAGCGAATGGTCGAGGAACAGGTCCGGATCGAGGTGGCGCTCCCAGTAGTCCCACAATTTCCAGGCATACGTCTCGAGTGGCGGAACGGCGATGCCACTTCCCTTGAGGGCCCGTTCCGCCTCGCGGGTGTCGAACCGTGTCGGGTAGCTGATGTACTTGAGCACTTCGCGCGGGATGCCGAGATCCTTCATCACCATGCGCGTGAAGCGCTTGATCGGCGGCAGGTTGCCGATGATGCCGCGGACCGCCGGCGGCACGAAGGCGAACATGCGGGCGTCCACGCGCATGGTCATTTCCGGCGCGTGCGCCGCGCGCGCGAAGGTGTTGAGTACCTCGCCCACGCGCTGGGGCGACGGGTCGGTCAGGTGGAAGGTGTGCCCGTCGAGCCCGCGCTTGTGCGCGATGTGGTCCATCGCAGCCGCGACGAAATCCACCGGCACGAGGTTGATGCGACTGCCCTCGATGCCGATGGTCGGCATCCACTGTGGCAGCAGCTCGCGGGTCTTCTTGATCAGGCGGAAGAAGAAGTACGGACCGTCGATCTTGTCGATTTCTCCGGTTCGCGAATCGCCGACGACGATCGCGGGCCGGTAGATCCGGAACGGTATTTTCTTCTGCGCGCGAACCAGCCCCTCGGAATCGTGCTTGGTGCGGAAGTAGGGGTCGTCGAGGCCTTCGGCCTCCGAGAACATGTCTTCCTTGAATACGCCCGGATACAGACCGGCCGCCGCGATGGAACTCACGTGGTGGAAGGTCCCCGCGTTGATCGCCGTCGCGAGGTCCAGCGCGCGCTGCGTTCCGCCGACGTTGGCATCCTGCTGCGAATCGGCATCGGCGGTCAGGTCGTAGATCGCGGCCAGGTGGAAGAAGTGCTTGACCTTGCCGCGAAGCGCGGCGATCGCGGTCGTGGACAACCCGAGCTTCGGCTTGGCCAGGTCACCCGTGACCTTGACCAGCCGACCTTTGGCCGCCCCGGTGCGCACCGCCAGATCTTCGAATTTCGCCTCCGAGCCCTTGCGCACGAGCACGTGGATCTTGCCGGGCCGCGCGAGCAACCGCTCGATCAGGTGTCGACCGATGAAGCCGGTGCCTCCGGTGATGAAGTAGCTCATGTCTAGTCCGCGCGACGTGACGACGCCCCCTGCGCCAGTCGCCGCACGATAACCAGCAAAGTGCCGTTTGCCTAGAACGCGACAGCCGTTGACCGGCAGGGCCCGCTTCGGCCTAATGGCGATTCCGCAGCGGAGCACGAGCATGAGCGATCTAGGCAAGCGGTTCGAACGGGCACAGGCGGAGGTCAAGTCCCTCACCGAGCGTCCCGACGACAGCGTCCTTCTGCGCCTGTACGCGCTTTACAAGCAGGGCAGCGAGGGCGACGTCACCGGCGACAGGCCTGGCTTCTTCGACTTCAAGGGCGGCGCTAAATACGACGCATGGGAGAAGCTCAAGGGCACTCCGCAGGACGCCGCCCGGCAGCAGTACGTGGATCTCGTGGCGAAGCTGGCGCGCTGACGCGCTGACGCGCGCCCCCGGGCATGGCCAGCAACACGCGCGAGCGTATCCTCGATGCCAGCCTTGGCATGTTCAACGCGCGCGGCGAACCAAACGTCACGACGAACCACATCGCCGACGAACTCGACATCAGTCCGGGCAACCTCTACTACCACTTCCGCAACAAGGACGACATCCTCGAGCACCTGTTTGCGCGCTACGAAGTGCGCATCGAGGAAGCGCTGGTACTGCCCGACGATCGCCTCCCCACACTCGAGGACATCTGGCTCCAGTTGCACGTCGCGTTCGAGTGCATGTGGGATTTCCGCTTCATCTATCGCGACCTCGTCGACATCACCAGCCGCAACAGGAAGCTGCGGCTGCATTTCTCGCGGATCCTCAAGCGGGCGACCGCGAACGCCGAGGCGGTCCTGCGCGGGCTGGCCGCCGGCGGCGAGATGCGCGCTTCCCGCGCGGAGATCGAGGCGACGGCGCACAACATCCTGCTCGTGACGAGTTTCTGGATGAGCTACAACGCAGTGCTGGGCGGGCACATGGAGCGCGAGGCGACGGACCTGACCCGCGGCATCTACCAGGTGATGATGCTGCTCGCCCCTTTCCTGCGTGATGCGGAGCGGCTGCACCTGCACACGCTGGCCTCCAACTACGTCAAATGAGCGAATTCACGGGATGAACTCGACGCGACGCCTGCTCTACCCGGAAGTCGAGCCATTCTCGAGTGGAACCCTTGCCGTCGACGCGAGGCACACGCTGCATTTCGAGCAATGCGGCAATCCTGCCGGCAAGCCGGTAGTCATCCTGCATGGCGGGCCGGGCGCGGGTTGCAGCCCGAAAATGCGGCGATTTCACGACCCGGCGCGCTACCGGATCGTACTGTTCGACCAGCGCGGGGCCGGGCGGTCGACGCCGCACGCGGATCTTGTGGACAACACCACCTGGCACCTGGTCAGCGACATCGAAGCTTTGCGCCGGCATCTCGAAATTGAACGCTGGCAGGTGTTCGGAGGTTCCTGGGGCTCGACGCTGGCGCTCGCCTATGCCCAGGCCCACCCCTCGCGCGTCACCGAACTGGTGCTGCGCGGCATCTTCATGCTGCGGCGCTGGGAGCTCGAGTGGTTCTACCAGCAAGGTGCGTCGCGGCTGTACCCCGATGCGTGGGAGCACTACCTCGCGGCGATCCCGAGCGTTGAACGGCACGATCTGATGTCCGCCTATCATCGCCGGCTGACAAGCGACGATGCGGC